>NZ_JBEXDB010000020.1:0-137216 GCF_040605575.1 Streptomyces sp. NPDC005566 | reverse complement strand
GTCGCACTGGCCGGTGTGCCGGACGAGCCATGACTGGAAGGCGGCGCCGATCGCGGAGGTGAGCGGGGAACGGTGCCGGCCGGCCAGTTCTTCCAGCGCCCGGGTGTGCGCGGCGGACAGGCTGAACGCTCTTTGGTGTGCCGTTGTGCCGGGCCGCTGGACCGGGAGATCGCCGGGCAGTGAGGCCACCTCCATGCCGGCGAGTTCGCGACGCCAGTAGGCGAGCCGGCTCTCCGTCGTCTCCTCGTCCAGCCCGGCCTGCTCGGCGTGAGCGAAGTCGGCGTAGGTCCCGGTCACCGGCACCAGCCGTGCCGGTTCTCCGGTCCGGGCGGCGCGCCGGAGGGCGAGGATGTCTTCGGTGAGGGTCCACAGGGACACGCCGTCGCACGCCAGGTGGTGCATGACCAGGACGACGACGGAGGAACCGTCGGCGCAGTCCACGATCACGGCCCGCACGGGCGGGGCCGCGAACAGTGCGAACGGCTCCGCGAGCGCACGGCCGGCGATCTCCTGCCACTCCCCCGGCCGGGATTCCCGCCTCCGTGTGAGCGGTACCCGGAAGCCCGGTTCGGGCACCTGGAAGGTGCTGCCCGTCTCGTCGCGCGCACAGCGTGAGCTCAGCACCGCGTGCCGGGCCACCAGCTGGTCGAGCACACCGGACATGGCCTGCGTGCCGACCTCTCCCGCGAAGCGGAGGATCAGCGGCAGGTGATAGCCACCGTGCTCAGGGGCCAGCTCGTGCAGCCACAGCAGGCGTTCCTGCCCCGAGGACAACCGTGCGGGCGCAGTCGTACGGTCGCTCACGAAGTCTCCCAGGTGTTTGTCGAGCGGCGACGGACGGGCGGAAGGTCAGCGGTGGCTCTCCGCCTCGAGCGTGGCGACGATCTCGCTGTACCAGTCGAGGTCCGGGGCGTCCGACGCACCGACGTACCAGTCCTCGGACGCGGCCATGCCGAGGTGCTTCGCGACGGCACGCAGTGCGCTGGTGCTCGCGGCCCAGCGCAACACCGCCTGCTGCCGCGACAGCACCCAGGGCAGGCCCAGCCGCTGCTCGATGAAGGCCAGCGTCTCGTCGAGCGCCCGCCCCATCTCCTCCTGCGAGGGCTGGGGCCGCAGCCACAGTTCCCATGCGGCCTCGGCGAGTTCGGGGTTCACCCTGTGCAGGGAGTCGAGGGCGCCGCAGACCCGCTCGACGGGGTCCTCCATGCTGGGAGACTCCACACCGGATTCGATGAGCGAGAGCTCCACCGCGAAGGTGAACAACTCCTGTGCGCTCCACCAGGCGAGTCCGTGCTGACCGGCCTCCACGGCGCCGTCCAGGTCGTAGCGCAGTGCCATGATCTTCAGCTCGATCGTGTTGACCCGGCGCCTGGACCGGACCCAGCTCTTGAGAGGCGTACTGTGCGCGGTCATCGTCGGCCTCCCTGGGCAGCGGACGCCACGTAGCCGGCGTCAGCGAGCTCTCGCATCAGCGGAGCGGCAGTCGTACGGACGTCGCCGGGGGACACGTGCAGCTGCTCGGCGGTCAGCTCCACCGTGGCCGACCAGGAGTTTCCCTCTGCGAGGTGGTCGACCAGCACTCGGCGCAGGCCGTCGACCCGCGCGATGGACCTGCGGCCCAGGATCAGGTGGAGGTCGTCCCCGTCGGCCACGGTGGTGACACCCTCGGCGAGCGTCCAGACGACGTCGTCCCCGCCGGTGGCGGCCGCGGGTGCGATGTGCTCGCGCAGCGCGGCCAGCACCGCGTCCAGAGTGGCGGGGGTCACGTCGTGGCCCTCCAGGCAGGACCGGTATCCGGGCGTGTCCGCTCCGAACCGGCGGGCGGCCTTGACCGTGGCCCACTTCAGATGGGGGTAGCCCTCTCCCTCGGCCGCCAGCCGGGACGTGGCTCGCCACACCGCGGCCCGGCGCGTCAGGACCACGGCCCGCGGGACGTCCTTCAGTCCCCGGGCGACCGTCGCGCGCGCCAGGTGCACGGCGGCCTGGGTCAGGGACCAGGGCGCGAAGAGAGCCGAGGACCGCTGGGTGGAGAACCGGTCCAGGAGAGCCTCCCCCTCGTCGGTGACCTGCAGCCGGGCAGCGATCGCCAGCCGGTAGTAGCGAGCGAAATCGCGGAGGGCGAAGGCCGCCGGGACCTCGTCGGCAGAGGCGGCCTCGAAGGCGTCGGCCAGCTTGTGGAGGGCAGCGAGGTTCAGGTATTCGACGTCGACATAGCGCGAATCCCGGATGCCGATGGCCACCGGATTGGTGGCCGCACCGTCGGACGGCTGGATCACGTAGAGATCGATGTCCGAGTTGCCGTTACCGAGCCCCTCGATCAGTGAGCCCGTGGCCACGCAGGACGCGGCCTCGGGGACGCGCTCCACGTACGCGGCCATCTCGTCGGTGACGTCCCGCCCCAGGTTCTCCGGAACCCGCTCTCTCCACGGGGCGTCCGACACCCCTGGTCGTGCGCTCATCACTGTCCCTGTCCGTAGCGGTGGATGGTCGGCATCGCGTTCTCCTCAAAGGCGTCCCGGCAGCTGCCGCGCCGGATCTTTCCGCTGGTGGTGACGGGCAGCGTGCCGGCGGGCACCAGCCAGACCACGGACACCGGAAGGCCCATGCCCCGGCCCAGCGCGGAGACGACGGACCGGGCCAGGGAACGCCCCGCGGTCTCGTCGATCTCTCGCTCCGTCTCCGCCCGGCATTCGGCCAGGACGACCGGGACGGGGTCTTCGCCGCCCGGCAGCCGGGCGGCGAAGACCGCGGTGCGGCCCTGTCGGATCCGGTGGTCGGCGGCCGCCACGGCAGCCTCCAGTTCCACGCTGTAGAAGTTCTCCCCCGCACGTTGGAAGCGCTCCTTGGCCCGGCCCAGCAGGAACAGTTCCGTACCGTCCCGGAACCCCAGGTCGCCTGTGCGGTGTCCGAGGTCTCCACCGACGCGGTGCCCGTCGGGCGAGGTGGCCACCTGCGGACCGCTGATCCACACCTCGCCCACCAGGTCCGGGCCGAGAACGGCCCCGGTGTCCGGGTCCAGGATCTCCACGCGCGTGTCCCGCAGCGGCGGGCCGCAGGAGACGACCTCCTGCACGTCCGCGGGCGCGACCGACTCCTCGACGCGCCCCTTGCGCAGGGCGGCGGCCGACAGCGCGCGAGTTCGGGGCGGACGCCCCGGCGGGCACGTGGTCACCGTGAGCGTCGCTTCGGCGAGTCCGTAGGAGGGCGCGAACGCGGAATGAGCGAAGCCCGCCTCCCGGAACTTCTCGGCGAACGAGCGCATCGTCGTCGCCCTCACCGGTTCGCCCGCGGAGCGGGCCACACGCATCCGGGACAGGTCGTACTCCCCGGTGTCGCCGGGAACTTTGCGCGTGCAGAGGGCGTACCCGAAGTCTGGCGCCGAGGTGTGGGTCGCTTCCCAGTCACTCATCGCCCGCGGCCACGACGAGGGGTCCCGAACGAAGTCGAAGGGGTCGAGGAGCACCGAGGTGTACCCGCTCCACAGGGGACGGAGGACTGCGGTGACCAGGCCCATGTCGTGGTACAGGGGCACCCAGCCGACCGAGACGCTCTCCGCCGTCTCCTCGAACGCCTCGGCTGCCTGGGCCAGGTGGGCGAGCACGTGGTGCTGCCGCAGGAGGACGGGCTGGGGAGCGCCGAGCGATCCGGAGGTGTACTGCACGTAGGCGACCTCGTCGGCCACCCCACCGGCGCAGGGCTCCACCGGTGCGGCCGCCGCCCGCACCTCCTCCAGGAGCAGGACCGGACAGTCCGTCAGCACCGACGCGGCGGCCGCTTCCGGTGTGTCGACGACGACGGCGCGGGGGGCAGATGCCTCGATGATGCCGCTCAGGCGCCGGGCGTGCCCGGGGTGCGTGTGCGGCATACCCGGAGCAGGCACCGGAACCAGCCCGGCCCGCAGCACGCCGAAGAACGCCTCGATGAAGGCCAAGGGGTCGCGGGCCACGATCGGCACGTACGTGCTGCCGGTGGCCGGCCAACGGGAGGCCAGCCGGGCACCGAGCCCGTGGGAGCGCCGGGCGAGCTCAGCGCCGGTCAGCTCTCCGGCGTTCCTCGCGGAGGAATCGAGCCGCACGTAGCGGACGCTGCCGTCGGCCGCTCTGCGATCCAGCAAATCCAACAGGTCGCGCACGTTCCTCCCCCTATGTCCGTCTGCTGGAATCAGCCGCGCAGGGAGGCAAGCATGTCAGCGAAGGTCGGACTGCCCAGCACGATTTCCATGTCCACATCCCGACCCGCCTCCGCCGTAAGCATTTCACTGATCTCGGCGGCATCGAGGGAATCACCACCGACGCCGAAGAAATCATCGTGTTCAGCAATCGATTCCACGCCGATGATGACGGCGCATTTCGCCAGAATATCTTCTTCACGTTCGGAAACCGGCACAGCTTCTCCAATTCGTTTTCCATGGGACGTCGGGCTCCGCCCGGACGGCTCCGAGGGCTCGAAGCAGGCCCTCAAACAGGCGTGCAACCGGGTACGGCGCATCGTTGATCTGGCCGGAGGCAGCCCGGGAACACCCGCCGCAGCAGCGCCGCGAGCCGCGCCAGACCGGCCGGAGGGCAGGAAGGGGTGCGCTCGGCCGAAGGAGCGAGAGCAATTTTCACCAGGTACCTTCCATTCTCACCGGCGGTGGAACTCGACTTCCCCGGCATCGACCGAAGAAGGACGAGAAGAGGGACGTTCCGTTCACCGAAGAGCCGTGCTCCGCCGAACCGTACAAGATCTTCGCATTTCGCTTCATCCTGATCAAGGCGCCCGGTTCGGATTACCGAGGCAAGGTGCAGAGAAGCACCCTTTCCCATATGCGCATGCTGCACATCGAAGCAGCTGATCGCGAGCAAATCGGACAGCAGATTCGGCACTGATTTCGGCGTCTCTTTCCGTAAAGCCAGGAGATACGTCATGACGTTCCTCCCGGCAACCCGACGCCGCCGGCCGGCGTTCGAGCCGCGCTAGGGGCTGATGCCCAGCAGGTCCTCCAGGTCCCAACGACAGTCACCACAGCCCGAGTTGGCACCCGTCTCCTTCCGCAGTTCGTTGACACTGCGAATGCCTCGGTCGCGTGCCTGGAGTACCTTCGTCTCGCTGACGTGGCCGCAGATGCAGACGAGTGGGTCCTCCGGTTCCGGCTGGGTCACCTCTGCCCGCCGTCGACGGTCGGGGCGAGTGCGGTGAGCGCGGCCTCCAGGACCTCGATCATCACGTCGAGGTCGGACGGGGTGATCACCAAGGGCGGGTGGATGTTGATGACGTCGGGGGCCATGCCGGTCGAGGCCACGATGAGGCCGAGGGATTCGTGGGCGGTCAGGCACAGCCGGCGCAGCTCGGGTGCGTGGGGGCCGTTCAGAACGATGCGGGCGGTACCACCGAACGCATCGGTGCCGAGGATCAGCTCGGGGTGGCGACGACGCAACGTGTCCAGCCGGTGGGCCATGGCCTCCTCGAGGACGCGCATGTCTGCTTCGACCTCGGGCCAGGCCGCCCAGCGGTCCAGCACGGCGCGGGCCACACCGAGGGAATGAGGGATCCCGATGTAGGTGGAGGAGTGGCTGCCGGGGCGGTAGGTGCCCGGGTCGGCCAGGGGCTCGCGGGCCCAGACCGCGCTGAGTGCGGCGGCTCCGTTGGTCAGGGCCTTGCTGGCGACGACGATGTCCGGGGAGACGCCCGCCCGCTGGAACCCCCAGCGTGGGCCGGTGCGGTGCATGCCGGTGAAGATCTCGTCGGCGATGACCAGGGCACCGTTGGCTTTGGCGTGGGCGACCGCTGAGCGCAGGAGGTCGGCGTCAGGCACGGCCATACCGCCGACGTTCTGCACCGACTCGAAGACGAACGCGCTCACCTTGCGGCCGAAGCCGGTGCCGCCCACGCCGCTCAGTTCGGCCCCCCACCTGGTTACGGCCTGCCGGCAGCCGGTGGTGCAGCCTGGAACGTCGGGCTGC
Organism: Streptomyces sp. NPDC005566; assembly: GCF_040605575.1. Lineage (NCBI taxonomy): Bacteria > Bacillati > Actinomycetota > Actinomycetes > Kitasatosporales > Streptomycetaceae > Streptomyces > Streptomyces sp. NPDC005566. Next base: position 131,274 of record NZ_JBEXDB010000020.1, on the reverse strand, counting down.
CGGTGGACGCATCGATCGCAGTCCGGTGTGGGCAGTCGGACCACTTCCAGTCCCCAGGCTGCGAGGAGCTCGCGGTAACGAGGGCTGGAGCTGAGCATGCTGGTGATACCCGAGCGGCCGTGGAATGCGCCCTCGAAGACGACGATGGTGCCGGGGCCGTTGTTGCTGAAGGCGATGCGCAGGGCCGTCTCCATGCCCTGCGCCCCGCCCAGATCGAGTTCCACACGGCCGGGCTGACCGACAGCCTGGCTGAACAGGGGCTCGAGCCGGGACAGCACGTCCAGGCGCAGGGGCGACTCGCAGAACGACGGCAGCCCGGGCATCTCCTCGCAGTGGCTCAGGGCCTCGCGGAGCAGGGAGGAGTCGTACCCGAAGGCCGCCGTGCCGTTGGCTGCCTCCGCGTCGAGGTAGCGGCGGCCGTCGGCTGCCTGGAGGTAGCACCCTGCGGCCTTGACGAACTGGGGAACGTGGGAGGAGCGGTAGATCAGGTTACCGGCCCCGGCGAAGGCGGGTATGTGGGTCATGTCTGCCTCGGGGTCTGCCGCCAGTCGTCGGCGGATGTGGTGGGGAGTACGGCGGCGATACCTGGCTGGTTGCAGTCGATCCACATGGTCAGCACGGAAAGTACGTCCCAGCGTGCTGAGCCCTCGGGGAGGGGTGTGGTGGCCAGGGTGTCGAGCCAGTCGCCGATCCGCCGCGGTGAGCGCCATGCGGTCGCGCAGTGTGCCCACGCGTCCGACGAATGGCGCAGGCGCTCCAGGCTGCGTTCGGCGTCGAGGTCGTGCGCGGGGGTCTCGGCCTCGAGCGTCCCGATCTGCCGGTGGACGTCGGCCCAGGCGGCGCTCTGCTGCTCGGTGCTCATCAGGCCCTTGCTCGCGAGGGCTTCGGCACACCAGGACCATCCGGTCCCGTAGGAGAAGAGCTGGAGTTCGCGCACGACGTCGGCGGGGTCGTCGGCGGTGTGCATGAAGTTGAACAGGCCGTTGACACGTCCCATCTGGGTGCGCAGGTCGCTGCCTCGGGCAGCCTCCGGATCAGCGACCCCCTTGGCCGAGGTGAGCCGGGCGCTGGCCGGCAGCCAGCTGGGCCGGGCATGGTCCTCGAGCAGAACCAGCAGACTGCGGCCGGAGCCGAGCAGGTGGTCCACCACCGCGATGCGCTGTTCCGACGCCGCGTTGAACTGGTAGCGCCACAGTTCGCGGGTCAGCAGCGGGTTGAACGTGAAGATGGTGGCGGCTGCCGGATGCCATCCACGGCTGCGCAGGATGTCCAGGATCACTGCACCGCGGCGACCGGCGATGGCGTCGGGTTTGATGACGACGAAGGTCCGGTCGGGGAGATTCACGAAAGCGCCGAGCCTGTCGAAGGAGAGAAGCCCTTCGCGCAGGTAGGTGTCGACCCGGTACAGCTCGCGCTTGTGCGGATCGGCCGTCAGCGGTGCGAGATCGTCCTCGCCGATCGTGCTGACAGCGGTGGTCTCCGTGGTACTACTCATGGCTCAGCTTCTTCCCTCCGAGCGGCAGGGCGCGGTCCCGCTCCCAGACCTGCAGGCTGCCGTCGGCGTGTGTACCGCCGCCCACCGAGAGGTCGCCCCGGCGGTAGGCGCTGATACTCCACTGCAGGCAGGGACGATCGCTGAGTTCCTTCTGCTTGCGTTCGTGCTGCCAGGCGGCCTCGGTGGTCGCGGACAGTCCCGCCGTGGACACTTCCGGTCCCTGGCAGAGGACCGCTCCGCCGTCGTGGCTGGCGTCCACCAGGAAACAGGAGGTGCGGGTCGAGGAGTGACCGAGTTCGATGGCCTGGCGGACCGGGTCGTTGCCGATCAGCACACGGCGACCGTGACCGTCCAGGACGCTCAGGTCACCGGGATGCTGGTTGATCATGCGCATGTTGAATCGATCGAGCAGGTCGCCCTCGATCCAGCGGTGGTACGCCAGCACGACGAGGTCCAGCTCTCCGTTCTGCGCCTCCCACCGGGACAGACGCTCACTCAGGCGGTCGTGCCACGCTCTCGCGCGGCGCCGGTAGACGGCCCTGTCCTGTGGTGTACGTGCCTGCGAGGCCAGACCGCAGTGGTCGTCGAAGTCTCCGGGCCAGGTTTCCACTCCGTGTTCCGCCGCCACATGAAGCGCCTTGGAGCGGGTGCCGTGCGAGGCCACCAGGCAGACCTGGTAGTGCTCGGGTTCCGCTTCCTGCATCTGGAGCACGGTGGTGAGGTTGGCTCCGGTGGCCGACACCAGCATCGCGATACGCAACGGGCCCTGCGGGCCGGAAGGGCCGAGCCGGCGAATCGAGGACCTCACTGCTTGGTGCCGAAACTACTGAGGTCACGCCAGGCCTCATAGGTGGCGGCAAGACGCCCCTCGGCCAGGTCATCCGCCTTCGGGGCGGTGAGTCCGAAGGCCCGGTGGGCGGTGCCGGCGGCCAGGCTCCACAGTTCCGAGCCCGTGATGTCCTGCCCGGATGCATTGCGCATCTGCTTGGCGAGCGGCTGGGATCCCGCCGCGACGATGCCACCCTCCTGGTACCAGAGGCCGTTCTCGTCGCCCGGGGTCAGATCCTGGCCGCCGAGCCGGGCCGAGTCGCAGCGGTCGGTCATCATCATCGAGTGCTCGACGCCCATGATCTCCACCGCTCGGCCGGCGATGGCGAGGTCGACGTGCTCCCCGTCGAAGTTGATGCACGCGGCGATCCGGCCTGCCGCGGCCTCGCACATGATCGCAGCCGGGACCGGTCCGGCGATCTCGGCCATGGCCTGGAGCGTCCAGCCGGGGAGGTCGTACGCGGCGAGTACGGCATCCCTCTGCTGCCGCGCACGTGAGGTGCGGAAGGCGTGCCGGATGTTCAGGGGCATGTCGTTGAACAGGTGGTCGGTGACCACCCGGGCACCGCGCCCACCCCATTCGGAGGCCCATGCCATGTCCACGATCTCACCGACCAACTCGGCACTACGGGCGGGATCTGCCCGGGTGAAGTGCCCCAGAGCGGGCCGGACACCGTGGCTGACGAGTGTCGGGATGATCCATTCGAAGCCGGGGTGCTGCAGGGCACGGACTTGACCGTAGAAGTCGGACGCGGGTGTGAAGGCGTCGGGGGACAGCACCATGTAGCACAGCCCGAGGTCACCGAGGAGAGCGAGGCGTTCCCACTCCGCCTTGGTCGGGGCCCAGACGGTGGATGCGGGAGTGCCGCCATGGCTGGCGAGCAGCGGGCCCTCCAGCGCCACACCGACGACATGAGGAAGCCGGCCCGCCGCGCGCATCGCGTGGTAGCGCTGCATGAATGCCTCGAAGTCGGCGAGGCGGTCGTGCCGGAGGTAGAGGGTGGGGATGCTCAGGACGCCCTCGGCGGCGCAGATCTCTTCGAGCAGTTCCAGGTCGAGCTGGGCGAACTCGGAGAAGTCGACGCCCGCGAACCCGTGGCAGTGGACTTCCACGGGCAGCAGCGGGTCGACGGGCGAAGACCCCGCCTGCGTCCGATGGCTCGTGGACGGACCTGCCATCGGCGCACCGCCGGTCCCGTTCGTGGCCATTGCATCCCTATCTTCTATGGACCGCAGGAGAATGTTCGGCCGAATCCTCCGCCCTCGTGCGCGGGAGCAACTCCCGCAACCCAGGCCATTCGACCGAATACGAATTCTACAAAATGAGTTAACCCCCGGCAGCAGGAGCTCTCCGGGCTTTCCCGCTCGATCGATCCGGGCGCACGGGCCAAATGGACCCTTCTTCGCGGACGGTACAGGGCTCGACTTCGGCATGGCAATAGCCCTTGATCGAGTTCCGCCAGATGTCCGTGTTGCAAGTAACGCCCAGGAGTGTGGCGCCTGTTCGGATTAGTCACGGATGGCCGCGAGTGACAAGAGCGCGGGGCTTACACATACCCTGGGAGGACAACCAGTCACTTCGAGCACCACCTATTGTCGGACCTGTCAACCCCTTAACCTGAAACATCACCCCCAAAAGATTCCTTGTAGGAATGCACAATTGCCAATCCGGGACCCGTACCCTTGGATGATCACGAGACAGAGGGATCTCCGACCTCACGAGGCCACCGCGTCTGACGTAAGAATCCTGATGTGCGGCCGGCATGGCTTTACACACGCAGCCGCATCGAGCCGTACAGACTTCCACGCATCTCCGCGCACCCTGGGCCCACAAAGCCGGCAGCGAAATCACCCGCCCGATCGGGCATTCTACTTTTCACCACATTCCCCCTGGAGGACCGGTGCGTCACGAACTGGTCATTTTCGACAACAGCGGCGTTCTGGTGAACAGCGAGTTTCTGGCAAACCGATGCCTGGCAGACCTGTTGACCGAACATGGCGTGCCGACAACCTTTTCGGAAGCCGTGGACAACTATTTGGGACTTTCCCTTCCATCCGTTATCGCCCGCGTTGAAGAGGTCTTCGGAACAACGCTCCGCGCGAGTTTCGAAACCGAGTTGCACGGCCGGCTCCACCGCGCTTTCGCAGATGAACTGACTCCGGTCCCGGGCGTTCTGGGAGTCCTTGACGAGGTCGAATCCCGGAAAGCCCCCTGGTGTATCGCCACCAATGACACGCGCGCTCGCGCGGAAAGGTCACTCTCGGCAGCGGGGATCCTGCCCCGCACCACGCCGGAGCAGCTCGTCACCGTCGACGACGTGACGGCGGGCAAGCCTGCCCCCGACCTGTTCCTGCACGCAGCAGCCCTCAACGGAACCGCTCCCCGAGCCTGCCTGGTGATCGAGGACAGCCAGGCCGGTGTACGGGCGGCCCGCAGTGCCGGCATGACCGTCGTGGCCTTCGCGGGGCTCACTCCACGTGACCGCCTCGACGAGGCGCATCACATCGTCACCTCCATGGCCGACCTACGTGCGGCTCTGCCGGCTCTGCTCGACAGGTGATCACCATGACCCCAGGCACCTCACCCGATTCAGGCGCCTTCTACGTATGCGACCTGGACGGCACGTTGCTGAGGCCCGACGCGACGCTGAGCCCCTTCGCCCGAGACGGCCTGAACCGTCTTCTGGACAGCGGCATCGCGCTGACCGCGGCCAGCGCCCGCAGCGTCGCCGCCATGCGCGTGCTCCTCGACGGGCTGCGGCTGACCCTGCCGGTGATCGAACTCAACGGGGCCTTCATCACCGACCTCACCACCGGACAGCACCTGGTCGGCCACGCGCTGTCCCCCGCCGCGGCCGTCCAGGCGGTACGGGTCCTGGCAGCCGCCGCAGCCGACCCCGTGCTCACCACCTGGGACGGTGCCGCCGACCACGTCAGCCACGGTCCCCGCCAGAACCCCGGCTCCACCTGGTACGTCCGGGAGAAGGAGGCCTACGGTGACCCGCGCCTGCGGGTCTGCGCGGACCTGCCCGCCGTGGCGCTCGGCGAACACGTCGCCACGGTCACCGGCTTCGTCCCCGACCCGGAGGCGGAACGCATCGCCCGCCGGCTCCGGGACAACCTGGGCGAAGCGGCACACGTGTCCTGGGCCGCCAACGGATACGCCCCCGGCTGGACCGAGATCCACATCGCGCACCCGCTCGCGGACAAGGGCGCGGCCCTGCCGGTCCTGGCCGCGCACGCAGGGCTCGCCCAGGTGCCCGTGACCGCCTGCGGCGACCATCTCAACGACCTCACCATGTTCGACGCCGCCCAGCACACCATCGCTCCGGCCAACGCCCACCCGGCCGTACGGGCCAGGGCCGACACGGTGGTCCCGGCCAACCACGAGGACGGGGTGGTGCGCTTCCTCCTGGAAAAGCACTTCGGCCCGGCCCGCCTCGGCCCGGTCCCGACCGGAGACGAGGCACGCCCGTGCTGATCGCCATCGAAGGCATCGACGGCAGCGGGAAATCCACCCTTGCCCCGATCCTGGCAGAACACCTCTCCCTGAAGCCGGGTCAGCAGCGTGGTGACAAGAAGTCGGTGACCGCCGCCGACAAGGCCACCGCGGAGCGCGCAGCCGCACTGCGCGATCTCATCTGGGCCTCCGACGAAACAAGCGGCGACACCTTCGGCGCCACCCACTGGATCCTGCTGATCGCCTCCTGGTACGCATCCCTGGCGCGTCTGCGTCCCGATCTCGCGCCGGACGCCCCCGGTGTGACGGTGATGGACGGCTGGTATTACCGCAACGTCGCCAAGACCCTGATCCGGGAACCCTTCGACCCCCAGTGGGTGTGGTCCCTGTTCGCTCCCGCTCCACAACCCGCTCTCGTCGTGCTCCTGGACGTCGAACCCGCTACGGCCTGGGAGCGGCGTGCTCAGTTCAAGGACACCGAGCTCGGCCGATGGGACGGATTCACCGGACCGGCACGTGAGGCCTTCTGCGGTTACCAGCAACTCATCCGCCGGCACCTCCTGGCCATGGCCGACCAGCACGACTGGCTGGTGATCCGGCCCGAGACCGGCACCGGCCCGCGCGACACCGCACACGCCATCGCAGCCCACGTCCGCGCCACACGGCCGTGAGCCGGTGCTCGCACAGACGTACCGCCGCCAGCCCTCAACCAACGGAAAACCCATGTTCGAGGACATCAACGACGAAATCGACTCGATCGGCGCACAGGACCCACGCGCGCCGATCGCACTCCACCGGCCCGATCTCCCCTTCAAGAAGCTCGACTCCCCCTACTACCGCATAGCCCTTCGCCGCGTCGCCGCTGCCACGCGCCCGCGCAGCTATCTGGAGATCGGGGTCAAGGAAGGCGGCTCACTGGCCGTGGTCCTCGACGCCAGTGGCGCAGTGGACCGGCTGGTCCTGTGCGACTTCTTCACCATCAACGAGAAGAAGCAGGGACATCGCGACCGCGCCGAAACGGAGATCTCCCGACGCGGTTTCGCCGGCTCCGTCTCCTGGCTCGACGGTTCCTCCACCGCGACCGTGCCGACGCTGACCGAGTCCTTCGACCTGATCGGAGTCGACGGCAGCCACCGCCGCTCCATCCTGGCCCAGGACCTGCGCAACGTCTTTCCGCTGCTCGACATCGGTGGCCACATCGTGGTCGACGACCTCTCGCTGTTCGAGGACCACCGGCTCGCCCAGGTCTTCGACGAATTCGCCGACACCCACAAGGATCAGTGCACCGTGGTCTATCGCACCACCGCCGCATGGCCGGGCGTGGGAGTTATTCGGAGGGACGCATGAGCCCCAGCCGCGACCACGTCGGCACATCCGACCTGGACACTCTCACCGCCGCCCTCGCCGAGACCATCGCCGGACGCCTGTCCGAGAGCGAATTCGCCGCACGGTGTGCGGGCAGCCCCGACGCTCCCGGCTTCATCGCGCGGACGCTGCAGCACGCCCTCACGAAGCAGGACTGGGACGCCGTCGAGATCCTGACGCCCATCTGTGCCGCCCAGCCGGACGAGCGCTACGCGGTTCCCCTGGCCGCCATCCTGGATCGTCAGTGCCTGGAGATCTCCAACCGGGACGTCGTCACGGCACTGGCCCGCACCAGGTCGACGGACGCCGTCCCCGCCCTCGCCCGGGCCCTCGTGCGCGTCAGCACTCCGCACCCCCATTGGACCCCTGGAGGGGAGGGGGCCGAGCAGGCAGACGCTCTGCGCAAGGACTGCGCCACGGCACTGACCACGATCGGTACCCCCGAAGCACTGGCAGCGGTGAGCACCGCTGCCGGCCGTCCCCCAGGAGCAGACGTGACCCATGCGCTCGACAACCTCGTCGTCGACTGGAACGACTTCGAAGCAGCCGGTGAGATCACCCGCAAGGCCGTGCACGCCCTGGCAGAGGACAAGGCGGCTCTGCGCGACCTCGTCTACGCCGTCGAGCACAAGCCCGAACTGCTGGCCATGTGCGAGCGCCACCAACTGCTCGACTACATCGTGCTGTACGACGCCCTGGACCGTGGCATCCGGCTCAGGCTGCACATCTCCACCGACGATCACTACGACCGTCCTCACGATCACCGGTTCTCCTTCTCCAGCCGCATCGTGACGGGTGGTTACACCCACACCTGGTACCACCTGGACAGTGACCTCTACGAAGGGGACGCCCCCGAGGCCCGGCAGTACCTCTCCCGGCACAACCCCGACCCACGGGGCCATGCGCACCTGGACAAGCTCACGCCCCACGTCATCCGCTGGGAGTCTCCGGGCAGCTGCTACACGATGCACCACAGCGCCATCCACACCACCTTCACCACCCCGGACACGGTCTCGCTGTTCCTGCGGGGGCCGGTGGAGAAGGACCGTTCGGTGATCATGGATCCCGCTGCCGGGACGCTCTGGTGGCGCTTCGGCCGCCAGGAGGAGCCGGAGGAGCGTCGCCGCGAGAAGTCCATGGGGCTGACGGCCTACCTGGAGATCCGTGAGCGGCTGGAGAAGCTCGGCGTCATCTGAACCCGTACCAGCAGGAGACGACAAGGGCCAACAAGGAGACCACCGTGACCACCAGCCCGGACCGCATTCACGTCCACAACACTCCGGTCGAGCTGTTCGAAGGCATCGACCCCATCGACTGGGAGGACCTGCCCGGCTCGGCCGCCCTCACCCAGCGTCTCATCCGCGAGTTCGCCGAGGACAAGGCGCTCTTCCGCCGCCTGCTGCTCGCTGTCGAACACGACCCCTACCTGTGGGCCAAGTGCGAGGAGGACGTGGTCGAGGACAAGATCGTCCTGTGGGACGACGTCGAGAAGGGGCTGCGCATCCGTCTGCGCATGTCCACCGACTACCAGCAGCAGCTCGCGCACAACCACCGGTTCTCCTTCACCAACCTGGTGCTCCGCGAAAGCTACCTGCACCGCAATTACGTGGCCCGCAACGGCTTCGACGAGAAGACCCTTCCCGATGACGTCCAGCCGGTCCTGCTGCACGAGGACCGCGCGGGCGACTGCTTCACCATCCACCACAACGCGCTGCATTCCACTCCCTTCACCCAACTGGGCACCATCTCCCTGGTGCTGCGCGGCAATCCCGTCAAGGACCGTGCCCCGGTGATGTTCAAGGAGGCCCGGGGCCGCGAGGAGGCGGTGGAGGAGTGGGCGCGTTCCACGGCCGAACCGCTGTCGGAGGTCGAGCCCGAAGAGGCCGGCGTGGGAACCATGTTCTGGCGCGTCGGGGAGGACCGCGAGTCGACCGAGCGTCGTGCGGAGCGACAGATGACCAGGGAGAAGTACTCCTACTGGTGCCAGGAGCTGGAAGACATAGGGATCATCTAGATGTCCCTGCACTCCTCCGACCCGCCCGATCGCCCGGTCCGCTACGGCCTGATCGGGCCGGGCTCACACGCCCACGAACAGCTCCTCCCTGCACTGGCGACGCTCGAGGGAGCAGAGTTGGCCGCCATCGCTGCCCGTACGCCGCACAACGCGGCCCGGGCAGCGACCCGGTGGCGGGCCGGCGCCTACGTGGACCACTGGACCGAACTCGCCGACACCGCTGTGGTGGACGCGGTCCTGGTGGCCGCCTCACCTGACCTGCACGCGGAGATCCTCGCCCACTGCCTGCCCAGGGGCATCAGCGTCTTCGTCGAGAAGCCCCCGGCACCCGACACCGACACCCTGCGCCGTCTGGTCGACGTCGAACAGAGCGCCCCGGAAGGGGTGGTCGCCTTCGTCGGCTTCAACTTCCCCTACGGGAGTTCCTACACCAAGCTCCGAGCCGCTCTTGCTCCGCACGGGGAGCTCCGCAGCGTCGACGTTCGCATGGTCTCGGCCAAGCCGGCCGTCCCCGTTCGGCACGAGGCCACCGTCCTGGACAGCCTCCTGGAGGGACTGGGCACCCACGCGGTCGACATGGTGGTGCGCGAGCTCGGCATGCCCGACGAGGTCCACGCCCACGCCGCACACATAGGTGGTCACCGGATATCGGTGCGCATCACGATGGTCCACCGTGACGGACGCCTGGGCACCGTCCATATCGGCAACCATTCCAATCGCCTGGAATACCGGTGCGAACAAGTCACCGAGCAAGGCGCCGTCGGCATTCTGGACCAGCACAACTCCGTACAGGTGAGCCTGCCCGCCTCGTCGGCCAGACAGCACCTGGTCGACGCCAAGGAGGTGGTGCGCTACGACTGGCCGAGCCGCCGCGGCGGCTACGACCGCACCGGCTACAGCCGCGAACTCGAGTCCTTCCACCAGTCGGTACGCGACCGGCTCCCCAGCACCTCGACGCTCATGTCCTGCCTGAACACCTACCTCGTTCTGGACCGGGCACGCGACCAGCTGAAGAGCCAACCATGTGGAGCCGCGCGATGACGGATCCCGCATCCCCGGCCACGCCTGCACAGCCGCTCGCCGGACAGGTCGCACTCGTGACGGGCGGAGGCACCGGCATCGGGGCCGGCATCGCCCTGATGCTCGCCGGACTCGGCGCCCAGGTGGTCGTCAACCAGCCGGAGCTCTCACCGCCGTCCGGCCCGTACACAGTCATTCCCGCCGATGTGCGCGACCGCGGACAGGTCTCACGCATGTTCGCCCAGGTCCACGAGACGTTTTCGCGGCTGGACGTCCTGGTCAACAACGCGGGTATCTTCCCCCGCGCCGATCCCCTCGACCTCGGCGAGGACATCTGGGATGCCGTGCTGGACACCAACTTGAAGGGTGCGTTCTTCTGCGCCCAGGAGGCCGCGCGGCTGATGATCCCGCAGCGCTACGGGCGCATCGTCAACATCGCCTCCAGCGCAGCACTGACCGGGTCGCCACGAGGCGCCCACTACGCGGCCAGCAAGGCGGGGATGATCGGCATGGGCAAGTCCCTGGCGCGGGCCCTCGCCAGGCACCGGATCACGGTCAACACGGTCGCCCCCGGAATGACCTGGACCGATCAGCCAGGGCTCGACGCCCAGGGCTTCGAGGAGGAAGGCCGCAAGATACCCCTGGGTCGCGTCGCGTCACCCGGGGATGTGGCCGGCGCGGTCGCCTACCTCGTGGGGGAATCGGGCGGCTACATCACCGGACAGACCCTCCAGGTCAACGGCGGGGCCGTGATGCTTCCATGACCGCGCACCCGCCCCGGTCCGCCGCGGAGGCGGCCCTTTCGGCCTCCGGGTCCGAAGCACCCGTCCCACCGGACAGTCTGGCCCGGATCTTCGGGTCGCCTCCGCCGCACGTCCGCGCGAAGGTGTCGCCCGTCCTGCACGAGTGGGCACAGACCTTCATCGCCGCGTCCCCCTTCGTCGTCCTGGCCAGCTCGGATGCGCACGGCAACCACGACGCCTCCCCACGCGGAGGGCCACCCGGATTCTGCCGGGTCCTGGATGCGCACACGATCGCCATCCCGGAACAGCCTGGAAACAACCTTCTCCAGACGATCCGCAATGTGAAAGAGAACCCCGGCATCGCACTGCTTTTCCTCATACCGGGAATCAGCGAGACGGCACGCGTCAACGGCATCGCTGAATTCGCACTGAGCAAGAGCCCCGGTTGGACGGAACTGTCCGGCCTGTGGGCCGACGGCGAGCAGTTGCGTGGGAGCATCCTCGTCCACGTCAAAGAAGCCTATTACCACTGCGGGCGGGCTGGAAAATTCGCCCGCCTCTGGGACATCGAAACCATCCGCGAGAACGCGGCGACCAGGCCTGTTCCCAAGCGTCCGGCTCGCCCGCCCTCCTCTTAGCGGGTCACCGACCCCCGGGCGACATCACCATCACGCATATGTCGAGAAGCACCCGATCTCTCCTCCGTGAAGCCTTTCGGGTTACTTCTCGCTCCTGACCGGAACCGGTGTCGATCTCCCGGACGGAATGACATCCACCTTTCTCCGCCGCTGCCGAAGATGGGGCGAGGTGCGCAGGACGGGCGACATCTACGAGCCGAAGGAGACTCTGGAAAAGCTCGGCAGGAAAGGGACGGACGGGCCATGACTCGACCCTTTCGGCGAATCGAGCATCCATCGGACCCGGAGCGGTTCATCCCGTGCGGCCCAGGGTGACAAGCCGCATCGACCGTTCAGACAGAACTCACGGGCAGCACGTCCGGCGACAGCGATCCCGCCTGCGACGTCGCGCTCGTCATCTGCCTGCGGTGGTGGCGCCGGCACAGCACCTCGTAGCCGATCTCGTCCGGCTGGTTGGCCACGTCGCCCACCATGACCTGCTCGCCCTCGACCACCATCACGCCGCCCACCGTGCGGGCGTTGTGCGTAGCGCGGGCACCGCACCAGCACAGCGCCTCCACCTGCAACGTCTCCACACGGTCCGCGAGTTCGATCAGCCTCTGCGAGCCGGGGAAGAGACGGGTCCGGAAGTCGGTGGTGATGCCGAACGCGTAGACGTCCATCTCGAGGTCGTCCACGACGCGCGCCAACTGGTCGACCTGCTCGGGGGCGAGGAACTGCGCCTCGTCCGCAATCACGTAGTCGACCCGGCCGCCCCGTTGCAGCCGGTCCACGACGTAGCCGTACAGGTCGAAACCGGACCCCGCCTCCACCGCGTCGGTCACCAGCCCCAGACGCGACGACAGTTTGCCCTCACCCGCCCGGTCGTCCCGGGTGAAGATCAGCCCCTCCAGCCCCCGAGCGGAACGGTTGTGTGCAATCTGAAGGGCCAAAGTTGACTTTCCACAGTCCATCGTCCCGGAGAAGAACACCAACTCAGACATCAGCAACGCGGGCCCTTCCCCGACGAACTTACGTGGACAACCCCGTCAGCACGGAGGAGATCGCAACCGGATCGGCCGGCGCCGCCCACCGCCCGACCCGCCTGCGGCGAAGACCCAGGAGAGTCGGTGCTCTTTCCGCAGTCCACCGTCCCGGACAGGAACACAGGCTCGGGCATGAGAAGTTGAGCGCCTTTCGGGTCGCGCGCAGTGGAGGGAGGGAGTTACGAGCGTACTTCGAGGAGCGGGACGAGCTGCTCGGCCGGGGTCAGCGAACCGTGCATGCCGGCCATCACGGACTCATGGGGCTCGTTGACCGACGCGGTGATCACCACATCGTCGTGCGCGGCCGCGACCACGTCCCCGATCCTGCCGTAGACCCGCTCGTCGATCCGCGGGCCGAACCAGCCGGCCGCGATCGCCTCGTCCCGGCTCGCCACCCAGAACTGCTCGCCGAGCACTTCGCGCCACACGGCCAGAACGTCGCTCGAAGCCCCGGGGACCGCGTACACATGACGGGCCCTGCCTTCGCCGCCGAGCAGGGCGACTCCGGCGCGGAGCTCCCAGTCCTCGTCGAAGTCGATCCTGGACTGCTCGTCGAACGGGATGTCGATCATTCCGTGGTCGGCGGTGATGTACAGCGCCGAGCGGGACGGAAGCTGCTCGGCGAGGCGCCGGGCCAGCCCGTCGACATACATCAGCTGGCCCCGCCAGGCGTCGGAGTCGACGCCGAAGCGGTGTCCCTTGCCGTCGACCTCGCTGTAGTACGTGTAGACGAGCGACCTGTCACCGGCGGCGAGCCGCTCCGCGGCCAGGTCCATCCGGTCCTCGCCGGAGAGCCGGCCGAGGAACGAACCACCGCTGAGCGCGACCTTGGTGAGCGGGGTCTGCTCGAAGGTGGGTGCGGAGACCTGGGCCGTGTGCACGCCTGCCGCGTCGGCGAGCTGGAAGACCGTGGGATACGGCTGCCAGACCTTGGGCTGGGTCCAGGGCTTCCAGCGGAGCTGATTCATCAGCTCGCCGGTCTCCGGATTGCGCGCGGTGTAGCCGGGAAGGCCGTGCTCGCCGGGCGCCAGCCCCGTACCGACGGAGGCGAGCGAGGTCGCCGTGGTGGACGGGAAGCCCGACGTGATCGGGCGGCCCGTGCCGCCGCGGGACGTGGGGAGCAGCGAGTGCAGGAAGGGCGCCTCGTCCGGGTGTGCCTCGATCTGCTCCCAGCCGAGTCCGTCGATCAGGAAGACGCAGTTCCGGTCGGCGGGGGTCAGCTCCGCGAGCGTTGCCTCGAAGCCGGGTACGCCCTGCCCCGCGGCGATCGTAGGGAGCAGGTCCGCGAGCGAGCCGCTGCCGTACTCGGGCACGGGAGCGCTGTCGAGAGTGAGCAGAACGGGGTCCTGCCAGGCCGGGTGGGCCATCAGCGGCCGGTCGCCGCAGTGGCGGCCGTGGCCTCGGAGAGCGCCTGGGCGAAGGCCAGGGTCTGGCGCACCGTGTCCGGTCCGTCACCGGCCTCACTCACCCGCAGACTCAGGTCGTCGGCCGTGGAGCTGCCGGTGTAGCCGTGGTCGGCCTCGCAGTTGGGGTCGCCGCAGGCGGCGGGCTCGAGATCGATGCGGGAGACCGCACCCCAGCCGATGGTCAGGACGACCTCGCGGGGCAGGGTGCCGGGCACGTACTTCTCGGGGTCGGCGACCACGCGGCTGACCACGACGGAGGAGATCCGGTCGAGCTTGACCGACTCGGTGGACGTGGTGGCGTACGGAGTCGGGGAGCTCGTGTCGGCGGCCTGCTCGTCCGTGTGGCTGACGATGAAGCGGGTGTCCGTCAGGACCAGGACCGTGACGTGGCGACGCACCTCGTTGGAGTCGAAGGTGGTCTCCTGGTGCACCAGGTACGACGCGACAGGCTCACCGCCGACGGCGGCCTCCACCGCCTCGGCCACGAGGGCCGGGTAGTAGCCGCTGCGCTCGATCGCCGCGCGCAGCCCCTGGGTCGTCGTACCGGTCTTTGCCATACGGACCATCCTACGGGGGGCCGGTGGCTGCCGGGGACGCCGTGGTGAGGTCCGGGGGCAGTCAGTAGTTGGGGAGTCTGCGGGGACCGAGATCGGTCCGGGCCGGAGGCGGCGCGAGCCGGACGCTCGCCCCGAGAACGGTCAGGCCCTGCGTGGCGACCACGACGGGCTCCAGCGCGACCGACACGACCTCGGGGTGGTCGTCGACCAGACGGGACACCCGCAGGAGGAGTTCTTCGAGCGCCGCGGTGTCCGCGGGCGCGGAGCCCCGCCAGCCGAACAGCACGGGCGCGGCCCTGATGGACCGGATCAGCTCCGCGGCATCGCGGTCGGTGGCCGGTACGAGGCGGTGGGCCACGTCGCCGAGCAGCTCGGAGGGTGCGCCGGCCAGACCGAAGGAGAGGACGGCTCCCGCGGCGGCGTCGATCGAGGCCCGTACGACGGTGTCGACGCCGCGCGGCGCCATGGCCTGGACGACGGGCCGCAGCTCGGCAGGCGTGCCGAGCAGCTCGGTCAGTTCGCCGTAGGCCCGGCCCAGGGCGCTCTCGTTGGCGAGGTCGAGCCGGACACCGCCGAGGTCCGCTCGGTGACGGAGGTGGGGGGCGGTCGTCTTGAGCGCCACCGGGTAGCCGAGCTGCGCCGCGGCGGCGATTGCGGCCTGCGGGTCGGGGGCGGGGAGGGCCGGCCGTACGGCGATGCCGTAGCGGCCGAGCAGTTCGGCTGCCTCGTCGTGGGTGAGCGGACGGCCCTTCGGATCGGGGCCGGGCCCGAGCAGCGCCTCGATCAGGGTGGCCGTCCCCGGCTCGTCGATGGTCTCGTCCAGGAACTCGGGAATCTTCCCGGGCACGGCAGCCTGCCGCCGCCACTGCGCGTACTTCACGGCCTCGGAGAGCGCCCGGACGGCCCGCTCGGCGGCCGGGTAGGCGGGGATCCGCCCGGTCCTGGGCTGCGGACCGAGCGCGTCGTCGGGCCCGTCGCCGCGTTCCGTGGTGCCGCTCGCTCCGGGCCCGGCACCGTCCCGGCCGGTGCCCTCCCGGGCTGTCGTACCGGCACGTGTCGCGTCCGGCCGCGGCGCACCGGCCGGGGGCTCTGCGCCCGACCCCCGCTCCCCCGGCTCGGTGGTCGCCGGGGTGCCTGTCGTGAACGGGGCCGGTGCCTGCGCCCCCCTCCTGGATCCGCCGGCCGGGGTGGCCGTGCTCGCGGCCGCTGCGAGGGCCTCCGCCAGGCCGCCCATTTCGACGTGCACCACGGCGACGGGCTTGGCCGGGCCGGTTGCCACCGCCTCCTGCAGGGCCGCGGCGAGCACCTCGCCTTCGCCCGTCTCCGCTTCACCGTTCTCTCCCACCCAGGGGATCGCGGTCACGATCACGGCGTCGCAGGTCTGGTCGGTGAGCGCCTCGGCCAGAGCGTCCCGGAAGTCCTGCGGTCCGGCCGCGGTCGTCAGGTCGCGCGGCGGGCGCGGGCGAAGTCCTTCGGCGAGGCAGGCGTCGTACGTGAGGAGGCCGAGCGATTCGGAGTTGCCGAGGATCGCCACCCGGGGACCGGCCGGCAAGGGCTGATCGGCGAGCAGCAGGCCCGCGTCGACCATCTCCGTGACCGTGTCGACGCGGATCACGCCGGCCTGGCGCATCAGTGCGGAGACCGTCGCGTCGGGAATCCGGCTGACGGGGACGGCGTGGCCGGGCGGGGTGGAGCCGCTGTGCCGGGCGCCCTTGACGACGACCACGGGCTTCACTGCGGCGGTCCGGCGGGCGAGCCGGGTGAACTTGCGCGGGTTGCCGAGCGACTCGAGGTAGAGGAGGGCCACATCGGTGTCCTGGTCCTCGAACCAGTACTGCAGGAAGTCGTTGCCGGAGACATCGGCCCGGTTGCCCGCGGAGATGAACGTCGAGAGCCCCGCGCCGCGCCGGTGCAGGCCGGACAGCAGGGCGATCCCGATCGCGCCGGACTGGGTGAACAGCCCGATGCGTCCGGGTGCGGGCGATTCGGGTGCGAGAGAGGCGTTCAGGCGGACGGCGTCGGAGGTGTTGATGATGCCGAAGGCGTTCGGACCGATGATCCGCATCCCGTACGAACGGGCCTGCCGGACGAGTTCGCGCTGGCGCTCCCGGCCTTCGGCGCCGCGCTCGGCGTAACCGGCGGAGAGGACGACGAGGCCCTGGACCTCGTGCTCACCGCAGTCGGCCACCGCCTCCGGTACCCGCTCGGCCGGGACGGCGACGATCGCGAGGTCGACCTGCTCGCCGATCTCGCCCACGGAGCGGTGCGCGGGCACACCGTCGACCGTGGCCTGTTCGGCGGCGAAGGACCGGTTCACCGCGTAGGTGCGCCCGGTGAAGCCCGAGCCGCGAAGGTTGCGCAGCACCGTGCGGCCCACTCCGCCCGGGGCGCGTCCGGCGCCGACCACGACGACGGATCCGGGGGCCAGCAGCCGCTGCACGGAGCGCGCCTCGGCCCGCTGTTCACGGCCGCGCTGGACGGCGAGGGACGCCGCGGTGGGTTCGAGGTCGAGCGTGAGGTGGACGGAACCGTCCTCGAAGCTGCGCTGCTGGGTGTAGCCGGCGTCCCGGAACACCTTGATCATCTTGTTGTTCGCGGGCAGCACTTCGGCGGCGAAGCGCACGATGCCGCGCTCGCGGGCAACCGCCGCGATGTGTTCGAGGAGCGCCGAAGCCACGCCGCGGCCCTGGTGGGCGTCCTGGACGAGGAAGGCGACCTCTGCCTCGTCGGCTGGTGCGGAGGCCGGTCTGCCCTGCTCGTTGATCCGGTCGAAGCGGACGGTCGCGATGAACTCTCCGCCGATCGTGACGGCCAGCCCCACCCGGTCGACGTAGTCGTGATGGGTGAAGCGGTGCACGTCCTTGGCGGAGAGACGTGGATAGGGGGCGAAGAAGCGGTAGTACTTCGACTCGTCGGAGACCTGTTCGTAGAAGCTGACCAGCCGCTCGGCATCGTCCGTGGTGATCG
Source organism: Streptomyces sp. NPDC005566 (assembly GCF_040605575.1). Lineage (NCBI taxonomy): Bacteria > Bacillati > Actinomycetota > Actinomycetes > Kitasatosporales > Streptomycetaceae > Streptomyces > Streptomyces sp. NPDC005566. Next base: position 113,756 of record NZ_JBEXDB010000020.1, on the reverse strand, counting down.
GCCTGATCCTGGCGGTACCACCGTCGCGGAGCACCACGTCCGCCTCCCAGTGGTCGGGGTACGCGTGATGCGGACTCTGCTCCGGCGTGGGCTCCATGGGCAAAGCCTACGGCCGCCGCACCGGTCGCGGACGGATCGCTGCGCGGGCAGTCTGAGGGAGCCGACCGGCGGTGGCGGCAGGGCAGGAGGTCGGGCACAGCAGTGCGCACTGCATGAGAGACTGGTCTAGACAACCATTGATACGTGAAGGGCAGAACCATGGCTGAGCGCCGCGTCAACGTCGGTTGGGCCGAGGGCCTGCACGCCCGCCCCGCATCCATCTTCGTCCGTGCCGCCACGGCCTCCGGCGTCCCCGTGACGATCGCCAAGGCCGACGGCAACCCGGTGAACGCCGCCTCCATGCTCGCGGTGCTCGGCCTGGGTGCCCAGGGTGGCGAGGAGATCGTGCTCGCGTCCGAGGCGGACGACGCCGAAGCCGCCCTGGACCGTCTGGCGAAGCTGGTCACCGAGGGGCTCGAGGAGCTTCCGGAGACCGTCTGATTCCGCCCGCTCCGGGCAGGAATTACTTCCTCGACAAAGCCGCGGTATCCCCATCGGGAACCGTGGCTTTCTCGTTTCCGGGAAGCCCCGGACCACCGTGACGAAGACCCGAATTCGGGCAGCATAAAGAAAGCCCTTCCGAATTCACTTCTTTGTATACGGCGCCATTGTTAATGCCGGACACCTGCGATGTTTACAGAATGTTGCGAAGTCCTCACCCGGGCCGGACCGGTCGTGCGGCCCGGCCGGTCCGTGCGCCGCAGGCGGTGGGCGGCGGTGGCCCGCTCGGCGTGCTGGGCCGCGAGCACCCTGGCCCGCTCCGCGTCACCGCGCGCCACGGCGTCCACGATGGCGCCGTGCTCGGCCCAGGAATCGGCGGGGCGGGCCGGATGCTCGACCGCGTACATCCAGGTGATCTTGTGCCTGAGCTGGGTGAGCAGCGCGATGAGGGCGGGGCTGGCCGACGCCTGGGCCAGCGTCTCGTGGAACCAGCCGCCCAGCGAGCGCAGATCCTCCCCCTCGCCCCGGCGGACCCGCTCCTGCCCCAGTCTGACCAGGCCTCGGAGCACCTTGAGGTGGGCCTCGGTACGGCGCTGGGCGGCACGCGCGGCGCCCAGCGGCTCCAGGAGCATGCGGATCTCCAGGAGGTCGGCGGCCTCCTGCTCCGTGGGCTCGGCGACGCAGGCACCGGCGTGCCGGCGGGTGACGACGAACCCCTCGGACTCCAGGGTGCGCAGTGCCTCGCGCACCGGGACGCGGGAGACCCCGTACCGACGTGCGAGCACCTCCTCGGTGAGGCGGCTGCCGCGTTCGAAGACACCGGAGACGATGTCGTCACGGATTGCCGTGCATACCGAATGCGCGGGAATGCGCATGTCCGAACCTCCGCCTTAATCCCCGCGTAACGCGGCCGATCGACGCCTGTTCTGTGACTCTATTGCAATCAGTCGCAATTTCCGATGGCGGAGCGGAATCCATGGATATCTTCCAGCCGACGAGTACTTCTCCGGCGGTTCGCGGCGGAGCAGTCCCGGGGCGCGGCACGACGAAGGCCCCGGCGGGTGCCGGGGCCTTCGGGAAGCTGTGCGGTACGAGGTCTCAGACCTGGAGACCGTGCGCTCGGAGGTAGGCGACGGGATCCATGTCGGACCCGTACTCCGGGGTGGTCCGCGCCTCGAAGTGCAGGTGCGGTCCGGTGGAGTTGCCGGTGGAGCCCGACAGGCCTATCTGCTGCCCCGAGGTGACGCTCTGTCCGACGGACACGCCGATCGAGGAGAGGTGGCCGTACTGGGTGTAGGTGCCGTCCGTCATCCGGAGCACGATGTTGTTGCCGTACGCGCCGCCCCAGCCCGCCGTGACGACGGTACCGGCGCCGACCGCGACGACGGAGCTGCCGGACGCGGCGCGGAAGTCGACGCCGGAGTGGCTGCCGGAGGACCAGAGGGCACCGCTGGACTTGTAGCCGGTGGTCACGGAGGAGCCGGCGACCGGGAGGTGGAAGGCGTTCAGCCGGGCGCGCTCGGCGGCACGGGCGGCGCGTGCCTCGGCCTCACGGACCTCCTTGGCGCGGGCTTCGGCCTTGCGCTTCGCCTCGGCCTTCGCCTTTGCCTTTGCCGCAGCTTCGGCCTTCGCCTTCGCCGCGACGTCGGCCTGGTGCTGCTGCGCCTCGGCCTGGGCGTCGATCTGCGCGGCGAGAGTGGTGTCGATGGCAACGGCCTGGGTCAGACCGGTGACGGTGAGGGCCTCGGAGTCCGCGGCGAGGGCCGGGGAGGCCGTTGCGCCGATGACGCCGGTGGTGGCCAGAGCCGCGATGCCGGCGACCTTGGCGCTCCTGCGCGTCAGGCGGCTCGGGGCACGGTGCTTCCCGGTGGCACGGGTGAACGCCATGGAGGGGCTGATCCTTTCCTTCCTTCTCGCCTACCGGGTTAGCTGACGGGTTCGGAGCAGGAAGGTCTCCTACGGATTCCCCGCCTCGTACGAGACGCGGACATCCGATTCACCCCAGGGACTACGTGGGTCCCCGGCTCCCCAGGCTCGCGCCTGACGGGGACTCGGCGATGACTGTCCGGCGCCGCGGGTGCGGCATACGTCTGGCGGACAGCCGAGCCGACGCTAGGCCGGGCGACTTTCAATCACCAAACGGACAGGTCGCTTTGTCGGACATCCCACAGGCCATACAGGAACGCATTGCACCAAATCAGACAAAAGGGAGAACCCCGGCGAGTGCGTGCTCGCCGGGGTTCGCCCTGTCCTGTTCCGTCAGCCGGTGACGACCGACACCTCGCCGATACCCAGCGCCCTCACGGGCTCCGCGATCTGCGAAGCGTCCCCCACGAGGACCGTGACCAGCCGGTCCACGGGGAACGCGTTGACCACCGCGGCCGTCGCCTCCACCGTGCCGGTCTCCGCCAGGCGCGCGTACAGCTGGGCCTGGTAGTCGTCCGGGAGGTGCTGCTCCACCTGGTCGGCGAGGGTGCCCGCGACCGATGCCGCCGTCTCGAACTTCAGCGGGGCGACCCCTACGAGGTTCTGTACGGCGGTCTCGCGCTCGGCGTCCGTCAGTCCCTCGGCCGCCAGGGTGCGCAGGACCTTCCAGAGGTCGTCCAGGGCCGCCCCGGTGGACTCCGTGTCCACGGAGCCGCTGATGGCGAGCATCGCGGCGCCGGTCGCCCCGGATGCGGATCCGGGTGCCGTCGAACGCAGCACCTGGCCGAAGGCCCGGACCCCGTAGGTGTAGCCCTTCTCCTCGCGCAGGACGCGGTCGAGACGTGAGGTGAGGGTGCCGCCCAGGCAGTACGTGCCCAGGACCTGGGCGGGCCAGACGCTGTCGTGCCGGTCGGCGCCGATCCGGCCGAGCAGCAGTTGCGTCTGCACGGCCCCGGGACGGTCCACGATCACTACCCGGCCCGTGTCGTCCGCGGTGATCGGAGGCACCGGGCGCGACTGACCGGCGTTGCCCGACCAGTCACCGATGGTGTCCGCGAGCAGCGTGTCCAGATCGACCCCGGTGAGATCACCGACGATGACGGCCGTCGCGGTGGACGGGCGGACATGGGCGTCGTAGAAGGCGCGCACGCCCGCGGCGTCGATCCGGCGCACGGTCTCCTCGGTGCCCTGGCGCGGACGCGACATCCGCGCCGTGGCAGGGAACAGCTCCTTGGAGAGCTGCTTGGCGGCACGCCGGGCGGGGTTGGCCTGCTCGTGCGGAATCTCGTCGAGCCGGTTGCCCACCAGGCGCTCCACCTCGCTCTCGGTGAACGCCGGCGCCCGCAGCGCTTCGGCGACCAGGCCGAGCGCCTTGGAGAGCCGGGAGACCGGGACCTCCAGCGAGACCCGGACACCGGGGTGGTCGGCGTGCGCGTCGAGCGTGGCACCACAACGCTCCAGCTCGGCGGCGAACTCCTCCGCGGAGTGCTTGTCGGTGCCCTCGGACAGCGCGCGCGCCATGATCGTGGCCACACCGTCCAGCCCCTCGGGCTCGGCGTCGAGCGGCGCGTCCAGGAAGATCTCCACGGCGACGACCTGCTGGCCGGGGCGGTGGCAGCGCAGCACGGTCAGGCCATTGGGCAGAGCGCCGCGATCGGGCGCGGGAAAGGCCCAGGGCCTGGCCTCGCCTGCGGTCGGCTGCGGGTGGTACTCCATCGCTACTCCAGTCACGGCGGCGTCGGTCACTTCTCGGCCCCCTCGTGGTCGTCGGTGCTGCCTGCGGCATCCTCGGCCTCGTCCGCCGGCTCGACCGGCTCGTAGACCAGGACCGCCCGGTTGTCGGGACGCAGATGCGCCTGGGCGGCCGCCTGGACCTCCTGCGCGGTGACGTCGAGCACTCGCTGCACCGCGGACAGGGCGAGCTGGGGGTCGCCGAACAGCACGGCATACCTGCACAGTTCGTCGGCGCGGCCCGCGACCGTGCCGAGCCTGTCCAGCCACTCGCGCTCCAACTGGGCCTGCGCCCGCTCCATTTCCTCGGGCGTGGGGCCTTCGGCCGCGAAACGGGCCAGCTCCTCGTCGACGGCCGTCTCGATCTGCGGCACCTCGACACCACCGGACGTCTTGACGTCCAGCCAGCCCAGGGAGGGCGCTCCGGAGAGCCTGAGCAGCCCGAATCCCGCGGCCACCGCCGTACGGTCCCGGCGGACCAGGCGGTTGTGCAGCCGGGACGACTCGCCACCGCCGAGGACGGTCAGCGCCAGGTCCGCGGCGTCACACTCACGGGTGCCGTCGTGCGGCAGCCGGTAGGCGGCCATCAGCGCACGCGCGGGAACCTCCTCGTGCACCACCTCGCGCAGCTGCTCACCGATGGTGCCGGGCAGCGTGCCGTCGCGCGGCGGCTGCTTGCCGTCGTGCGAGGGGATGGAGCCGAAGTACTTCTCGATCCAGGCCAGCGTCTGCTCCGGGTCGATGTCACCGACCACCGAGAGCACGGCGTTGTTGGGCGCGTAGTACGTGCGGAAGAACGCCTGGGCGTCGTCCAGGGTCGCCGCGTCCAGATCGGCCATCGACCCGATCGGCGTGTGGTGGTACGGGTGGCCCTCCGGGTACGCGAGGGCCGTGAGCTTCTCGAACGCCGTGCCGTAAGGAACGTTGTCGTAGCGCTGACGGCGCTCGTTCTTCACGACGTCGCGCTGGTTCTCCATGGACTCGTCGTCGAGCGCGGTGAGCAGCGAGCCCATCCGGTCGGCTTCGAGCCACAGAGCGAGCTCCAGCTGGTGTGTGGGCATCGTCTCGAAGTAGTTGGTGCGCTCGAAGCTGGTGGTTCCGTTCAGGGAACCGCCGGCCCCCTGCACCAGTTCGAAGTGTCCGTTCCCCTTGACCTGGCCGGAACCCTGGAACATCAGGTGCTCGAAGAGGTGAGCCAGGCCGGTGCGTCCCTTGACCTCGTGACGGGAACCGACGTCGTACCAGAGGCAGACCGCGGCGACCGGGGTCAGATGGTCCTCCGAGAGCACCACGCGCAGGCCGTTGGCCAGGCGGTGCTCGGTCGCCGTCAAGCCGCCGGAACCGGCCTGGGCTGTGGCCGTGTGACCCATGGGCATGTACGTCCCTTCGATCGCGATACAGGATTTCCTGCCGGACCTGCCACTGTAAGCAAGCGCACCGGCACCTGGCGAAGTTCCCGATCGGTGAATGTTGTCGTAGATGGTGCCGTAAACAGGGGCTCCTGAGGGGCCCCTGAGACCACTTCGGACGGGTCGAGGTCGGCGTTGTCAGTACGGCGGTCCACAATGGTCGGCGTCAGAACCTGAGGTTGCCCGACAGAATCTGTGAAGGAGTCGCAGCCGCGATGGCCCGCCGCAGCACGAAGACCCCGCCGCCGGACGACTTCGAGGAGAAGATCCTCGACATCGACGTCGTCGACGAAATGCAGGGCTCCTTCCTCGAGTACGCGTACTCGGTGATCTACTCCAGGGCCCTGCCCGACGCCCGCGACGGCATGAAGCCCGTGCACCGCCGCATCGTGTCCCAGATGAACGAGATGGGGCTGCGCCCCGACCGCGGCTACGTGAAGTGCGCCCGTGTCGTCGGCGAAGTGATGGGCAAGTTGCACCCGCACGGTGACGCGTCGATCTATGACGCACTGGTGCGCATGGCACAGCCGTTCTCGATGCGCCTGCCCCTCGTCGACGGACACGGCAACTTCGGCTCGCTCGGCAACGACGACCCGCCGGCCGCCATGCGGTACACCGAGTGCCGGATGGCCGACGCCACGTCGCTGATGACGGAGTCGATCGACGAGGACACCGTCGACTTCCAGTCGAACTACGACGGCCAGGAGCAGGAGCCCGTCGTCCTCCCGGCGGCGTACCCGAACCTCCTGGTCAACGGGGCGTCCGGGATCGCGGTCGGCATGGCGACCAACATGCCCCCGCACAACCTCGGCGAGGTGATCGCCGCCGCCCGCCATCTCATCAGGCACCCGAACGCCGACCTCGAGACCCTGATGCGTTTCGTCCCGGGCCCCGACCTGCCGACCGGTGGCAGGATCGTCGGTCTCGGCGGCATCAAGGACGCGTACGCTGCAGGCCGCGGCACGTTCAAGATCCGTGCCACCGTCGCGATAGAGGACGTCACGCCGCGCCGCAAGGGCCTCGTCGTCACCGAACTCCCCTTCACCGTCGGCCCGGAGAAGGTGATCGCCAAGATCAAGGATCTCGTCTCCGCGAAGAAGCTCCAGGGCATCGCCGACGTCAAGGACCTCACCGACCGGTCGCACGGGCTCCGGCTGGTGATCGAGGTCAAGAACGGCTTCGTGCCGGAGGCGGTGCTGGAGCAGCTCTACAAGCTGACGCCGATGGAGGAGTCCTTCGGCATCAACAACGTGGCGCTGGTCGACGGGCAGCCGCTCACCCTGGGGCTCAAGGAGCTCCTGGAGGTCTACCTCGACCACCGCTTCGAGGTGGTGCGCCGGCGCAGCGAGTTCCGCAGGACCAAGCGCCGGGACCGGCTGCATCTGGTCGAGGGTCTTCTCGTCGCCCTGCTCGACATCGACGAGGTCATCCGCATCATCCGGGACAGCGACAATTCGGCGCAGGCCAAGGAGCGGCTGATCGAGCGCTTCTCCCTGAGCGAGATCCAGACGATGTACATCCTGGACACCCCGCTGCGCAGGCTCACCCGGTTCGACCGGATCGAGCTGGAGAGCGAGCGCGACCGGCTGAACGACGAGATCGACAAGCTGACGGCGATCCTGGAGTCGGACGCGGAGCTGCGCAAGCTCGTCTCGGCCGAACTGGCCGCGGTGGCGAAGAAGTTCGGCACCGACCGGCGCACGGTACTGCTGGAGTCGGCAGGTTCGCAGGTCGCCTCCGTGCCGCTGGAGGTCGCCGACGACCCGTGCCGGGTGCTCCTCTCGTCCACCGGTCTGCTGGCCCGTACGGCCAACGCCGACCAGGTCGTGGCGGCCGAGGACGCCAAGCGCACGAAGCACGACGTGGTCGTCTCGGCCGTCCCCGCGACGGCGCGGGGCGATGTGGGTGCGGTGACGTCCACGGGACGCCTGCTGCGGCTGTCGGTGATCGATCTGCCGCGGCTGCCGGACACCCATGCGGCTCCCAACCTCTCGGGAGGGGCTCAGATCTCGGAGTTCCTCACGCTGGAGACGGGCGAGGAGCTGATCTGCCTCACCACGCTGGACGAGGAGTCGCCCGGCCTGGCGATCGGCACCCTGCAGGGGGTGGTGAAGCGCGTGGTGCCCGACTACCCGGCCAACAAGGACGAGCTGGAGGTCATCACGCTCAAGGACGGTGACCGCATCGTCGGCGCGACCGAGCTGCGTACGGGCGAGGAGGACCTGGTGTTCATCACGTCCGACGCACAGCTGCTGCGCTACCCGGCGGCGCAGGTGCGCCCGCAGGGGCGCCCGGCGGGCGGCATGGCGGGCGTCAAGCTCACGGCGGGGGCCGTGGTGCTCTCGTTCACGGCAGTGGATCCCGCGCTGGACGCCGTGGTGTTCACGGTGGCCGGGTCGCACGGCACTCTGGACGATTCGGAGCTGACCTCGAAGCTCACCCCGTTCGATCAGTATCCGCGCAAGGGCAGGGCAACCGGTGGGGTGCGCTGCCAGCGCTTCCTCAAGGGGGAGGACGTCCTGGTGTTCGCGTGGGCGGGCGGCGTTCCGGCCCGCGCCGCACAGCAGAACGGCACACCGGCAGAGCTGCCTGCCCCGGATCCGCGGCGCGACGGCTCGGGCACCCCGCTGACGAGCCCGGTCTCCGTGATCGCCGGCCCGCTGTAGACACCCGGCCGGACGACGTCGGGGCCGCTCAGGCTGCGCCGTCGTCCGGCTGCTGTACGTAGCGCAGGATGCCCCACATGCTGCGCTCGAGCACTCCGCCGGCCTCCTGCTCCGGCTCCCGGCAGTCGGAGAGCCCCTTGTGCAGCGCCTCCGCGTCGATCCCGGAACCGATCAGCACCAGCTGCGTGCACCTGGGCTCGTCCCGCGGCCACGCCTGTGGAACGAAGCGCAGAAACCCTCCGACGGAGTGCAGGGTGTACCTGTTTCCCGGGTCGCCCGCGCCGAAGTCGACGTTCCCCTTGATCCGGTAGAGGCCTGCGGGCCTGGAGTCGAGAAACTCGATGAACCGCCGGGGGTCCATCGGCACGTCGGCGGTGAAGGAGACGCTCTCGTACGCCGCGTGCAGATGGCTGTCGTGCTCGTGGTCCGTCTCCAGGAGAAGGTCCTCGAAGGTCAGCTGACGTGCGGTGTCGTCACCGTCCGGCCGCAGCACGGGATCGACGAGCAGCTCGGGGTCGATGCGCCCGAACTCGGCGTGGATGACAGCCGCCCTGCTGCCTACGGACGCCAGCACCTCGCGCACGGCGTCCAGTTCCGCCTGCGCCACCCTGTCGGTCTTGTTCAGCACGACGAGGTCCGCGACCCCGAGATGACGGTCGATCTCCGGGTGCCGCTCCCGCGTGGTCATGAATTCGGCGGCATCGACGACCTCGACCAGTCCCCCGTACCGGATGTGCGGATTGTCGCTGGCCAGCAGCATCCGTACGAGCTCCTGGGGTTCGGCGAGACCGCTCGCCTCGATGACGATCACATCGAGCCGGGCGGCTGGCCTGGTCAGCGTCTCCAGGAAGGTGTCGAGCTCGCTCGCGTCGACCGCGCAGCACAGGCAGCCGTTGCCCAGCGAGACCGTCGAGCCGACCTGCCCCGCGACGGCCATGGCGTCGATCTCGATGGAACCGAAGTCGTTGACGATCACACCGATACGGTTGCCGGCCCGGTTGCGGAGCAGATGGTTGAGCAGGGTCGTCTTGCCTGATCCCAGGAACCCCGCCAGGACGACGACCGGGATCTGCGGGGCGCGGGACGGGGTCAACGTGGGCCTTTCTCGTGGTCTGTCAGGGTGCCGGTACGGGCTGGGGCGGGGGCGTTCCCACATAGCGGGCCGCCGGGCGGATGATCTTCGAGTCCTCCGCCTGCTCCAGGATATTGGCGCTCCAGCCGACCACACGCGCGGCGCAGAAGGTGGGGGTGAACATCGCGCGGGGCAGACCGCAGAGCTCCATGACGACCCCGGCGTAGAACTCCACGTTGGTGTGCAGCTCACGCCCCGGCTTGAGCTCGGCGAGGATGGCCTCCACCTGCCGTTCGACCTCGACGGCGAAATCGACGAGTGGTCCGCCGAAGCTCTGCGCGATCGACCGCAGCATGCGTGACCGCGGGTCCTCGGTGCGGTAGACGGGGTGTCCGAAGCCCATGATCCGGCCCCCCGCGAGGACCTGTTCCCGGATCCAGCCGTCGATACGGTCCGGAGTCCCGATGGCGTCCAGTGTGTCCAGAGCCCGGCTGGGCGCTCCGCCGTGCAGCGGTCCGGAGAGCGCACCGACCGCCGCGACCAGGCAGGCGGCCACGTCCGCGCCGGTGGACGCCACCACCCTGCCGGTGAACGTCGACGCGTTGAAGCCGTGGTCGATGGTGGAGATGAGGTACTGCTCGACGGCCCTGACCCGTGCGGCGTCAGGCTCGGCTCCGGTGAGCATGTACAGGTAGTTCGCCGCGAACGGCAGGTCCTCACGCGGTCCGATCGGTTCGAGGCCCTGGCCGAGCCGGTGCAGGGCGGTCAGCACGGTGGGAACGGCGGCGCAGACCGCGAGCGCGTCGCTGCGGCGGCGGTCGGCGCCGATGTCGTACACCGGTCGGAATCCGGCCGAAGCCCCGAACAGCGAGAGTGCGGTGCGCAGCCCGGCCAGCGGACCGGAGACCGCGCCCGCGCGGACGATGGCCGGCAACGCGTCGCGCACCTCGTCCGGCAGACGGCGCAGACCGGCTGTGCGGGCCGCGAAGTCGGCGCCTTCGGCACCGTCGGGCAGTTCGCCGTGGAACAGCAGGTACCAGACGTCCTCGAAGCTGCGGCTGCGCGCCAGATCGATCGCCGAGTAGTGCCGGTAGTGGTAGAAGCCCTCGCGCCCGCGCACATCGCCGAGCGCGGTGTCGGTGACGATCACGCCGGCGAGACCGCGGGGCACGTCGAGCGGGGCGATACCAGTCCTCAAGGCAGACATTTCGGGTCTCTCCTCCGGCAGTCGATTGAACATTGATTCGACTGTCTATGATTGACTCAATTCATGTCAACATTGATTCAATCAATATGGAGCCGTCATTGGATGCCGATGGAAATCGATACGGTGGGCGCCATGACGCATGAGGCAGCGCGCGGAGCCGACACGGAAGGCGCCGGAAGCGAAGATCCAGGGGAGGCGCGCAGGCTCACCACACGGGAGACGGCGGAACTGCTGGGGGTGAAGCCCGAGACCGTGTACGCATACGTGAGCAGGGGACAGCTCAGCAGCAGGCGGGCCGCCGGAGGGCGCGGCAGCTCGTTCGACGCCGCCGAGGTCGCGGCCCTGGTCCGGCGCACCGGACGCAGGGAGCCCGTTCCTGCCGCGGGCGAGCTGGTCTTCCGTACCGGCATCACGCTCATCGAGCACGACGCGTACTACTTCCGCGGTGTCGACGCCACCGAGCTCGCCCGCGAGTACGGCTACGAGGAAGTCGCGGAGTGGATCTGGACCGGCGAGCTCCGCCCCGGCATCCGTTTCACCGCACCCCCGGAATCGCTCGCCGCCGCACGACAGACGGTCGCCGCGCTCCCGGCGCACAGCGGGTCGACGGACCGGCTGCGGGTCGCGGTCGCCGCGGCCGCGGCCGCCGATCCGCTGCGGTTCGACCTATCGCCCCAGGGGGTCCTCAGCAGCGCACGCGGCCTCATCCCCACCCTGGTGGCCGCGTTGCCCGTCGTCGGGGAACAGCCGCCTGCCGAAAGCCACGACGGGGCGAGCGGCGTCTCCGCGACCCTCGCACGGCAGCTGTGGCCGAGGCTCTCCGGCCGGCCGGCCGACGCGGCGTCACTGGCCGTGCTCGACACCGCTCTCGCGCTGCTCACGGACCACGACCTTGCCGCCTCGACGCTGGCTGCGCGGGTCGCCGCGTCCGCCCACGCCCATCCGTACGCAGTGGTCTCGGCAGGGTTGGGGGTCCTGGAAGGACCCCTGCACGGTGCCGCGAGCGGCCTGGCCCACCGGATGCTGTCCGAGGTCGTGGAACGGGGCCGCGCATCCCCGGTCGTCGCCGACCATCTCCGCACGGGCCGCCGCGTGCCGGGGCTGGGGCACCGCCTGTACACGGGTGTGGATCCACGGGCACAGGTGCTGTTCGACCTGCTGGAGGACGTACCGCAGGCTGCCCGGGCGCTGACCGCTGCCCGCGACGTGGTCGCCACCACCGCCCGCCACACTCCCCTGCACGCCAACGTCGACCTGGCGCTTGCCGTCCTGTCGGTCGCCTGCGGCATGCCCGCGGAGGCGGGCGAGACGGTGTTCGCCGTGGCCCGCACAGCGGGCTGGATCGCCCACGCACTGGAGGAGTACACGGAGAGGCCCCTGCGGATGCGGCCCACCGGGCAGTACACAGGCCCTCGACCGCCACAGCCACTGCCCGCGCCGGCACTGCCGCCCGCACCGCTGCCCCAGCCCGCACCGCTGTCAGGGGCCGCACCGCCGCCTCGGGCCGATCCTGCAAATTAGCTACAATCAGCGGGAATTTTCACGTGGCGGCTGGGCCGTGGAGCCGCGTACCACGAGTTCCGGCTCGAAGAGAAGCTCGTCGGACGGCACCGCGCGCCCCGCGATCTGCACCGAGAGCAGCTCCACCGCGGCCCGGCCCATGGCCTCGATGGGCTGGCGGACCGTGGTCAGCGGCGGCTCGGTGCAGTTCATGAAGGCCGAGTCGTCGTAGCCGACGACCGAGACGTCCGCGGGCACGGACAGTCCGCGGCGGCGCGCCGCACGCACCGCGCCCAGGGCGAGCGGGTCGCTGGCGCAGATGATCCCCGTGACCCCCTGGTCCAGCAGCCGCATGGCAGCGGCCTGCCCGCCCTCGAGCGAGAACATGGCCCGGGACACCCGCTCGTCCGGCACCGTGGTCCCCGCCTCCTCGGCGAGCGCGCGGGCGGCAGCGAGCTTCCGCTGCGAGGGCACGTGATCGGACGGGCCCAGGACGAAACCGATCCGTTCGTGACCGAGCGAGACGAGGTGACGCCACGCCTGCTCGACAGCCACGGAGTCGTCGCACGAAACCGCGGGGAATCCCAGATGAGCGATGGCCGCGTTGATCAGGACCACGGGGATCTTGCGGTCGGCGAGCACCTTGTAGTGATCGTGCGGGGCGTCGGCCTGGGCATAGAGCCCACCGGCGAACACGACTCCGGACACCTGCTGCTGCAACAGGAGCTCGACGTAGTCGGCTTCGGAGACGCCGCCCTTGGTCTGGGTGCAGAGCACGGGAGTCAGCCCCTGCTGGGCGAGCGCGCCGCCGACCACTTCGGCGAAGGCCGGGAAGATCGGGTTCTGAAGTTCGGGAAGGACGAGCCCGACCAGCCGGGCCCGCTCGCCGCGCAGCTGCGTGGGGCGCTCGTAGCCAAGGACGTCCAGCGCGGAGAGGACGGCTTGCCGCGTGGCGTCGGAGACGCCCGGTTTACCGTTCAGCACGCGGCTGACCGTGGCCTCGCTGACTCCTACCTTCTGGGCAACCTGAGCAAGTCGTCGCGTCATGAACGCAAGATTAGCGCAAGAACCGCAAAAAGATTGCGCTGCGGTGGAAATCACCGAAACCCACTGCACGCTCACAGATCGAGCGCCCGGAGGCAAGCCCCGAGGCAAGCCCTCCAGCTCAGACGTTCCGGTGCGTCGGCGGAAGAACAACAGCAACGGATTTCGAAAAGGCCCGGAGTGCCCTCTACCGTTCGTACGATGAGCGCCCCATCGACCACCGTCCGGGGGCCCCGCCGGTTCGGCTGGCCGAAGCGGGTCTTCTCGCAGGTCCTCCTCATGCAGCTGACCATCATCACCGGTGTCACCGCGCTGGTCACCGGCCTCTTCCTGGCGCCGCTCAGCGACCAGCTCGACGACCAGGCGATGCGCCGGGCCCTCGCCATCGCGCAGAGCACGGCGGCACAGCCGCAGATCGCCTCTTCGCTGCTCTCCACGGACCCGGCCCCGGACGGTCCCGTCCAGAACGTGGCCGAGCGGATCAGGCGGTCCACCGGCGCCGAGTACGTCGTGGTCATGGACAGGCGCGGGGTGCGCTGGTCGCACACCGACACCTCCCGGATCGGCGCAGTCGTCTCCACGGACCCCAGCACGGCGCTCGCGGGCAGGTCCGTCATGGAGATCGACAGCGGCACGCTCGGCCGCTCCGCCCGCGGCAAGGTGCCGCTGCGCGACGGGGCGGACCGGATCGTGGGCGCCGTCTCCGTCGGCATCGCGTACGACAGCGTCCGCGCTCGGCTGCTCGCGACGATCCCAGGGCTGCTCGCCTACGCCGGCGGGGCGCTGGCCGTGGGGGCGTTCGCCGCCTACCTGATCTCCCGCCGCCTGCAGCGGCAGACCCACGACCTGGCGTTCTCCGACATCTCCGCGCTGCTGACGGAGCGCGAGGCCATGCTGCACAGCATCCGTGAGGGTGTGGTCGCCCTCGACCGCACGGGACGCATCCGGCTGCTGAACGACGAGGCCCAGCGACTCCTCGGCCTCGGTCCCGATGCTGCGGGCCGCCCGCTCGACGACGCCCTGGGCGCCGGGCGGACCGCCGATGTACTGGCGGGCCGGGTCGTCGGGCACGACCTGGTGACGGTCCGCGGCAACCGTGTGCTGCTCGCCAACCGGATGCCGACCGACGACGGCGGTGCGGTCGCCACCCTCCGCGACCGGACCGAGCTCGAGAACCTCGGCCGTGAGCTCGACTCCACCCGCGGCCTGATCGACGCCCTCCGCGCCCAGGACCATGAGCACGCGAACCGGCTCCACACCCTCCTGGGGCTCCTGGAGCTGGAGATGCACGACGACGCGATGGAATTCGTCACCGAAGTCGTCGGCGTCCACCGGGCGACCGCCGAGCAGGTCACCGAGAAGGTCCACGACCCGCTGCTGGCCGCGCTGCTCGTCGGCAAGACGACGGTGGCCGCGGAGCGTGGTGTCGCCCTTCGCATGGCGCCCGGCACGCTCCTGCCGGACCGGCTGGTGGACCCGCGCGATCTCGTCACGGCCGTCGGCAACCTCGTCGACAACGCCCTGGACGCCGCGGCGGGAACGGTGGACGCCCGGGTCGAGGTGGACCTGCGGGCCGACGGCCGTACGGTGGTCCTGCGCGTGTACGACAGCGGCCCGGGCATACCCGCGGGCAGCCGTGACTCGATCTTCATCGAAGGCTGGTCCACCAAGGAGCTCCCTGCCCATGGCAAACGCGGGCTGGGCCTGCCGTTGGTGCGGCGGCTGGCGGAACGGCAGGGCGGCAGCGTCTCCGTGTCGGATTCCCCGGAGGGCGGGGCCGTGTTCACGGTCGTCCTGCCCGAGGCCCTCGAAGAACGGGCCCCGGACGGCATCGCGACACCCGCACGACCGGCAACGGCAGGAGAGACCCCGTGATCGAGGTCCTGATCGTGGACGACGACATCAGGGTCGCGCAGATCAACGCGGCGTACGTCTCCAAGGTGCCCGGCTTCCACGTGGCAGGCCAGGCCCACTCGTCCACCGAGGCACTCGCCCGGATCAGTGAGACACCCGTCGACCTGATCCTGCTCGACCACTACCTGCCGGACCGCAACGGTCTGACCCTGGTCCGGGAACTACGAGGGCTCGGCCGGCACACCGACGTGATCATGGTGACGGCCGCACGCGACGTCGCGACCGTTCAGGCGGCGATGCGCCACGGAGCCCTCCAGTACCTGGTGAAGCCGTTCACGTACGCAGGGCTGCGCACCAAGCTGGAGGCGTACGCAGCTCTGCGGCACACCTTCGAGGGCGGCGGCGAGGCCGAGCAGACAGAGGTGGACCGGCTCTTCGGGGCCCTGTGGGCCACCGGGGAGCCCGACCTTCCCAAGGGGCACTCGCCGACCACCGCCGAGCTGGTCCGTCAGGCCCTGCGCACCGCCGACGGGCCGCTCTCCGCGCAGGAGATCGCGGAGAGCGCCGGAATGAGCCGGCAGACCGCCCAGCGCTATCTGAAACTGCTGGAGCGGACGGGACGGGTGCGGCTGTCCCTGAAGTACGGCGAGACGGGCCGCCCCGAACACCGGTACACCTGGGCCTCGGGCGCCTGAACCCGCGGCAGGAGCATACGGATCCTCAGGCCGCACCCGCGCCCGTCAGCGACCGGACCTCCGCCTCCGCGTGCCTGGCCGCGTCGGGCGGCTCCGTGGAGGTGACCGTGCCGATCCAGCCGGCCAGGAAACCGGCGGGGATGGACACGAGCCCCGGGTTGTCCAAGGGGAAGAGCTGGAAGTCCACGCCCGGGAAGAGCGAGGTCGGACTCCCCGAGACGACCGGCGAGAGCAGGACGAGCAGCAGCGCGGGAATCAGCCCGCCGTAGACGGACCAGACCGCCCCCCGCGTGGTGAAGTTCCGCCAGAACAGCGAATACAGAAGCGCCGGAAGGTTGGCCGAGGCTGCGACCGCGAAGGCCAGTCCCACCAGGAATGCGACGTTGAGATCCTGGGCGAGGAGTCCCAGTGCGATCGCGACGACGCCGACACCCGCCGCGGCCGTCCTGGCCACGGCCACCTCGCTGCGCTGCTTGGAACCCCGGCGGCGGAACGAGGCGTAGAGGTCGTGCGCGACCGAGGCGGAGGAGGCCAGCGTGATCCCGGCGACAACGGCGAGAATGGTCGCGAAGGCGATGGCCGCCACCACGGCGAACAGCACCGTGCCGCCGGTGGATCCTTCGCCACCTCCGAGAACGAGTGCCAGGAGCGGGACCGCGGTGTTCCCCGAAGCGTTCGACGCGCGTACGTCCGCCGAGCCGACCAGGGCGGCGGCTCCGAACCCGAGCACGATCGTCATCAGGTAGAAGCTGCCGATGAGTCCGATGGACCAGACGACGGAGCGCCGCGCCGCCCGGGCCGTGGGCACGGTGTAGAAGCGCGACAGAATGTGCGGCAGACCGGCCGTGCCGAGCACGAGGGCCAGGCCCAGGCTCATGAAGTCGAAGCGCGCCGTCCAGCTTCCTCCGTACTTGAGTCCGGGCGAGAGAAACTCCCGTCCGTGACCGCTGCGTTCTGCGGCCGTGTTGAGGAGTGTGTTGACGTTGCCGTGGAAGTGCACGAGCACCAGCACGGTGAGCGCGAGAGCACCGGCCATCAACAGGACGGCCTTGACGATCTGGATCCAGGTCGTGGCGCGCATACCGCCGAGCGACACGTAGATCACCATGAGTGCGCCGACCCCGACGACGGTCCACGACCGGGCGGTGTCGCTCGTCCCGCCGAGCAGGAGCGCGACGAGACTGCCCGCACCCACCATCTGTGCCACCAGGTAGAGCACCGACACGGTGACCGACGAGGTACCGAGCGCGGTGCGAACGGGACGCTCCGCCATGCGGGCGGCGACCACGTCGGCGAGCGTGAACCGCCCGCAGTTGCGCACGAGTTCCGCGACGAGGAGCAGGACGACCAGCCAGGCGACGAGGAAACCGACCGAGTAGAGCATGCCGTCGTAGCCGAAGAGCGCGATCAGCCCCGAGATCCCGAGGAACGAGGCTGCGGACATGTAGTCCCCTGCGATGGCGAATCCGTTTTCCATGGGGGAGAAGAGCCGCCCGCCCGCGTAGAACTCCTCCGGCGAACCCTGCCTGTTCCGGCTCACCCAGGTGGTGATGCCGAGCGTCACCGCGATGAACGCGCTGAACAGCAGCAGCGCCAGCGTCTGGTGGTCCCCGCTCACCGGTCGGTCCCTCTCGTCATCTCCTGGGTGTCCCAGCGCAGTTCCAGCGCATCCCTGTCCCTGCGCAGCCGGGCATGACGCGCGTACGCCCAGGTGAGCAGGAACGTGGTGACGAACTGTCCGAGCCCCGCGACCATCGCCACGTTGAGCGCACCGGCAACCGGGCGCGCCATCAGCTCGTGTGCCGTGGTCGCGGCGACGACATAGGCGAAGTACCAGAGGAGGAAGGCGACCGCCGCAGGGACCACGAACCTGCGGTAGCGGCGGCGCACTTCGCGGAAGGCCGCGCTCTGCTGCACCTCGCAATAGATATCGGCAGCACTGGGGTTGTGCTGTGGCGCCACGGGGACGGGCGGCCCGTGGGGCGCAATGCCTCCCGTACCGTCCAGCTCGCCCCATCCGGGAGCCAGCGCGTCGTACCACGGGTCGTCGAGCCGCACTGCTGCGACTTCCGGCCCTGCTTCCTTCTCCACCCGAACAACTCCCTTGTCCGCGAGCCTTTTCGGTCGCGTAGCCAAGAATGGGCAGATCGGGAAGATCCCGGGCACTTCATTCGCCCGGCTTCACCATTTCAGGTGACGGAAGTGCCGGGCGGGTGTGCGAGTCCCCGGCCGTACGCATAGCGCACGGCCTGTGCCCGGTCACGCGCTCCCGTTTTGGCGAAGAGGTTGTTGATGTGGGTCTTCACCGTGGCCCGGGAGACGTGCAGCGTGCGTGCGATCTCCGCGTTGGACAATCCCCCGGCGATCAGGACGAGCACCTCGGCCTCTCGTGGGGTGAGACCGTCGGGCAGCTCGGACGGCGCCGGGGCGCCTGCCTCCGCGGTGACACGCTCCAGCAGCCGGCGCTGCACCTTCGGCGAGAGTCCGGCCTCACCGGACAGCACCGCCTCGATGGCCTGCACGATCTCCTCACCCCGCGCGTCCTTGGTCAGATAGCCTCGCGCGCCCGCCTGCAGCGCGGTGAAGAGCGAGTCGTCGTCGGCGAAGGTCGTGAGCACCACCACCTGGGTGTGCGGATGTTCCTTGCGGATCCTGCGCGTTGCCTCGACGCCGTCGCAGCGGGGCATCCGCAGATCCATCAGGACCACATCGGGCGCCTTCTCGGCGACGAGAGCAACCGCCTCGTGCCCGTCCTTCGCCGCACCGACCACCTCGATGCCGGGCAACAGCCCCAGCAGCATGACGATGCCTTCGCGCACAATTGCCTGATCATCGGCGACCACCACCCGCGCACTCACGCAGGCACCCGAAGATTCACCACGAACCCCTCCTCGCCCGGCCCCGCCTCCAGCGTCCCGCCGATCAGTTCGGCGCGCTCCCTCATCCCCAGCAGACCGTAGCCGGAGCCACTGACAGCGAGCTCTCCGTCCGAGCGGCGTCCGCCGGAGTCCCGCACCTCCAGGGCGACGGAGTCCGGCAGGTACTCGAGCCGGACCAGGACCGCGGCCCCCGGAGCATGCTTCCGGGCATTGGTCATCGCCTCCTGTGCGACCCTCCGTACCGTCTGGGAGGCGTCCGCGGCAAGCGGTCTGCATTCCCCCGCCACGAGCACCTCGGCAGCCTCGCCGGCCACCAACTGCCGCAGGAAGTCCTCCACAGGCGTCATCTCCCCTCGCAGCGCGGACAAAGCCTGACGCGTCTCAGCAAGCCCCTCACGCGCCATGGAGCGCGCTGCGACGACTCTCTCCAGCACGAGGTCGCGGAACTCCCCCGCAGGCTCTCGTTCGATCAGCAGCCGGGCCGCTTCCAGGTGCACCAGTTGTGCGGAGAGGCTGTGGGCGAGCACATCGTGGATCTCACGGGCGATCCTGGACCTCTCGGCCAGCGCGGCCGTCCCGGCCTCCGCCACCCTCGCCGCCCGCTCCTGGTCGAGCAGGCGCCTCGCGCTGCCCCGGGCCTCGGCATCGAGTCGCAGAACATAACCCCCCAGGCACAGGCTTCCGGTGGTGATCACCGTGGTCAGCCACCCGTCGCTCTCCACGATCGCGTAGGCGGCGAGAGCCACAGCGGTGAGCGGCACGGCTACCAAGAGCGGGAGCCGCTCCAGGGCGGTGATGGCGCACCCGCCCCACAGCACGACGGCGAGGGCTCCGGCGCCCGCCTCCTGCGCCCCGAACGCCGCGGCCATCAGCAGCACCAGCAGTCCCAGGGAGGGCCACAGACGATGTGCCAGGGTGCTCCGGAAGAACGCGACGCCCGCCGCCGTGCAGCCGGCCACACCCACCGGGAGCACCGCGACCTGCCAGGGAGCGAATCCCCCTTCGGCGAGGGCGCGCCAGAGGAGGCCGACCAGCACAGCGGTCCATACGACTCGTCCGATGGCGGCCCGCGGGCGTGTGTGCGCGGTTCTGGCGAGGGCCTCCTTGGACGGCCAGCTCGTCCACGTGCTGCGGTTCACGCGTGCCCCTTCCACCCGGCACGTGTGGGCCGCAACGACATCCCGTCGGCCGAACCACCGTGCTGCGTGCGCAGGCTCTGCGCCCGCAGGCTCAGCACACCGCTGCGGGCGAGCAGCATGGCCGCGAGCGACATCGTGAGAGCGGCTGCCCCCTGGTGTATACCCCACAGCACCCCGGCACCCGCCAGCGCGGCGCGGATCGTGAGTCCTCCCGCCCACACCATGACGGTGGCCTTGGTGCCCCTGCTCCACACAGAGCCGTCCGGTTCGCTCCACAGCCCGGCGGTCCAGCCCCAACCGGCACCGGTGACCAGCCCCACCACGAGCCCGGCTCCGAGGATCAGTGCGGACAGCGCCTCGTTCTGCGGGTCAAGGGCTCCGTCGTTGCGCGCGGAAATGATCAGCAGGATCGCCGGCAGGACCCACCACCGCTTGTCGTCCCCGATGCGCTGCGCCGTGAACTGGCGCACGACGACGAGCGCGATGACCGCAGCGATCACCAGTACATGGAAGAGCGCGGACATGGGTGCCTCCGACGGGCGGGAAGGATTGAGGCCTTCGACGCTACGGAAGCGGGGAGATCACGGGATCGGCTCAGGGGTTGAGCGTGGGTGGAGAAGCTGTCTCCACCCACGGGTGGACTCGGGAAGCCGTGGACTCGGTCAGACGTCGATGCGCGAGCGGTCGAGGGTGGCCGCCGAGCTGGTGATGAATTCCTTTCGGGGCGCGACCTCGTTGCCCATCAGCAGATCGAAGACCTGCTCGGAGGATTCGAGGTCACCGATGTTGATCCGGCGCAGTGTGCGGTGGCGCGGATCCATCGTGGTCTCCGCCAGCTGGTCCGCGTCCATCTCGCCGAGACCCTTGTAGCGCTGGATCGAGTCCTTGTACCGGACGTTCTTCCGCTGCAGCTCCAGCAGCGTCTGCCGCAGTTCGTTGTCGGAGTACGTGTAGATGTACTTGTCCTGGCCCTTCTTGGGCTGGACGAGCTCGATCCGGTGCAGCGGGGGCACCGCCGCGAAGACCCGCCCGGCCTCGACCATGGGCCGCATGTAGCGCTGGAAGAGCGTGAGCAGCAGGCACCGGATGTGGGCGCCGTCGACGTCGGCGTCCACCAGCAGGACGATCTTGCCGTAGCGTGCGGCGTCGATGTCGAAGGTCCGTCCGGACCCCGCTCCTATGACCTGGATGATGGCGCCGCACTCGGCGTTCTTGAGCATGTCCGAGACGGACGACTTCTGAACGTTGAGGATCTTTCCGCGGATCGGCAGGAGCGCCTGGAACTCACTGTTCCGGGCGAGCTTGGCCGTACCCAGCGCCGAGTCTCCCTCCACGATGAAGAGCTCACTGCGCTCGACGTCGTCGCTGCGGCAGTCGGCGAGCTTCGCGGGCAGGGAGGAGGACTCCAGTGCGGTCTTACGGCGCTGTGCGTCCTTGTGCTGGCGGGCGGCGATGCGGGTGCGGGCGGCCGCCACCGCCTTCTCCAGCACCGACCGGGCCTGTGCCTTGGCATCCCGCTTCGTCGAGGTCAGGAACGCCTTGAGTTCCTTGGCCACCACGTTGGCGACGATCCGGTTGGCCGCCGAGGTGCCGAGCACCTCCTTGGTCTGACCCTCGAACTGCGGCTCAGCGAGCCGTACGGTGACGACCGCCGTGAGGCCCTCCAGGGCGTCGTCCTTGACGACGTCGTCCTCGGCGACGCGCAGCAGCTTGGCCGACCGGAGCACCTCGTTGACGGTCTTGGTCAGGGAGCGCTCGAAGCCCGACACGTGGGTGCCGCCCTTGGGGGTGGCGATGATGTTGACGAAAGACTTGACGTTGGTGTCGTACCCGGTGCCCCAGCGCAGCGCGATGTCGACGCCCAGCTCACGGGTGACCTCTGTCGCCGTCATGTGCCCGCGGTCGTCCAGGACCGGCACGGTCTCCTTGAAGGTCCCCGTCCCGGTCAGGCGCTGGACGTCGCAGACCGCCTTGTCCTGTGCCAGGTACTCACAGAACTCGCTGATTCCGCCGTCGAAGCGGAACGTCTCCTCCGTCTTTCCTTCGCCGTCGATGCCACGCTCGTCCCGTACGACGATGGTCAGGCCCGGCACCAGGAAGGCCGTCTGCCGTGCTCGCTGGTACAGCGTCTCCAGGTTGAGCTTGGCGTCCTTGAGGAAGATCTGCCGGTCCGCCCAGTACCGCACCCGGGTACCGGTGCGGTTCTTCGGTACTCGCTTCCCCTTGCGCAGCCCGTTCGACGGATCGAAGGGACTGTCCGGCCCCTGTTCCGTGAACATGCCCGGAACGCCGCGCCGGAAGCTGATCGAGTGGGTCGCACCCGTACGGTCGACCTCCACGTCGAGACGGGCGGAGAGCGCGTTGACCACCGAAGCGCCCACGCCGTGCAGGCCGCCCGACGCCGCGTAGGAGCCACCGCCGAACTTTCCGCCGGCGTGGAGCTTGGTCATGACGACCTCGATGCCGGAGAGCCCCGTCTTGGGCTCGACATCGACGGGGATACCCCGCCCGTTGTCGCGGACCTCGACGGAGCTGTCGTCGTGGAGGATGACCTCGATGCTGTCGCAGTACCCGCCGAGAGCCTCGTCGACCGAGTTGTCGATGATCTCCCAGAGGCAGTGCATGAGTCCGCGACTGTCCGTGGACCCGATGTACATTCCGGGGCGCTTGCGGACCGCTTCGAGCCCCTCGAGAACGAGAAGGTGCCGCGCGGTGTAGTTGGAGCTGTCCCTGTCTGCGCCGCCTGCTCCGGTCAGCAGCGCAGTGGACGGCACGGAATCGGCGGTCACGCGGTTCGCTCCTCGCTGAATTTCATTGGGGGCCCAGTGGGTAGCGGGCTCGGCCTCGGTAGCCGCTGAGAGCCTACCGAGGCCTGGTAGAGCGGTTGTAACGCCACCCAGGGGGAATCATTATGCTAGTCCAGCCTCGCATACGCGTTCGATCATTCGTTTGAGTGACGTGCACATCACGTTCCCTTCGAGGCATGAACCATTTAGGCTCCGGGCACGTCCTCATGAACAACCGGCAAGCCAGCCGGCGGACCCACCACCGCAAGCAACGCGAAACCGTAGCGCTCCGCAATACGGCACATTCGCCGCCAACCGGCAACAGACAGCCATCTTGAGAAGAAGTTTCGAAGAAAAGCCACGAGCGGGAACGTTTTCGGCCTGGTTGGATGTTGACCCTGGTACGACAGCTCGTCGAGCTAGAGAAGAGGCGACGTGACTACTGTTCTGACCCCCGCGAGCCCGCTGACCGCAGCTGACCGCTGTGACCGTTGCGGCGCCCAGGCATATCTGCGCGTCGTCCTGATCAGCGGCGGTGAACTGCTCTTCTGCGCCCACCACGGACGCAAGTTCGAGCCGGAACTCAAGAAGATCGCCGCGGAAATACAGGATGAGACAGATCGGCTCACCGCCGTACAGGCAAGTGCAGCCGACGAGGAACAACACTGACACCTCGCATCCACGACGAGCCAGGGGCCTGTCCAGGACCGGCCGACGGGCGGCTTCCCCGCGAGGGGAAGCCGCCCGTTCTCGTACCTCCGGGGTGCCCGCGCCGTCAGTCCTGACCGGCGGCCATCCACCGGATCGCCGTGGAGACACGTGTGTACACACCGGGGCTCCCCGGGCTCCCGCAGCCGCTGCCCCAGGAAACGAGGCCGATGAGCCGCCCACGGGCCACCAGCGGGCCGCCGGAGTCGCCCTGGCACGCATCCCGCCCGCCG
This sequence comes from Streptomyces sp. NPDC005566, assembly GCF_040605575.1. NCBI lineage: Bacteria > Bacillati > Actinomycetota > Actinomycetes > Kitasatosporales > Streptomycetaceae > Streptomyces > Streptomyces sp. NPDC005566. The sequence goes on along the minus strand of NZ_JBEXDB010000020.1, from coordinate 90,367 downwards.
GCCGTTTCACCGGCGCAGAGCATCGATGAGGCGTCGTACGTGCCGTGCAGGCCGCCGGGGTAGGCACGCACGCAGGCACTGTCCGGCAGCACACGCACCTGGGCGGCGTGCAGAACAGACGCATAGGCGCCGTAGCCGGTCGTGTCCCCCCAGCCGTACACCTTGGCACCGGTGCCCGGCTCGTAGGCGGCGTTCCCGGCTCCGGCCATCGGGATGACGCTGCTCGCCGGCAGCTTCCCCTCCAGAGTCAGCACCGCCAGATCGCCGGCGTTCGTACGCGGGTCGTAACCGGGATTGATCCACGCCCCACGCACCGGGATCTCCTTGCCGCCGGGTCCGCTCAGCTCGTCCCGGCCCGCGATGATCCGCAGATCGCGGACCTCGGAGACGCCGACGCCCAGGACGTCCTGCCTCAGGCAGTGCGCCGCCGTCAGCACTTTCGCGGGCGCGATCGCCACCGCACCGCAGAACTGACCGTCGCGGGTTCCTCCGAACCGGTCACGGCTGGACAGTGCCACGACCCAAGGACTGTCCGCGATGCGGGCAGGACGGCCGCCGACAACGATGCTGTCCGCCACGGCAGGGGCCTGGGGGGCGAGCGGTATCACGGCCGCAACAGCCGCCAGGGCAAACGCCACGGGCACGGCACGGACGACAAAGCGGGGCATGAAGACTCCTGACTCCGGGGTGAACGATGCCTACTCAGCGTCATCCGCACCGCAGTCGCCCGCACCTGCACACGGACGCGGGGCCCGGAACCTGAGAAGGTTCCGGGCCCCGCGTCCGCGTCTGCCCGCGATCTAGTCGAGGTAGTCGCGCAGCACCTGGGAGCGCGACGGGTGACGCAGCTTCGACATCGTCTTCGACTCGATCTGACGGATGCGCTCGCGCGTCACGCCGTAGACCTTGCCGATCTCGTCCAGCGTCTTCGGCTGGCCGTCGGTGAGACCGAAACGCATCGACACCACGCCCGCCTCACGCTCGGAGAGCGTGTCGAGCACGGAGTGCAGCTGCTCCTGGAGCAGCGTGAAGCTGACCGCGTCGGCCGGCACGACCGCCTCGGAGTCCTCGATCAGGTCTCCGAACTCGCTGTCGCCGTCCTCACCCAGCGGGGTGTGGAGGGAGATCGGCTCACGACCGTACTTCTGGACCTCGATGACCTTCTCAGGGGTCATGTCGAGTTCCTTGGCCAGCTCCTCCGGGGTGGGCTCCCGGCCCAGGTCCTGGAGCATCTGGCGCTGCACACGCGCGAGCTTGTTGATGACCTCGACCATGTGCACCGGGATACGGATGGTGCGGGCCTGGTCGGCCATGGCTCGGGTGATCGCCTGACGGATCCACCAGGTGGCGTACGTGGAGAACTTGTAGCCCTTGGTGTAGTCGAACTTCTCGACCGCGCGGATCAGGCCGAGGTTGCCCTCCTGGATGAGGTCCAGGAAGAGCATGCCGCGTCCGGTGTAGCGCTTGGCCAGCGAGACCACGAGCCGGAGGTTGGCCTCCAGCAGGTGGTTCTTGGCCCTGCGGCCGTCCTCGGCGATGATTTCCAGTTCACGCTTGAGCTTCGGCGCGAGCTTGTCGGAATTCGCCAGCTTGTCCTCGGCGAAGAGACCGGCCTCGATGCGCTTGGCGAGCTCGACCTCCTGCTCGGCGTTGAGGAGGGGAACCTTGCCGATCTGCTTCAGGTAGTCCTTGACCGGGTCGGCAGTGGCACCGGCGACGGCGACCTGCTGGGCAGGCGCGTCATCCTCGTCGTCGTCGGAGAGGACGAAGCCCTTGTTCTCGCCCTCGCCCTCCTCTTCGTCGCCCTTGGCGGCCTTGACGTCCTCGGCCGCCTCGTCGCCGTCGAGGAGCTCCTCGTCCTGCTTGCCGGCCTTCTTCGCCGCGGTCTTCTTGGCCACGGTCTTCTTCGCGGCAGTCTTCTTGGCCGCTGTCTTCTTCGCGGCAGTCTTCTTCGCCGGGGCGGCCACGGCGTCGTCAGCCGCCGGGTCCACACCTTCGGCCGCCGGGGCGGCAGTGGCCGCGACGGTGCGCGTCACGGTGGTCTTGGCGGCGACAGTCTTGGTGGCGGTGCGCTTGACCGGGCTCTTCGCTGCGACGCTCTTGCGGGCGCGCTTCGGCGACTCCGCGGCACTGACCATCAGCGTCACACCCTCTTCCTCGAGGATCTGGTTGAGGCTGCGCAGAACATTCTTCCACTGGGTTGGCGGAATCTGGTCAGCCTCGAAGGCCCGACGCACGTCGTCGCCGGCGATCTGCCCATCAGCCTTTCCCCGCTCGATGAGCGCCATCACAGACTCGGACTCGGCGATCTCCGGCGGGAGCGTACGGGATGTGCTGGCCGACACGAACAACCTCTCGGAACGATGGAAACGGCTTCCGGCCCCGCCCTGGAGAGGGCTGGAACCGACGACCGGCGGCTGGGGATGTTGCCGACGGCGCGGGCTTGGCCTCAGAACTGCACAGCGCACTACGTGGCTGCTGTATTCCTTCCGCGGCGGTCACCTCTTAAGTCATCGCACTGTTTCGAGGAGTGTTACGCCCAATCCGCGTGGCCCGAGTCACACCTCATTACCGACAAACATACCGAAGGGTCATATCTCCGTATAATTATGCCGCCGGACCATGAGGGCCGGCGGCACACGGTCCCCCTACCCCGGCAGTACGGCAGTCAGTGCTCGCGCGGCGCGGGTACCACCCGCTCCACGTCCAGGTGGACGACGAGCAACTGCCGCATCGCCGCTTCGGCCCCGGCGGAGTCACCCGACGCGAGCGCCTCGACGATGCGCGCATGGTGACCGAGCGACACTTCGCCGGGCCGGTCACAGCCCGTGACGGGGCCACCGGAGACCTGCAGGGCCGCCGAGACGATCCCGGAGAGGTGCTCGAGCATGCGATTGCCCGCCGCTTGAATGAGCAGGGAATGGAACTCCGCGTCGGCCCGGGAGAAGGTGATTCCGTCCGCCTGCGCCATCGCGTGCCCCATGATCTCGATCATGTCGCCGAGGCGCTGCTGGATGTCCTCCCGCCCATGACCCGCGGCAAGCCGGGCGGCCAGTGGCTCGATCGTCCAGCGGAGCTCGGCCAGCTCCCGGCGCTGGTCGTCTCGCTGAGGACCGAAGGCCCGCCATTCGATGATGTCGGGGTCCAGAAGGTTCCAGTCGCTGACCGGCCGGACGCGGGTGCCCACATTGGGACGGGCGCTGACCAGTCCCTTGGCCTCGAGAACGCGCAGGGACTCCCTCACGACGGTGCGGGAGACCTCGAATCGCTGACCGATCTCCTCCGGGACGAGCGGCCGGTCGGCGCCGAGGTCGCCGGAAACGATCATCTGGCCCAGCTGCTGGACCAGTTGGCCATGGAGCCCACGGCCCCGACTGGCTGTGCCGCGCCGGCTCGTACGCCCGAAATCGGAATCGCCACCGCCCCAGGAACGCAGCGGGGCGCGCTCGCCGGCCGGCGCCTCCCCGTAGGGGTATCGGTCGAGTTCGCCCGGGCCGGCGAGGCCGGAATCGGCGGAGCGGGCGGCGGTCATCATGGTGTGCGCAAGGGTACTCACGCATCCTTTGTCGGCGTGGCTCAGCCGACCCTTGAGGTCTTTGGTGAAAAGCACACGAAAGGGTGATCGGCACCCACCTCGCAATTGACGCCTTATCGTCTGAAATCGCACATTTTCTGGAGAGTTGCCCCCAACTCGCCTCCAGTGAGAATCGCCGTGATCACCAACGGGCCCTGCCTCGAAGGCTGGTGAACACATACGCGCAGATGAGGGCCGACAACGACAAGGAAAGAGCTACTCCCACGGGCTGAGTCACCACGCGCACGGCAGCCATCGCCCACTTGTCCGTTTCATAGGGCCATTGCAGCCAGGCGAGCTCCCGCAGCCTGCCCGGGAGTCCGGCGATCGAACGGGCGGACGGACCCGAGAGCAGCCACTGCACCAGTGGAACGACAAGGACAGGAACGGCGAGGACGGCGGCGACTCCGGCGCCCGTCAGGCGAAAGACGCCGGCCGCCAGCAGCCCTGCCCAGGCGCAGCCGACCGCCAGACCGGCCCAACTCGCTGCCAGCGGTGCGGCGTTTGCGGGGACCTCGACCAAGTCTCCGCCGTAGACGAGGCGCAGGACTTCGGCATCCGCGAGCACAGATGCCGCGGCCAGAAACAGCGCCACGCCTGCGGAGACAGCCAGCTTGGCGACCAGGAGCCCGACGCGACGCGGGACTGTCCCGCGCCCCGCCGCGAGGGCGGGGTAGCGGAACTCATCGCCGAAGGACAGTGCACCGAGCAGACCTGCGCCGAGCGCGGCGGGGGGAAGAGGCAGCAGGTCGGGCCAGGCAACCAGCAGATCGGGCAAAGGCGTCCGGCCCGAGCGGGCCAGCAGGACGGAGAGCCCCACGGAGACAGTCAGAACGGCTGCCATGATCATGGTCGTTGTCCGGACGCCCAGAAGGCGGCGCAACTCGTAGCGCAGAGGACGCAAGGGCCCACGGGCTGGTCGTACGGGGATCGGAGGGGGGAGCTCCGAGATCGCCACGGCCGAGGCGGGCCTCGGTGCGGCTCTTACACCGGGTCCGCCGGCGGAAGCAGATCCCGGACCCGTATCCCCCGTCTCGTCTGCGAGTTGGTGCACGGGGACCCCGTGCCGGTATGCCGTGTCACCGATCTCCGCGCAGCTGCTGCCGTACACCGACAACCGGTTGCTCTCCTCGGCGACCACCTCGACGGAACGCTGAGCGGCCCTCGCCTCCCGCCTGACCACCGAGGCCAGTCTGGCCGCATGCGGAGTCCGCACGGCGACGCGGGGACGGAGTCTGGTGCGGGAGAAGTCGGCGACGTCCTGGTCGGCGACGAGGCGCCCGTCATCGATGGTCACGACTCGGTCGGCGGTGCGGGCGGCCTCCTTCGGATCGCTGGTGGTGTGCAGAACGGTGCCGCCCTCGGTCGCGTGCGCCCGGAGCAGCCCGTGCAGCCAGCTCCTCTCCCGAGGGGAGAGCCCCTCGGCGGGGTCGTCGAGAACGAGCGTGTGCGGATCGCCGAGCAGTGCCGACGCGAGGCCGAGGCGGCGGTCCATACCGACCGAGAGCGTGCCGAGGCGCTGATCCCCCAGTCCGGCGAGACCGACGACCTCGAGCAGGTCGTCGGCCCGTGACGCGGGGACGCCGGCGGCGGCGCAGAGCATTCGGAGCTGCCCGCGGGCGGTACGTGCGGGATGGCCCGGTACGTCGCCGAGCAGCACGCCGACCTCGCGGGCGGGGTGGCCGATGCGATGCAGGGGCCGGCCCCGGAAATAGGTGACACCGCGCCCGGATTCGAGCTCCAGCATCAGACGCAGAGCAGTGGTCTTGCCGGATCCCGGAGCGCCGAGAAGTACGGTGACGCGGCCGGGCGGGGCTTCGAAGGTCAGGTCGTCCACGGCGGGGGAAAGGTCGCGGCGGGGGGTGCTGGTGAGTCCGATGGCCTGGAGCATCGCTTCTCTCGCGGAGTGTGAGACCGCTCGGCGGCAGGGTTGGGTACCCCAGCAAGATAACGCGACATTTCAGACTTTTTGCGCAGCGGTGAGGCGGTGGGCGTTCCGCCGCCCCGGACTTCACACGTCCGCGTCGTCAGACCTCGGGCCGCAGCATCGGCGGATTGAGCACATTGGCCGCTCCTGCCCGGAAGAGCTGCGCGGGGCGCCCGCCCTGACGGGTCGTCGTCCCTCCGGAAGGAACCAGGAATCCGGGCGTGCCGGTGACCTTGCGGTGGAAGTTGCGAGGATCCAGGACGACACCCCACACCGCTTCGTACACCCGTCGCAGCTCACCGACAGTGAACTCGGGCGGGCAGAACGCCGTGGCCAACGACGAGTACTCGATCTTGGATCGGGCCCGCTCCACCCCGTCGTCGAGAATCCTTGCGTGATCGAAGGCGAGCGGCTCGGACTGTTCGCCCTCACGGCTCAAGCCGCCTTCGGCGCCGAGCAGATCCTCGACCGGGGCCCAGCGGGCACTGTTCGCGTCACCACCGGCGCGAGGTGCGGGAAGATCGGGCGCCAGTGCGAGGTGCGCGACACTGACGACCCTCATCCGGGGGTCGCGCTCCGGATCTCCGTACGTGGCGAGCTGTTCCAGGTGGGCACCGTTTCCGACGGCGGGGACTGCCGGATCCTGTGCGCAGAGCCCGGTTTCCTCGACGAGTTCACGCGCTGCCGCGGCAGCGAGGTCCTCATCGGCTCTGACGAATCCGCCCGGTAGCGCCCACCTGCCCTGGAAAGGCTGCTCGCCGCGGCGCACCACCAACGCACAGAGCGCGTGACGGCGGACCGTGAGCACAACCAGGTCGACGGTGACAGCGAAGGGCGGGAAGGTCGACGGGTCGTAGCGCGGCATGCCGAGATCATAGTCGTCTGCCTGACGATAAACAGTCCCTTCGCCGTGCCGGGGGCTGTCACTCGGCCACGGCCGTCGCCCGGGCCCGCGTCCGCCTGGGGCCGGCCGATGCCCGGGCCCAGCCGCCGCACCCCGTCGCCGGTCCCTGATCCGCTCCGGGCTGTACCCCGGCCCCCGCCCGGCGGGCGCCCGTCAACGGCCGCTCCTGGTCTCACGTCGGCCCTGCTTCTGGAGGTCCCGGACCCGACGCCGGGATGCCGCCGCCTGTCCAGGGCGCGTGGAGCCGGGGGACGCCCTCCTGCGCCGTGCGGCCGAGCTGCGCGCCTGCTGCGGCCGAGGGCGTCGCTCCGTACGCCGCGCGATCTGTTCACCGGCCCTGCGGCCGCCGCCCTGTCCGGAGCGCACCCTGCGCTCGCTGCGCAGACACCGGCGCAGTGTCTCCGGGTCCAGGCCCTCGTTGCACGCCTGGTGCAGCAACTGGGCGAAGGCGTAGTCCGGGTCGGCCCGCAGCGCGAGCCCCAGCGCCACCCTCGCAGCCGGTTCATCGCCCGAGGACCAGGAAACCCAGCCGGCCAGCGAGAGCGGCGCAGCCGCATGTTCCACGTACGGGCCGACGCATCGACGAGCCAGTGCCCGCCACAGACGCAGTGCGGTCTCAGCCTCTCGGCCTTCCATCCACTCCGCCGCCCTGTCCCGCGTCTCCCTGTCCTGAAGCCCGAGAATCACAGCGGCGGCCTCGTCCGCGCTGATCAGACCGTCATCACGGCTCTCCCCGTCCGACGGAGCGGGCACCGGCGCACTTCCGAGGCGGTCCATGAGGGCACGCGCGAGTGCCAGAGTCTCCCCGGCCACCTCACGCCGCCCCACGGCGTCGAGGATCCTGGACATCAGCGCAGCTCCCGCAGAGTCAAGAGCCCGCTCCTGTTCCGCCGCGGCCGCAGCCGCGGAACCCCACGGCGAGAGCCGCGCCTCCATCTCCCGCAGCGAGCCGCGCACCTGAATGCCGGCGTAAGCGGCTGCCGCCGCCATCACGGTGGTACCAGGAAGTGCCAGTGGATTCCCCTCGGCCGGACAGCACCGCTCATCGGGGCAGCAGTACGACCAGTAGCGACCGTCGGAGATGCAGAGTGCCTCCAGCACCGGAACATCGAGTGCCCCGCAGGCCCTGCGCAGACACTGCGCGAGGGGCCTCAGCCGCTCCATGATCTGATTGCCGTTTTCTCCGTCGGCCGGGTCCTGGCAGAGGAAGACGACGATCGCGTCCGGACGCGTGTCACGCCGCTCACTGCCGGAGATCAGGCTCTGCGCGAGCTGGTCGGCGACCGGCGCCCACTCCGTCGGCGACTGCGGAATGCCCAGCCTCAGCCGCCCTCCGAAGCGGCCCCGCCCACCGTGGAGGGCCACCATGACCACGCTGTCGTTCGGATGGAAGCCCATGAGGTACGGCAGGGCATCGGCTAGTTCGGCGGGGCCGCGGAGGGTGATCTGCTGCTCGTCGGCCGGTCCGGTGGAATCGTGGTGCTTGTTCATGGCTCGACCGTCCCGCGAGCAGCCGATTTCCGCGACCCCTGTGGATAACTTTATCCACAGGCGCCGCACGGTCGTTCGCGGTTGTCACAGGCATCGGGTTGCATGGGGGCATGACCAACGCAGACCGCGCAGAGCTCAGAGCCTCGGCCGATTCCGTACTTGCCCGACTCGTCGGGGACACCACCGGCGCTGCCCGCCTGCGCGAGGACCAGTGGCGGGCCATCGAGGCCCTCGTCGCCGACAAGCGCAGAGCCCTGGTCGTACAGCGGACGGGATGGGGAAAATCCGCTGTGTACTTCGTGGCGACCTCGCTGTTGCGCGCACAGGGCAGCGGCCCGACGGTGATCGTCTCGCCCCTGCTCGCGTTGATGCGCAACCAGGTCGCCGCGGCGGCGCGGGCGGACATCAGGGCCCGCACGATCAACTCCTCGAACACCGAGGAGTGGGAAACCGTGCAGGCGGAGGTCGCCGCAGGAGAGGTGGATGTGCTGCTCGTCAGCCCGGAGCGGCTCAACAACCCCGACTTCCGCGACCAGGTGCTGCCGGCACTCGCCGCCGCGACGGGTCTGCTGGTGGTGGACGAGGCACACTGCATCTCCGACTGGGGGCACGATTTCCGGCCGGATTACCGGCGCCTGCGGACCATGCTCGCGGACCTCCCCGCGGGCGTCCCCGTCCTCGCCACCACGGCCACCGCCAATGCCCGTGTGACCGCGGACGTCGCGGAGCAGCTCGGGACGGGTGCGGGCACGGACGCGCTGGTCCTGCGTGGCCCGCTGGACCGGGAGAGCCTCAGTCTCAGCGTGCTCCAACTACCCAATGCCGCGCATCGTCTGGCGTGGCTGGGCGACCATCTCGGGGAGCTTCCCGGCTCGGGGATCATCTACACGCTCACCGTCGCGGCCGCCGAGGAGATCACGGCCTACCTGCGCCAGGGCGGGCACACGGTCGCGTCGTACACCGGCCGGACGGAGAACGCCGACCGGCAGCAGGCGGAGGACGATCTGCTGGCCAATCGGGTCAAGGCCCTGGTCGCCACATCGGCACTCGGTATGGGATTCGACAAACCCGACCTCGGTTTCGTCGTGCACCTGGGTTCGCCGTCCTCCCCCATCGCCTACTACCAGCAGGTGGGACGCGCGGGGCGTGGCGTCGCGCATGCCGAGGTGCTGCTGCTCCCGGGCAAGGAGGACGAAGCCATCTGGCAGTACTTCGCCTCGGTCGCCTTCCCTCCCGAGGAGCAGGTGCGCCGAACGCTCGATGTCCTCGCCCAGGCCGGCCGGCCTCTGTCGTTGCCGGCCATGGAGCCCTTGGTCGATCTGCGGCGCACCCGCCTCGAAACGATGCTCAAGGTGCTGGACGTCGACGGCGCCGTGAAGCGGGTGAAGGGCGGCTGGATCTCCACGGGCCGGCCATGGATCTACGATGCGGAGCGCTACGCCTGGGTCGCCGGACAGCGGTCCGCCGAGCAGCAGGCCATGCGCGACTACGCATCGGGGACCGGTTGCCGCATGGAGTTCCTCCGGCGCCAGCTGGACGACGACGAGGCCAGGGCGTGCGGCCGCTGCGACAACTGCGCAGGCGCCCGGTTCGACGACAAGGTCTCCACCGCGGCACTCGACGGTGCACGGGGCGAGCTCGGTCGTCCGGGCGTGGAGGTCGAGCCGCGCAAGATGTGGCCCACCGGGCTGGCAGCGGTCGGGGTCGACCTGAAGGGCCGGATCCCGGCAGGGGACCTGTCCTTCACCGGACGCGCACTCGGACGGCTCTCCGACATCGGCTGGGGCAACCGGCTCCGCCCGATGCTCGCAGCACAGGCCCCCGACACCACTGTTCCGGACGATGTGTCGAACGCGGTGGTCACGGTCATCACCGACTGGGCCAAGGGGCCGGGTGGTTGGGCTTCCGGGGCTCCGGACGCCGCCGCCAGACCGGTCGGCGTCGTCACGGTCGCCTCGCGCCGCAGGCCACAGTTGGTGCAGTCGCTCGGAAGCCGTATCGCCGAGGTCGGCCGGATGCCTCTGCTGGGAACCGTGACCTACGCGCCCGGCGCCGAGGACCTCCGCATCTCGCAGACCAACAGCGCACAGCGGGTGAAGGCGCTGCACGAGGCGCTCGTCGTGGAACCCGCCCTCGCCGAGGCCCTGGCCGCCGCAAAGGGGCCCGTCCTGCTCGTGGATGATCTCTCCGACACCGGCTGGACGCTCGCCGTAGCGGCTCGGCTGCTCCGCCGGGCCGGCGCAGAGGGTGTGTTTCCGCTGGTCCTCGCCATCCAGGCATGACCCGAGGCTTCATCCGGCGTCGTATGGGCAGGGATATCCGTGTCATTCCGGCTGATACCCGTCAGGCTCACCAATTGCTCGTTGCCGCCTGCCGATGCGGCAGGAAGAATTGAACTCGCTCCCCGCACGGTCCTTTCGCGGGCCCGCAAGGGCTGTGCCGCGGCGCGCCCTCATTCGACCCTGCCCGCACCGTGGGCGCGTAGCGAAGGGAGGACCGTGACCTTCGGATTCGCTCCGTCCGCAGCCACATCGCTGTCGGCGTCCCCGGTATCCGCAGACTCCGTCAACCACCTTGCCAGGATGCTCGAACCGGCCGAGTGGGCGGCGGCCGGCATACCTCTGCTGCGCAGCCCGCGCGAGGTCGTCAGCGGCTTGCACGCACGGCACCGGCCGACCCCGGCCACTGCCGTCGTCGCCGTCCTCGATCATGAGGAACGGCTCACAGCCAGCGCTTCGTTCGCCCGCCGCACCTCGGTGACGGCGGACGGATGGGAGTTCCGTAACGAGGTGCTCGCCCATCTGCGCCGGGTGATCCCGCACGATCTCCGCCGTCGCACCCCGGTACGTACCGCGGTGCTGCTCTACTGCCGCGAGGGTGACGAACGGTGGACGGAGGAGGACGGAGCGTGGATGTGGGGACTGAGGGATGCCTGCACGTTGCACGGACTTCGCTGCGGCGCCTACATCACCCTGACGCGTGGAGGCTGGCAGGTCCTGGGCGAGGGCCGGGGTGGCCGCCGTCCCAGTTCGCTGTCCCAGCCGTCACCTCTCGCCGACACATCCGCCGGTCATGATCCGGTCCCGTTGCGCACGGGTGGCGGAGCGGCGGAGGCACTGAGGCGGACCGCCGCCCGGTAAAGCGGAACATGGGTCCCGGGAGTCCTTCCTGCGGACTCCCGGGACCCACGGACGTACGGCTCAGACGCCCGCACCGAGCGCGGAGTTGATCTTCTCCGGGTCTCCGCACACGATCAGCAGCGCGCCCGCGCGGTCCCGGGCGATGGGGAGAGCACGGGCGGCACTGTCATCGATGTCCCCGTTGGCGGCGACGATGACCACAGGCCGGGAAGCACAGCGGTCGACGGACGCCGTGCGGGCGAAGAAGACATCGTCACCGGCATCGTGGTGGGCCCAGTACGCGGGCTCTCCGAAGGAGAGTTCGTGTGTGGCCCAGGGGTGGTTCTCACCCGTGGTGAGAACCAGGATGTCGCCGGGCGCCCGCCCGGAGTCCAGGAGCAGATCGACGGCCTCGTCGGCTGCGTCGAGCGCGCCGTCGGCCGGGGCCGGGATCAGCTGGAGCTGCGCCGCGGAACGATTCTCCGGCCGCTTGCGCTCGGCCGGGGCGGGAGCCGGGACAGCGGCGGGGGCAGCAGGACGCGTGGATGTGGGAAGCGGGCGCTGCGCCGGGGGCGCGGGCCGCGCAGGGCCGGGGCCCGGATGTCCGGGACGCGGCGTGGCCGCGGAACGCGGACCAGGTACGGGACGGGGGGTCGGCGCGGTGCGGCCGGCGGCCTGAGTGGCGCGGGGACCCTGGACGCTCTCGGGAATCTGAGGCTCCTCATGGAGGGGATAGGACACGTGAGTGGTTGTTTGTCGAACACCGGCGGCATGCCGGGGAGATACGCCTGCGCGATCAGAATTCGAAGCCGAGCTGGCCCCCGCTTTCCAGTGCGGCCGCCTCGGCGGAGAGTCGGACCTTCTTCAGGTGCTGCCACCTCGGCAGCGCGTCGAGGTAGGACCAGCTGAGGCGGTGATGAGGCGTGGGCCCCATCACTTCCAGCGCGGCCCGATGCACCGGTGACGGATAGCCGGCGTTGGCGGAGAAGGCGAAGTCTGCGTACTCGCCTGATTCCGCTCCCAGTTCGGCCATCATCGCGTCCCGGCGGACCTTCGCGATCACCGACGCCGCGGCGACGGCGATGCAGGACTGGTCGCCCTTGATCACCGTACGGACGTTCCAGGGCTGTCCGAGGTAGTCGTGCTTGCCGTCGAGAATCACGGCGTCCGGACGCACCGGCAGCTCATTCAGGGCCCTGACCGCAGCTAGACGGAGCGCTGCGGTCATACCGAGCTCATCGATCTCCAGCGGCGAGGCGTGACCCAGCCCGTAGGACGTGACCCAGTCCTCGAGCAACGGGGCCAGCTCCGCCCGGCGCTTGGGGCTGATCAGCTTGGAGTCGGTGAGGCCCTCGGGGGGTCTGCGGAGACCGGTGACGGCCGCGCACACGGTGACGGGGCCGGCCCACGCTCCGCGTCCGACCTCATCGACACCTGCGACGGTCCTGGCACCGGAGGTAGCGCGAAGTGAGCGCTCGACGGTGTGCGTGGGCGGTTCGTACGGCATGACGCCTGTCAGGGTACGCCGGTGGGCACGGCAAGAACACCCCGGGGGCACCGGACAGCGGGCGGACCCGCACCCGGCCGACGCCGGTACGGGGCGGACGCCGTGGCCCCGCGTCGGCCGAGGGGGTCAGGATCGGAACAGCGGCACCATGACTTCGTCGATCATCTGTGCGATCTCGTCATCCGGCCACTCGCTTCCGCTCACCTTGGTGCGGTACATCATCATGGCCGGAATCACGTCCAGCACCATTCCGCTCATGGCGTCCGGTCGCACCTCGCCCCGGGCGACACCGCGGGCGACGACTTCCCGGAAGAGTTCGGTGGAGGGTTCGATCATGCCGTTGACGATCACCGCCTGGAACCGCTCGGCCGCGTTCACGTCGCACTCGTGCAGGACCGATCGCAGGGCGATGCCGGGTCCTGAGAGCATCGCGTCGCGCATCCTGCGGCACACCTCGTAGAGGTCCTCGCGGACCCCGCCCCGGTCGGGTGCCTCGTCGAGGGTCGGCAGGCCGGCGCGCAGCGCGTCAGCGACCAGATCCTCCTTCGAGGGCCACCGCCGGTACACCGCGGCCTTGCCGGTCCTGGCGCCGGCCGCGACGCCTTCCATCGTCAGCCCACCCCATCCCACCGTGCTCAGCTGCTCGAGAGCGGCATCGAGGATGGCCCGTTCGAGCACCGGCCCGCGGCGGCGCAGGGACATCGGCCCGGGCCGGGCGGCGGCCGTGGGACGCGAAGAGGTCATCAGCAGTTCTCCATCGGAACAGGGAAGCGCACATCGTCGCGGGCCTGAGCGGACCCGGCACCGAGGATGTGCACCCCCGATCGCATCCCGCCGACAGCAGTGCCAGTGAACGCTTGCGTTCACTAATGGGGACTCACTACCGTTGGCGGGACAGTGAACGCGTTCGTTCACTAACTCACTTGTGGGGGATCCATAGTGACAACATCTCAGTTAGAAACACAGAGCAAACCTGGCGCAGCGCGCCGGGCAGGGCGACCGGGGATCGCCCTCGCCGTCATTGCCGCATGTCAGCTGATGGTCGTACTCGATGCCACGATCGTCAACATCGCGCTCCCGCACATCCAGGACGCACTCAGCTTCTCCACGACCGACCTCTCCTGGGTGCTGAGTGCCTACACGCTCACCTTCGGCGGACTGCTGCTGCTGGGCGGCAGGGCGGGCGACATCCTGGGGCGCCGCCGGGTCTTCATGGCCGGAATCCTGCTCTTCACACTTGCCTCGCTCCTCGGCGGACTCGCCCAGGAGCCCTGGCAGTTGCTGGCCGCACGCGCGCTGCAGGGCGTCGGGGGCGCCATCGCGTCGCCCACCTCCCTCGCCCTGATCACCACCACGTTCCCGGAAGGGCCCGAACGTAACCGGGCGTTCGGCGTGTTCGCCGCCGTATCGGCGGGCGGCGGCGCGATCGGACTGCTGACCGGTGGCATGCTCACCGAATGGCTCGACTGGCGCTGGGTCCTCTTCGTCAACGTACCCATCGGTGTGCTCATCGCGGTCCTGGCACCGATGTACATCAACGAGTCGGAGAAGCACCCGGGGCGTTTCGACATCTCCGGGGCCCTGACCTCGACGCTCGGCATGGCTTCGCTGGTGTACGGATTCATCCGCGCCTCGGAGGCGGGCTGGCGGGACACCCTGACACTGTCGTCCTTCGGTGCCGCCGTGGTGCTCCTCGCCGCGTTCGTGCTCATCGAGTCGCGTGCGAAGGAACCGATCACCCCGCTGCGGATGTTCGCCGACCGCAACCGCTCCGGCACCTACATGATCATGCTCAGCCTGGCTGCCGCCATGTTCGGCATGTTCTTCTTCATCGTGCTGTTCGTCCAGAACGTCCTGAACTACAGCCCCATCGAGTCGGGGCTGGCGTTCCTGCCCGTCACGGTCGCGATCATCATGGGTGCGGGGCTCTCCCAGCGGCTGCTCCCGGTGCTGGGGCCGAAACCGTTCATGGTCACCGGGTCGGCCATCACCGGGATCGGACTCTTCTGGCTGACCCTCATCTCACCGGACAGTTCGTACGTGAGCGGTGTGCTCGGCCCGATGTTCCTCTTCGGATTCGGCATGGGGCTGAACTTCGTCACCCTCACCCTGACGGCGGTCTCGGGCGTCGCTCAGCACGAGGCCGGAGCCGCGTCCAGCCTTCTCAATGCGAGCCAGCAGGTGGGAGGTTCGCTGGGCCTGTCCATCCTGGTGACCGTCTTCGGCACCGCCGGCCGCAACGAGGCGGAGAAGCAGCTTCCGTCGTTCATGGCGCAGGCGACGCCCGAGCAGAAGGCGGAGTTCGCCAGGACGCACGAGTTGCCTGCGCCCTGGGGACACGACGTGCTCACCCACGGCATCTCCACGGCCTTCACGGCGGCGGTCGCCATGGTCGCACTCGCTCTGCTGACCGCTGTGCTGGTGATCCGGGTACGCAAGAGCGACCTGGAGGCACTGAGCGGGACGTCCGCAGCAGCGGGGCCCGGCGCGTAGCGCCGCCCGCCGGACCCGAACAGCACCGTGCGGGCCGCTCCTGGGGGAGCCGGCCCGCACGGTACGAACGGAATCAGTGAACGGGGTCAGCGAGCGACATCAGTACGGGTCGTAGGAGTCCTCCTCCTCGTATCCCCGCTCACTGGTGTCCCTGCCGAGCTCGTAGCACTCGCTCTCACGGTCGCTGACCGTGCGCTCCTCAAGGATGTCCCGGGCCCTGGCCTCGCCCCAGCTGGAGGCGTACCAGGGAGCGTCCGAGGTGACGAGATCGCGTCGGATCCTTTCCAGCGCGCAGGACCGCAGTGGCTCAGGAAGTTTGTCCAGAGCCGGTACGGCGTCGGCCGAGAGGCCCGCGAGGTAGTCGATGTCGATGTTCTTGTTGTCGTCGTAGCGCTGGACGCTGTGTTCCGCGATCAGCCCGTCGGGCGAGATCAGCCCGAAGGCCAGCACACCGGCAGCGGCACTCACTGCGATCGCGCGCGGCAGCAGCCTGGCGCCGAATACGCCCGCCGCGAGGATGAGGACCAGCACCACACCGAGCCAGAGTTCCACGGCAGCGACGGAGATCCGCAATCGGGTCAGGCCGAAGGAGTCCACGTAGAGGTCCATGCGGCGCAGCGCCGAGGCCACCACGACAAGCGTGAGCACGCACAGGGCACCGAGGACACCCCTGACAAGGGTCCGGTCACCCGACCTGCCCCTCGGCGCCCAGCGCAGCGCGAGTGCGATGACGATCAGGGTGAGGACCGTGGCCCAGAGCAACTGCCAGAAGCCCTGGCGTGCGTACTGGGCCGGCTTCAGTCCGGTCTCCTCGAGCACCTTGTCGTACCCGCCGAGCAGGACGGCGAGCTGAAGCGCGATGAAGGCGGCGAAGAGCAGGTTGAGAACGATCAGCGGAAGCGCCCACTCGACTCTGCCGCGGGCCGGTCCCGGACGGACGGTGATGCCGTCCCAGCGCACCGGGGCGGCCGCGGTGTGCGCGGCAGCGAGTGCGCCGACGAGCCCGAGCACGAACAGGAAGACCCGCCACGGCGCGTCGCCGAGAGACAGGTCGGGCAGGAGGTTGCCCAGAAGATCCGCGAATGCCGCGTCGGCGCTGGCGAAGAGTGCCCCGAACACGATCAGCAGGACGACGGCCACCACCGCGCTGCGTACCGCCGTACGCACATGGCCCTTGGAATCGTCGGCACGGTCGCGCACGCCGCGCACACCCCAGCGCAGGCCCGCCGGAACCGAGTGGAACAGCCCCAGCGATCCGATCAGGACCCCCAGCCAGCTTCGGCTGCCGTGCAGCGCGAGCGAGCCCAGGGCAAGTGCCGACACGACGGCGAGGAAGGTGGGCCAGCCCGCGTCCCGGAGTGCGGGAACCGCCAGGAGCGCCAGGCCTCCGACAGCCCACGTAACGGTCCACGGGCGGAACCTGCGCCCTGCCGCCTGTGCCGCGAAGAACGCCGCCAGGGTCGCGGGCACGGCGACCAGGAGAAGGTTCGGTCCCAGGCCGTCGCCGAGCAGCAGCGCACTGAGCAGGGCCGTGGCGAGGACCGACCAGAGCGTCGCGGCCCTGATCGCGGACGGCGATGAGGGCCGGAGCCCGGCCAGTACGCCCGGCGACGACTTCTGCGTGCGGCGCTGCCAGGGGTCGGCGGGCGGTGGTGGCCCCTGGAGGTAGGCGGGCCGCACCGGCGGCTCCGGGCCGGAATCCTGGGCCGGAACCCCTGCCCGTGTCCGCGCGGGCTCCTGAGGATCCGGCTTCTGTCTGCCGGGATCCTCGGGAGCCCCTGCGTCGGCCGGCTCGGGCACGGTGCCGGCTGCCTGGACGCCCCCGGGCGCCGGTGAAGCCTCGGACCGGCGGGCTGCCTCGGACGGTTGATCGGACATGGGACCCCTCCCCCACCGGGGTCCTTCCGCACGGCCACGTGGCGGCGCGCCGGCCCCGGCGTCTCATCGGCGCACGCCCTTCAAGATCAATGAGGGCGGCGTGGCCGAAAGATTAGCCCCGTCCCGGCGTCTCAAGGCATCCGGGGGGCTGCTGTGGCAGGACCGTGACAAGTGGAGGCAGCCGGTCGGCCGTCAGACGTGAGCCCCGCTCAGCCAGCGCGGCGGCTCCTCCGTCAGGGCCAGCCAGTCGGCCGGAGGTCTGCCGGCCTCGCCCGCGGCGACGACGCCGCCCACGATCGCGCAGGTGGTGTCCACGTCGCCGCCTGCTTGCGCAGTCACCCAGAAAGCCCGCTCGAAGTCGCCGAGACTGCGTGCCGCCGACCAGAGAGCGAACGGAACGGTGTCGTGCGCACTCGTACGGCGGCCGTTGCCGAGGACGGCCGCGACCGTCCCGGCGTCCCGGTAGTCGAGCATGTCGCGTGCACGGCGCAGCCCGGCACCGACCGCACTGCGCGGGACGAGCGCGACGACGCCGTCGAGCAGGCCCTCGGGCGTCGGCGGCCCGTCCGGCGAGGCGACCAGCGAGGCGGCTGCCGCGACGGCCATGGCGCCCACGACGGCTTCGCGGTGCTGGTGCGTGGTGTACGAGGAGATCTCGGCCTGGTGGGTGGCCTGCTCCGGGTCGTCGGCGTACCAGGCGCCGAGCGGTGCGATGCGCATGGCCGACCCGTTCCCCCAGGACCCCTGGCCCTGGAAGAGGGCAGAGGCCAGCTCACGCCAGTCACCGCCCTCCCGGACCAGTCTGAGCAGGCGGTTCACCGCGGGCCCGTAGCCCCGGTCGAAGTCGTGGTGCTCGGCGAAGGAGTGCGCGAGCGCGTCCTGGTCGATGCGCTGGTGCGCGGCCAGGACGGCGAGCACCGAGCATGCCATCTCGGTGTCGTCGGTCCACTGCCAGGGACCGGGCGGCAGGGCTCGCCTCTTGAGGAGCGGGTAGTTGGCCGGGACGAAGAACTGGGAGCCGAGGGCATCTCCCACGGACAGTCCACGCAGGCTGGCCAGAGCGCGTTCGAAGCGCCGGTCAAAAGCGGAGTCAACGGTCATCGCTCCACCACTCTATCCGGTACGGCCGTACGGCTCGGGAGTGCGCCACCGTTCGAAGGGCCGGTCGAGCGTGTACCGGCCGTTCTCGCCGAGCAGCAGCGTGCGGGACTCACCGTTGCCGGGATTGGACAGCGATTCGAACTCGGCGACCGACCAGTGGAACCAGCGCATGCAGAAGAGCCTCATGGTCAGTCCGTGGGTGACCAGCAGAACGTTCTCCGGGTGGTCGGGGGCCTCGAAGCTGCGGTGCAGACTCTCCAGGAACGCTCCGACCCGGTCGTACACATCAGCCCCGGACTCGCCCTGCGCGAAGCGGTAGAAGAAGTGCCCGTACGCGTCGCGGTAGGCCTTCTGCAGCCTGACGTCGTCCCGGTCCTGCCAGTTGCCCCAGTCCTGCTCGCGCAGCCGTGGTTCCTCCCTGATGCGTACCTGGCGCACGTCGAGACCGAACAGCCGGAACGTCTCGTGGGTGCGCCGGTAGGGAGAGACGTAGACGCTGACCTTCTCGTCCCCGAACAGCTCGCGCAGCTCCGTTCCGGTCTCCCGTGCCTGGCGCAGACCGGTAGCCGTGAGTCTCAGCGCGTGGTCGGGCTCACGTTCGTACACCGTGTCGTCGGCATTGCCCTCCGACTCGCCGTGCCGGACGAGAACTATGCGTTGCGGTCGCGCCATGTACCGACCCTAATTGCCGTCCGGCGTGACCGAGCAGTCGTACCGGCTCCATCCGGCGTATGTGACCGGGGGAACGCCGGTCGCGAGGAGGCACGGTCACACCGTCCAGGACGCCTCGAGCTGGACCACGTCCCCGGTGAGCGCCTTGACGTCCGTCTCCGTCTGCGCCAGTGCGGACAGCCGCGCGAGGCTCTCGGGCCGGTACTTGCCACGTTCGGCACTCGACTGCCACATCGACAGCACCAGGAATTCACACCCCGGCGCTTCTCCGAAGACCCCGCGGAGCATGCCGGGGGAACCGGCCATCGCCGGGTTCCACACCTGCTTCTGTGTGAGTGCGAAATGCTCGACGCGGTCCTCGAACACCCGGCTGTGCGCCACTCTCAGCACGTCCGCATCGGTGAAGAGCGGCTCGAAGCCGGTCTTCACGTCGAACCGGCACTCGAAGAGCTTGACCTGCATGTCCTTGTACATCCCGGACTGGGAAGCGGCCAGCCGGTCGTGCTCCCGGGCCATGAAGGAGTCGTAGAAGACCCGGTTCTCCCAGAATGCGAACACATGGGCGACATCGGGCTTCCCCCGGCTCCACCCACCGCTCTGCCCCCTGAACCCCGGCTCACCGAGCAGCCCCGCCCACTTCCGCTGCCCCCGTTCGAAACCGCGACGGTCGACCACGGTGCAACGAATCCACTTGACCAGCACCGGGCCATCGTACGGCGCCGAAGGTGGCGCGAGTCACGCTCCGGGCGGTCGTCCGGCCGGCCGGCCACGGCACCGGACATCCTCGGCCAGGCGATGGCCCGAATCCGCCCTGCCGACCCAACGTGGTTGGATCCACGGACAGTTACGGACATCATCGGGGTGGAAGAGGTCCGTCGGCCCAGCAGCAAGGAGGGAAGTCCGATGAGCACTCCCAACAAGGACATCGAGAAGGTCGAAGTGAGGGTCAAGTGGGACCCGAGCGAGACCGGCGAGCCCGCCAACGACCTCGACATCATCGCGGCCACGTACGAGTCGGAAGCCCCGTACGGCAGCCCCGCCTATCTCGTGCACTTCGACAGCCGCTCGCCGGACGGCACCATCACCCTGAACCGGGACAGCAGGACAGGCCAGGGTTTCGGCTTCGACGAGGTGATGACCATCGAGCTGGACCGGCTCTCGGACGTGTACACCAGGGTCGTCGTCGGGGTGGCCATCCAGCAGCGCGACGGACGGAAGACCTTCGGCCAGATAGAGCACACGGCCGTGCAGATCCGCGAGGGCTACACCAATCTGGACGAGGACGATTTCTCGGGAGTCTCCGCGGCCACGGCCGCGGTCGTCGCGGAATTCACCCGGAACGCTTCGGGGTCCTGGGGCTTCCACGCGGCCGTTCGCGGATACGACGGTGACCCTGATTCGTTCGCCGCGGTCATGGGAAACCGCCTCCCCGGGAGCTGAGAGCGAGGGCCCTCCCTGCCGGGAAGGTCACCCGCAGCTGACGGCCCGCTTCCGGCCCACCGCAGATGCCGATCCGCCGGTCTCCCTCCTTCCTTCCTGCGGTGTGACCTGATCGACGAGTAGCGCACCCGCATCCCCCGCCCGGTGATCCCCGGCGGGGGAAGGCCCTCCTCCTCCTCCTCCGCAACGAGCGCTTCCGCCTCGTAGCCCGGCGGAGCCGACGCGCGGGGCCTGGCACGCAAGAGGGGAGGGGCACCGGCTCATCAGCCGGTGCCCCTCCCCTTTCACGCGTCAGTCAGCCGATGTCAGCTGCAACCGCTGGTCGAGCCACAGCCCTCGCAGATGTAGCAGGATCCGGCGCGCTGCATCTTCGTCCCGCAGGAGAAGCACAGCGGAGCGTCCGCGCTGATGCCGAGCTGCATCTCGACCAGCTCGGCCGAGGTGTGTGCCGTCCTGGGAGCCGGCGTCTCGGCGACGCTCTCCTTGGGCGACGCGACCGCCTTCAGCGGCTCCACCTGTACGGGGGCGGACTGGGCCAGGCTCTCGACATCCAGCTGGTCGTCCCCGAAGGAGGGCTCGTACGAACCCGTGTCGAGGTGACGCTGGCGCTCCTCGGCCGAGTGGATGCCGAGTGCCGAACGCGTCTCGAAGGGCAGGAAGTCGAGCGCCAGGCGACGGAAGATGTAGTCGACGATCGACTGCGCCATCCGCACGTCCGGGTCGTCCGTCATACCGGCCGGCTCGAAGCGCATGTTGGTGAACTTGGAGACGTAGGTCTCCAGCGGCACGCCGTACTGCAGACCGACCGAGACCGCGATCGAGAAGGCGTCCATCATGCCTGCGAGGGTCGAACCCTGCTTGGACATCTTCAGGAAGACCTCACCGAGACCGTCGTCCGGGTAGGAGTTGGCGGTCATGTAGCCCTCGGCGCCGCCCACCGTGAAGGAGGTGGTGATGCCGGGACGGCCCTTGGGCAGACGCTTGCGGACCGGGCGGTACTCGACGACCTTCTCGACCGCGGTACGAATGGTGTCCTCGGCCTTGGCGGTGACGGCCGCCTTCTCCTTCTCCTTGGTCTTCGCGGAGAGGGGCTGGCCGACCTTGCAGTTGTCGCGGTAGATCGCGAGCGCCTTGACGCCCATCTTCCACGCCTCGAAGTAGACCTCTTCGACGTCCTCGACGGTGGCCGTCTCCGGCAGGTTCACCGTCTTGGACAGCGCGCCGGAGATCCACGGCTGGATCGCCGCCATCATCCGTACGTGGCCCATGGCCGAGATGGAACGCTCGCCCATCGCGCAGTCGAAGACGCTGTAGTGCTCGGGCTTGAGGCCCGGGGCGTCGATGACGTTGCCGTTCTCGGCGATGTGGGCGACGACCGCCTCGATCTGCTCCGGCTGGTAGCCGAGCCGGCGCAGGGCCTGCGGCACCGTGCCGTTGACGATCTGCATCGAGCCGCCGCCGACGAGCTTCTTGAACTTGACCAGGGCGAGGTCGGGCTCCAGGCCGGTGGTGTCGCAGGACATCGCGAGACCGATGGTGCCGGTGGGGGCGATGACCGAGGCCTGCGCGTTGCGGAAGCCGTTCTTCGCACCGATGCGGATCACGTCCTGCCAGGCCTCCGTCGCGGCGGCCCAGATCGGCGAGTCCAGGTCGTCCACGTGGACGGCCTTGCCGTTGGCGTCGGAGTGCTGCTTCATGACGCGCTGGTGCGGATCGGCGTTGCGGGCGTAGCCGTCGTACGGGCCGACGACCGCGGCCAGCTCGGCGGAGCGCCGGTAGGAGGTGCCGGTCATCAGCGAGGTGATCGCACCGGCGAGCGCACGGCCGCCGTCGCTGTCGTACGCGTGACCGGTCGCCATCAGGAGGGCGCCGAGGTTCGCGTAGCCGATGCCCAGCTGACGGTAGGCGCGGGTGTTCTCGCCGATCTTCTGGGTCGGGAAGTCCGCGAAGCAGATCGAGATGTCCATCGCGGTGATGACCAGCTCGACGACCTTGGCGAAGCGCTCGACCTCGAAGGACTGGTTGCCCTCGCCGTCGTCCTTGAGGAACTTCATCAGGTTCAGCGAGGCCAGGTTGCACGAGGTGTTGTCCAGGTGCATGTACTCGCTGCAGGGGTTCGACCCGTTGATCCGGCCGGACTCCGGGCAGGTGTGCCACTGGTTGATGGTGTCGTCGTACTGGATGCCCGGGTCGGCGCAGGCCCAGGCCGCCTCGGCCATCTTGCGGAAGAGGGACTTGGCCTCGACCTCTTCGATGACCTCACCGGTCATGCGGGCGCGGAGGCCGAACTTCCCGCCGGACTCGACTGCCTTCATGAACTCGTCGTTCACGCGGACCGAGTTGTTGGCGTTCTGGTACTGGACGGACGTGATGTCGTCGCCGCCCAGGTCCATGTCGAAGCCCGCGTCACGAAGGGCGCGGATCTTCTCCTCCTCCTTCACCTTGGTCTCGATGAAGTTCTCGATGTCGGGGTGGTCGACGTCGAGAATGACCATCTTGGCCGCGCGGCGGGTCGCACCACCGGACTTGATCGTTCCGGCGGACGCGTCGGCGCCCCGCATGAACGAGACCGGACCGGAAGCGTTGCCGCCGGAGGAGAGGAGCTCCTTGGAGGAGCGGATGCGGGAGAGGTTCAGGCCGGCTCCCGAGCCGCCCTTGAAGATCATTCCCTCTTCCTTGTACCAGTCGAGGATCGACTCCATGGAGTCGTCGACGGCCAGGATGAAGCAGGCCGAGACCTGCTGCGGCTGAGGAGTGCCTACGTTGAACCAGACCGGCGAGTTGAAGCTGAAGATCTGGTGCAGGAGGGCGTACGCCAGCTCGTGCTCGAAGATCTCCGCGTCGGCGGGCGAGGCGAAGTAGTCGTAGTCCTCGCCGGCCTTCCGGTACGTCTTCACGATCCGGTCGATCAGCTGTCGCAGACCGGTCTCGCGCTGCGGCGTGCCGACGGCCCCCCGGAAGTACTTGCTGGTGACGATGTTGACCGCGTTCACCGACCAGAAGTCGGGGAACTCGACGCCACGCTGCTCGAAGTTGATCGAGCCGTCGCGCCAGTTGGTCATGACGACGTCACGGCGCTCCCACGCGACCTCGTCGTACGGATGCACGCCGGGAGAGGTGTGGATGCGCTCGATGCGCAGACCCTGCTTGGTCGCAGTCGACTTGGCTCCCTTGGTGCGGGAACCTCGTGCCGGGCCGCTCGCCGTCTCTGTCATGCCGCCTCCCATATGTGGGCAAAAACGCCCTGAAGTGCCCAGTTCTTCCCAGGGCACAGTCTGTGTCTGAATACTCCGGACGCCGCGTGGGGCGCCGGGAGCAGGTCTGGTGCCGCCCGCCGTCGACCTCGTCTTTCCTGCCGGTCGGCGGCCGTGATCAATCTGCGGCGACAGCGGCGGGTGCGGGGACCTCGAGGATCTCGCCGCTCCCGCATTCCTCTGCGGGAGGCCGTTGTTCGCGGAGCTCCGCGATGGCGGCCTCGAAGTCTTCGAGCGAGTTGAACGCCCGGTACACGGACGCGAAGCGCAGGTACGCGACGAGGTCGAGTTCCTGCAGGGGGCCCAGTATGGCCAGGCCCACGTCGTGCGTGGTCAACTCGGCACTGCCGGTCGCCCGGACCGCCTCTTCGACCCTCTGGCCGAGCATGGCCAGGGCGTCCTCGGTGACGGGCCGCCCCTGGCATGCCTTGCGGACGCCCGAGATGACCTTGGTCCGACTGAAGGGCTCGGTCACGCCGCTGCGCTTCACCACCATCAGCGAGCAGGTCTCCACCGTCGTGAAACGGCGGGAGCAGTCGGGGCACTGACGACGCCGTCGGATCGACGTCCCGTCGTCCGTGGTGCGACTGTCGACGACCCGGCTGTCGGGGTGCCTGCAGAAGGGGCAGTGCATGGCTCCCAACCCTCCTTCACAGCACGACTGAATGGCCTGTTCAGGTCCGTCACGGACCTTCGAGGCAGCCTCAAGCATAGGCGATGGACTCAGCCCCGAAGGACCGGGACCACAAGTCCTGGGCGGCTGAACCAATCCAACCACTAGATCTAGGGTTCGGCGTCACTTTCGCCCCGGCGCGTGTCGTCGCCCGACGGGCGCCCCGGGCGCAGCCTACGACCCGGCACGAGGGTACGGGAAACGCACGACTGCCCGGATCCGGGGCCGCCGGGTGGCAGACTGGCGCGGGGCTCCTGGGCGCGCTTCGAAGCACCCTCGCGCGAGCCCGGACGGCACCCCCGCGCGGGACCCCGGGCACCGCCGGTGGACCGGGCCCCCGGGCACCGCCGGTGGACCCGCTGACGCTAGCGTGACCGACCGGATTCCCCTCGCCCGGAAGTCCGCTCATACACCTCACAAAGAGGCTGCGGCGGGCCTTTATTTGTTTTTCACTCGAACGTGTGTTTGGCGCAACCTTTCGAAAGCTACTACCGTTGTCCAACTAGGGAGACCATTCGAGAGGGGCCGACGTGACCACCACCGCAGACAGTGCCACCATCACTGCCCAGGACCACCGCTCCCAGAGCCGACTTGAGCCGGTGCATGCGATGAATGACTCAGGCACGAACCCGGAGGGGCCGGAGCCCACGCGCCCCGCGCGCTCGTTGCCCGGCCGGCCTCCAGGAATCCGGGCGGACAGCTCGGGGCTCACGGACCGGCAGCGGCGGGTGATCGAGGTCATCCGTGACTCCGTACAGCGCCGGGGGTACCCCCCGTCGATGCGAGAGATCGGTCAGGCGGTGGGACTGTCCAGCACGTCGTCCGTCGCTCATCAGCTGATGGCCCTGGAGCGCAAGGGCTTCCTGCGCCGGGACCCTCATCGTCCCCGGGCGTACGAGGTACGGGGTTCGGATCAGCCCAGCACCCAGCAGACGGACACCACGGGGAAGCCCGCGGCTTCGTACGTCCCGCTGGTGGGACGGATCGCGGCCGGCGGGCCGATCCTCGCCGAGGAGTCCGTCGAGGACGTCTTCCCACTCCCCCGCCAGCTCGTCGGTGACGGCGAGCTCTTCGTGCTGAAGGTCGTCGGTGACTCGATGATCGAGGCGGCGATCATGGACGGGGACTGGGTCACCGTCCGGCGCCAGCCCGTCGCGGAGAACGGGGACATCGTGGCCGCCATGCTGGACGGCGAGGCGACGGTCAAGCGTTTCAAGCGCGAGGACGGCCATGTCTGGCTGCTCCCGCACAACTCCGCGTACCAGCCGATTCCGGGTGACGAGGCGACCATTCTCGGCAAGGTCGTGGCGGTGCTGCGGCGGGTGTGAATCCGCCGGTTCGGACCGGGCCCCGGGATCCCTGCGCCGATCCCGGGGCCCTGCCATGTCCGCTACGGCGCCGGTTTGGCTGCCGCGTCGATGGCCGCGAGCGAGCGCCGTGCCTGGTTCCGGTCCGTGGTGTACCAGAAGTCGGGCATCGAAGCCCGCAGGTAGCTTCCGTACCGGGCGTTGGCCAGGCGTGGATCCAGTACGGCGACGACGCCCTTGTCACCCGTCGCACGGACGAGCCGGCCCGCCCCCTGCGCCATCAGCAGGGCGGCGTGCGTGGCCGCGACCGCCATGAAGCCGTTGCCACCGGCCTCCTCGACCGCTTTCTGTCGCGCGCTCATCAGCGGGTCGTCGGGCCTGGGAAACGGGATCCGGTCCATCACCACGAGCTGGCAGCTCGAACCGGGCACGTCGACGCCCTGCCACAGCGACAGCGTTCCGAAGAGACAGGTATCCGGGTCCGCTGCGAAATTCTTGATCAGCTCGCCGAGTGTCTCCTCGCCCTGCAACAGGATCGGCCGGTCCTGCCGGCCGCGCAGGTCCTCGGCGGCGGCCTGAGCCGCCCGCATGGAGGAGAACAGCCCCAGGGTCCGGCCACCCGCCGCCTCCACGAGATCAGCGAGCTCGTCCAGCATGTCGGTGCGGGAGCCTTCCCGCCCCGGGGTCCCCAGATGCCGGGCGACATACAGAATGCCCTGCTTCGGGTAGTCGAAGGGCGATCCGACGTCCAGCCCCTTCCACTGCGGGACATCCTCGCCCGCGGTGCCTTCGGGTGCGAGGCCCAGTGACGCCCCCACCCCGTTGAAATCCCCTCCGAGCTTGAGCGTCGCGGACGTCAGGACCACCGACCGGTCGGCGAAGAGCTTCTCGCGCAGCAGTCCCGACACCGAGAGCGGCGCGACGCGCACGGACGCCCCGAAGCGGTCGTGGCGCTCGTACCACACCACGTCGTACTCGGAACCCTGCGTGATGCGCTCCGCGACGCTGTGGACCGACTCGACCGACGCCATGGCCTGCTTGCGCACGGCGTCCTCGTCCTGGACGGACTTGTCCCGCGTGGAGCCGAGGGCAGAGATCACGGTGCGCGCGGCGTCACGCAGCGCCATCAGGGCGTAGCCGAGGTCCTCGGGAACCTCCTCGAGACGTCCCGGCAGAGCCAGCTCCATCACCCGCTCGAAGCCCTCCGAGGCGGTCTGCAGCGCGTCGGCAGCCTTCTCGTTGACCAGCTTTGCCGCACGGCGCACCGCACGGTTCACCTGGCCGGGCGTGAGCTCGCCGGTGGCCACACCCGTGACCCGCGAGACCAGCTCGTGAGCCTCGTCGACGATCAGCACCTCATGCTTGGGAAGCACCGGCGCACCCTCGATCGCGTCGATGGCGAGCAAGGCGTGGTTCGTGACGACGACGTCGGCGAGCTTGGCGCGCTCCCGTGCCATCTCCGCGAAGCACTCCGCACCGTACGCACACTTCGTCGCACCGAGGCATTCCCGCGAGGACACCGAGATCTGCGCCCAGGCCCGGTCCGAGACGCCCGGCGTGAGGTCGTCCCGGTCTCCGGTCTCCGTCTCGTCCGACCAGTCACGCATGCGCAACAGGTCCTGGCCCAGCTTGCTCGACGGAGCAGCGGCCTCGAACTGGTCGAAGAGCCCCTCCTCCTCTTCCTGCGGCACCCCCTCGTGCAGACGGTGCAGACACAGATAGTTCGACCGGCCCTTGAGCATCGCGAACTGCGGGCGGCGGCGGAGCAGCGGCTGCAGCGCGTCGACCGTCCGCGGAAGATCCCGCTCCACCAGCTGGCGCTGGAGGGCGAGGGTCGCTGTGGCCACCACGACCCGCTCCCCGTGTGCCAGCGCGGGCACCAGGTATCCGAGGGACTTGCCCGTGCCCGTACCGGCCTGGACGAGGAGGTGGGCATTGTCGTCGACAGCCTCGGCAACGGCCGAGGCCATGCTGGCTTGGCCGGGCCGTTCCGTACCGCCGACAGCGGTGACGGCGGCGTGCAGGAGCTCGGGGAGAGATGGCTTCGTCATAGCCCGACCACCCTACGGCTCACCACTGACACCGGCGTTCACTCCCGGCCTCACGCGGAGAGGTGGAGCGGGTTGGGAACCGAACCGTGGACGGCCGCGTGCGGGCGCTCCGGCCTGTCGCGGTAACCGTCCAGATGCAGACGGTTGCGGTTGAGGCAGAGACGCTCGATCCTCGGCGCCAGCATGTCGAACATCTCGAACCGCTCCTTGAGCTCGGGAAACCGGGCGTGATGCCGGAGGATCTCGGCCCGGACGAGTGACCAGAATTCACTCTCCGGTACATCCAGCTGTTCCTCGCAGACCGGGGACAGATAGCGGAAGACGCCGACGAAGAGCCCTGAGTGGATGAACTGGGTGAGGAAGGACGCGTCCTCGGTCAGCAGGATGCTGCGGACCTCCTGGGGCATCGGGTCCTGTTCCGGCAGCGGCTGGGCGCTGACGTTCACGTCGTCGACGAAGTCCTTGATCGCGAGGCGTACCGGTACGTCGTTCTCGTCGAAGACGACGATGGCGTTCTCGCCGTGCGGGGAGAAGACCGTGCCGTAGCGGTACAGGAAGTGCAGCAGCGGGGGCAGCAGCGCGGCGAAGAGCCTCGTCAGCCAGGCGGCCGGTGTCAGCCCCGAGCGGGCGACCAACTCGGCGGTGAAGGCACGGCCTGCTGCGTCCGTGTGCAGCAGAGAGGCGAGCGTGCGCGCACGCTCGCCGGGTGCCAGCCTCGGTTGCAGGGGTTCTCGCCAGATCGCGCCGAGGATCTCCTTGAACTGATAGGGCGCCTCGGGAAGATGGTCGTAGAGCGGATGCTCGACCGTCACCGACGCGACCTCTCCGAGCAGGATGACTCCGCAGGTGTCGCGCAGGAAGGGGTCGCTGTCGCACAGGCCCTGGACCCATGCGGTGACTGCCGGCGCGGCGAGCGTGCGCTCGGTCGGGAGACCTCGCCAGACGAGTGTGTTGAGGATCGACAGCGGCAGCTTGACCGTGTGCCGGTCGGGCCGTCCGACGTTGGTGAAGGTACGGATGGACTGCTGCGGCAGCCGCAGGTCGTCGTCGGCGTGCAGGGGCACGATCGCGCCGTCCGCGATCGCCGGCGCGAAGAGCGGGACGACCCACTCGTCCCACTGCCACGGGTGCACCGGAAGGAACAGGTAGTGCTGAGGGTCGAGGCCGCGGGCGCGCAGAACGGTGGCGAAGGAGGCCCGGACGGCCGGATCCAGTTCCTGGGCGTAAAGGTGCTCGGGGGTCGCGAGAGCCTTGACGCCCCGATACCCCGCGATGCGCGTGCTGACCGCGATCCACGGCAGCCTGGTGGCGGACCGGGCTTCGGGGGTGAAGCGGGCCGCGTCGGCGGCGGAGAATCCGAGGCGCCCCTTGTTGGCCACGAGCCAGGGATGGCCTGTCTGGTGTCCTTCCAGTTCGGCGTACGGAAGCTCGGCCAACTGTGACGCGCCGAGTGCGGTGTGACCGAGCCGGGCATCGGCAGCGAGCGTGGTGGTGAGCTCGCGGATGAGGTGGCCGAGCGTCGCACCGTCGAGCCCGAGCAGGTGACGGGCGCGGGTGAGGAACTGCAGAGGGTCACGGAACGTCGTGCCGCTGTCGTTTCCTCCGTGGGCCGCCGGGGTGTCCTCCTGTGGGAGCTCGCGGATCGAGTCCGGGTCGACGCGCCAGCTGCCGTAGACGCCGCGCCTCGCGCGGAAGTGCAGTGCTCCACCGTCGTCGAGCGGCAGGGCGTAGCTGCCGTCGTTCCCCGGTCGCGCTGTGGGCTCGATGACTTCCTCGTAGGCGAACTCACTGATCATCTTCGCCAGCAGCCGCACTGCGGCCCGGTCCCAGAGTGCCCGGTTCAGTTCCGGTGCGTCGAGCAGCGTCTGAGGCTCCGCTGAGTTGTGGCTCGCAGGGTATGTCTGCACGGGGACTCCTCGGGTGGGAACCGATGGGGTTCGAGCGGTGTAGGTAAGGCAGCGAGTTGTTCACAGCTGTGCACGGTGGGCTCGGTCGCGAACCATCAGGGCGGCTCGCTTGTCAGGTAGTTCCACTTCGGCGAAGAAGCGGAAACCAGCGCTCAGGAAGGCGGAGACGGAAGGGGTGTTGCGCAGATCGGGCTCTGCGACGACGCGTGCGCACAGGGGACGGTTGTCGAGTACGAGGTCGGAGACGGCGCGGAGCAGTGTGGTGCCGATGCCCCGGCCTCGGTTGTCCACACCGCCGATGAGGAGGTGGATGCCTGTGTCATGGAGCCGGGCGGGGTAGTGACGGGCCAGTGGGTCCAGGTCCGCGCGGTAGATCTCCCAGTAGCTCATGGGCCTGCCGTCCAGTACTCCGAGGCAGGGGACGCTGCGGCCGTCTCCGTCGAGCTGGCGACGGATATGACCGGCAGTGATCGATTCCGGTCCCGCGAGTTCCCAGAAGGCGGCGACCGCGGGGTCGTTCATCCAGCGGCTGATCATCGCGAGATCGCGTGCCGGCTGGACGGGAACCAGCTGGAACACACCGGCGGAGGTGGTGACCGGGCGCCATGCGGCAGGGCTGCCGAGTAGATCGGAGACGTCGGGGGGCCGGACGACTGCTGCCGGTTGTTCGTCGCCGAGCAGGGCGAGGAGCTCTTCGGTCAGCCGCAGGTCCAGGGTGTCCTCGGCACTCGTCACACCCGGTGGGGCGGCACCGGTTCCGGCATCTGCGTGCGCATCGGCGGGAGGCACCGTGACGCTCTCCTCTCGTGGTTTCGGACGGTCCTGCCTGTCAGGCGCGGAGGGGGTTGGCGATGGTGACGTAGACGGACTGGGTGTCGACGGGGCCGACGAGTTCGTCGAGACCGTGCAGTCGGGTCAGCAGATTTGCCTTGCAGCGGAGTTGCGGGGTTCCGAGCAGATATGCGGGCAGTGGCGACCCCAGGGGCACCGCCGCCTCCAGGAACCGGCGGAACGCGGCAAGGAGCAGTTGTTCCTCGGCGAGCCGCTGGGACCCGAAGGCTCCGATGAGTCCGAACACGTTGTTGATGCCGAGGTAGTACGCGAGGCGCTCATCGGTGACAGCGTCGGAGACGAAGGTGTCACTGACCGCGCCGATACCGGGAAGCCGGTGCTCGAGTGCGGCGCGGTGGGACTCACGGAAGTAGTAGCCCTGGTTGTCGCGGTACCTGCCGCCAACCGGCCAGCCGTCCGGGTCGAGGAGGACGAGAGTGTTCTGCTGGTGGGCTTCCAGGGCCACACCGGCGGTCGCATCGAACCAGAGAACGGGGAGGACGACGCGGTCGAGATAGCGCAGGAACCACTCGGCACAGACGGCTTGGGGCGTCCTTCCGGTACGGGAGACGAGGCGGGCCACGATCTCCGCGAGTCGTGAGTGCATGCCCGCACGGCCCGGCCAGGGGCGCGGTGCGGTGAGTCCGGCGATACAGACGGCGTCGTCGGCCGGGCCGAACGGATTGTGGCGGAGCATCACGTCCAGGCCCGGGACCGGGCTGCCGTCCGGGGCGTCGACGGCGAGCCATGCGGGGTCCCGGACGATGTCGAAGCCCGGGTGGGCCTTCCGCCACTGGTCACCCAGTCCGGTGCCGAGCAGCCGGTGGACCTCTGCTCCGCGGTGGAGTTCCTTGCGGAGGTTCTCCCGACGGGAGTTGGTGATGCGTACTCCCAGAGAGAGCTTCAGCATGATCCCGGCACCGGGCCGGTGCACGGTGCGTACGGAGGAGGTGGGGTGCCACTCCTCCCCGTGCGGGCCGAGGTCGTGCAGCAGCCCCTTCTCGCACAGTGCGGCGACTTCGGGGCGGCGCTTGAGTTCCGCGGCCTGCCAGGGGTGGAGCGGGAGCGCCGTGGTTCCGCTGGGGAGGCGCAGCCCTTCGAAGTGGGGTGCCAGGAGTTCCTCCGCGGACACCGGACGCCCGCTCTGGGTCCAGGACGAGCCGGTGGCCAGCACGGACCGGTCCACAGCCATCCAGTGAAGAGGGAAGGAGCCGCGCAACTCGGGTGAATAGAGGCGGGTCTCGGAGTCGGAGAGACCTTCACGGCTCTTCGGCGTGGGATGCAGCGGATGGCCGAGGAGGAGTGACTGTTCCGCCGTGAGGAAGAGGTCGGCCCCGGGGTGAGCTGCGGGTTCGCGGCGCCGGTCCGCGATGAAGTCGGCTGTGCGCCTGACCGAGTCGGCCACTCGGGCGACCATGTCCACGCCGGCGTTCCTGCAGGTCTCACGTCCCATGAGTGCGGCCACGGTGACGGCATCGACGCTTGCGGCTCCGGGCGCGTTCTCCAGGGTGGGCGTGCCGAAACGGTGCCACCCCGTCGCGGACCAGTGGATGACGGGGGCGAGGAGTGCCGTACCACTGGCGGGCAGGGGGACGCGCAGGGTGCTGCCCTTCGGCCGGGGCAGGTCGTTCTCCCTGACCCAGCAGCGCAGCAGGTTCTCCGTGCCCGCCGCGTCCGCGGCCTGGAGGGGGTCCGGGTGCCCGAGCGGGTCCGGGTGCCCGAGGGGGTCCGGGTGCCCGAGGGGGTCCGGGTGCCCGAGGGGGTCCGGCAGACCGGACGCATCAGGCCGGGTCAGGGCGTCCGGGGCGTCGGGGAGGTCTTCCGGGAGCGTGCCTGCGGTGCCGGCGGCCGGAGTGTGCCGGGTTCCGTGTGGCCCGACCTTCTGCCTGGGCACGCTCGTCGATTCGAAGGCGAGAGGGCCGTCCGGCAGGTTCTGTCCTCGCTGCTGGCTGGTGGGAGGGCCGTCGGCCTCGGGCGCAGGGGTGGGGTTCACGGCGGTCTTCCTTGGTGAGGGGTCCGGGATCAGCGGGTCGGCCCGGCAGCGGCCCGACGGTACGGCGAGCGCTCTGCGGCCCTCAGCGCGTCGGCGAGGCGGTCGACCACGGCCGTTGCCTGTTCGTCGGTGAGGGTGAGCGGAGGAAGGAGTCGGACCACGGCATCGTGGCGCCCACCGAGTTCGACGATGAGGCCCCGGTGCAGGCATTCCTGCTGGACCGCGGCGGCGAGTGCCGGGTCCGGCGGGGGCGGGATCGGGGGCGAACCGATCTCCGCGGTGCGGGCGAGAGGTGCGGCTTCGGGGTCGACGAGCTCGATCCCGATCATCAGCCCACGGCCTCGGACGTCACCGATGTTGGGGTGATCCGCGCTCAGCGCCCGGAGGCTGGCGAGCATGCGCGCCCCGAGCGTCGCGGCACGCTCGGCGAGCCCGTTCTCCCGTACGTGGGCGAGGGTGGCGGCGCCTGCGGCCATGGCGAGCTGGTTGCCCCGGAAGGTACCCGCGTGGGCGCCCGGCTGCCAGACGTCGAGTTCGGAGCGGTAGACGATCACGGCGAGCGGCAGCGAGCCTCCGATGGCCTTGGAGAGCACCATCACGTCGGGCACGATGCCGCTGTGCTCGACCGCCCAGAAGGTCCCGGTCCTGCCGACGCCGGTCTGTACCTCGTCCGCGATGAGCGGGATGGAGCGGGACTCGGTGATCTCCCGCATCCGGCGCAGCCAGCCGTCGGGAGCCGGATTCACTCCGCCCTCGCCCTGGACGGGTTCCAGGATCATTCCGGCAGGAGCGGGAACACCGCCCTTGGGATCGTCCAGGAGGCTCTCGGTCCAGCGAGCGGCGATGTCCGCGCCCCGTTCCCCTCCCTCTCCGAAGGGGCAGCGGTAGTCCTGCGGGAAGGGCAGCCGCGTCACTCGTACGTCCGGGGCTCCGCCCGACGCTGCCAGAGCGCCGGCCGTCATCCCGTGGTACGCGCCGGTGAAGGCGAGGAGTTCGCTGCGTCCCGTCGCGGCACGCACGAGCTTGAACGCCGCCTCCACCGCGTCCGTTCCCGCGGGGCCGCAGAACTGGATCCGCGCGTTGTCGGCGAACTGCCGGGGCAGGGTGGCGAACAGCTCGGTCGTGAAGGCGTCCTTGACCGGTGTGGCCAGATCGAGCACGTGCAGGGGTGCTCCGGAGTCGATGACCTTTCTGATGGCCTCGAGCACCACGGGGTGGTTGTGTCCGAGAGCCAGGGTGCCCGCTCCGGACAGGCAGTCGAGATAGCGCCGCCCGTCGGCACCTTCGATGGTCATACCCCTCGCCCGCACGGGCACGATCGGCAGAGATCGTGCGTACGTACGGGCCGCCGATTCACGCAGTGCCTGTCGTCGCAGAATCCCCTCGTGCGCAGCGGGCGGAGCCACCGGAGCTGGTTCGGTCACGGCCACGGCTGGTCGTCCTCCTGCTGTAACAGTTGCGTTGCACGTCAGTACGGTGCCCCGGGAACGGACGACGTGGGTGAACGCTGTCCGGGGGTCCCCCGTACGTACCAACGACGCGGGACGCCGGGGATCACGGGTAAATCGGAAGATCCTTGCGGAGACGGAACCGTGGCCCTGCCGCGTACCGTCCCCCACGGCACCGGCATAGTGGGGGCCGCACTCAGGACGGGCTGCCGCTCCTACGCCCTCGGTGCGCGCGCCGCCGTACCACCGGGCAAGGCCGCGTGCACCCAGCAGTCCGCAGTGCAGTACCGAGTAAGTGACGAAGTCCCAGGGGGATCACCACATGCGACCCATCCGCCAGATCGATACCGCACGCCGCGGGAGGAGCGCACGCCGCATCTCCCCCGTGTTCGCCGCAGCCGCCCTGGCCGCTGTTCTGACGCTCACCACGACCGCCTGCGGCCCGGAGGAGGACGCGGCGAGCAGTGAGCCGAGCGCCGCCGCCGAGCACTCGTCCGACGGCAAGGTCACCATCCCTGACGATCTGAAGGACCGGCTCAAGGAGCACGGGATCGACATCGAGCAGTGGAGGGACGGCGAGTGGAAGAACTGGGACAAGGACAAGTGGCTGCGTGAGGCCAAGGACTACGTCAACCCGATCATCGAGGACCTCTGGGACCCGGACCGGATGCGGGATGCCGACAAGTCCCCGGAGAAGCCTGTCGACAACGACATCTCGGGCGACGAGGGCGTGACGGATCCGACTCCCGCTCCGGTCCGGGCCGCGGGCGTGAAGACCCCGTACAACAGCAACGCGCCCGAGTCGGGGAAGCTGCTCTTCGACGGGCCGGAGGGCTCGATGGTCTGCTCGGCGACCGTGGTGAAGGACCCGGCCCACCCCGGCAAGTCCAACATGGTGTGGACCGCGGGGCACTGCGTGCACGCGGGCAAGAACGGTGGCTGGTACCGCAACATCGCCTTCGTACCGTCGTACAACGACAGCGGCCTGTCGGTGGCCGAGCTGCAGGACGCGACCAAGGAGGAGATCGCCCCGTACGGCGTGTGGTGGGGCCAGTGGGCACAGACCTCCGAGCAGTGGATCGCCCAGGGCGCCTCGACGGGCGGGCAGGGCGCTCCGTACGACTTCGCGGTCCTGCAGGTCACGCCGGAGAAGGGTGCGACGGGCAAGTCCCTGGAGGAGACCGTCGGTTCGGCGCTGCCGGTCGACTTCAACGCCCCGGCCGTCCCGGAGATCGACACCATGACGGCCACCGGCTATCCGGCGGCGCCGCCGTTCGACGGCCAGAAGGCGCTGCAGTGCTCCGACAAGCCGGGCCGCCTCTCCATCGCCGAGGACGATCCGACGATGTACCGCATCGGTTGCACGATGACCGGTGGTTCCTCCGGCGGTGGCTGGGTCGCGGCGGGCCAGGACGGTAAGCCCGCCCTGGTCTCGAACACCTCCATCGGCCCGGTCACGGCGGGCTGGCTGGCCGGACCCCGCCTGGGTTCGGAGGCTCAGGGGATCTACACGGCGGTCAGCAAGAAGTACGCGGGCCGGTAGATCCGGTCGCGTCCGCTCCTTCTCGCACGAGCGGCAGCACATCGGGCCCCCGGTACGGCAGTTGACGTACCGGGGGCCGTGGCGCCTGGGTGGGTGTGCGGGCCCCACGGAAGGCTTCGGAGTGCCGCCACGTCATAAGGTGGGCTCCGCACCACGAATGGTCAGGGGTGCGCCGACGCACCCACATGACGCGCTCATGGCAATTCGCACAGCATTCAGGGGGATCTTTTCCATGCGACCGATACGTCCGCTGCTGGCTGCCACCGGCCTCGTCGCGGCGCTCGCACTCAGCGCCACGGCCTGCGGTCCGAGCGAGGACAACGCCGCAGCAAAACCTGCAGCCGAAACCGCGGGATCCACCGGATCCACCGGGGGGTCCGACCCGGGTGATACGCCCGCGGACCTGGCCGACGCCCTCAAGAAGCACGGCGTCGATCCGGAGAAGTGGAAGAAGGGCGAATGGAAGAACTGGGACGAGGACACGTGGCTGCGTGAAGCCAAGGACTTCGTCAACCCTGTCATCGAGGGGCTGTGGAAGCCCGACCGGATGAAGACGGCCAAGGACCCGGCCAGGACCATGTCGGCCGGCGACCTCTCCGGCGACCAGGGCGTGAGCGACCCGGAGCCCGCACCGGTCCGGGCCGA
Organism: Streptomyces sp. NPDC005566; assembly: GCF_040605575.1. Taxonomy (NCBI): domain Bacteria; kingdom Bacillati; phylum Actinomycetota; class Actinomycetes; order Kitasatosporales; family Streptomycetaceae; genus Streptomyces; species Streptomyces sp. NPDC005566. Next base: position 54,609 of record NZ_JBEXDB010000020.1, on the reverse strand, counting down.
GCCCGAGAAGCTGCCCTATCACAAGCATGCGGCCCCGGTCGGCAAGGTCTTCTTCGACTCCCCCGAGGGCTCCATGGTGTGTTCGGGCACCGTGGTGAAGGACCCGGAGAACCCGGGCAGGTCCAACCTCGTCTGGACCGCCGGACATTGCGTCCACGCCGGCTCGGAGGGCGGCTGGTACCGCAACATCGTCTTCGTCCCCTCGTACAACGACCAGGGCAAGTCCGCCGCCGCACTGGAGAGCGCACAGCCTCAGGAGATCGCTCCGTACGGTGCGTACTGGGCGGACTGGGCCGCGTCCTCCGGCGAGTGGATCGCCGACGGGGGCCACACGGGCGGCGCGGGAGCCCCGTACGACTACGCGGTGCTCCACGTGAAACCGGAGAAGGGCACCAAGTCGCTCGAGGAAACAGTGGGCAACGCCCTCACCGTCGACTTCGACGCCCCCGAGATCCAGCAGATCAGCGGCATGGGCGCCTGGGGCTACCCGGCGGGTCCGCCGTACAACGGACTGCTCATGCACAAGTGCGTCGACCGCCCCGGCCGCCTCTCGGTCAGTCCCGGGACGCCGACGATGTACCGCATCGGCTGCTCCATGACCGGTGGCTCCTCCGGCGGCGGCTGGTTCGTTGCAGGCCCCGACGGCAAGTCCGTCCTGGTCTCCAACACCTCCATCGGCCCGGTCACGGCGGGCTGGCTGGCAGGTCCTCAGCTCGGTGAGGGAGCGCGGAGCATCTTCACCATGATGAGCGAGAAGTTCGCGGGCCGGTAGTCGGGCCGGGCCCGCACGCGCCATGGCCGAAGGCCCGGGCCCCCTGAGGGGTCCGGGCCTTCGGTCTGCGCACTGCCCGGAGAACATGTCCCCGGAAGCAGATCGGTGCTGTCAGCCGGTCACCGGCACGAACATCGCGAGCTCCGCTCCGAGTTCCTCGTGCACCCGCGCCTTGAGCAGTGTGCCCTCCGCGGTGTGCTCCTCGGAGATCACCTCGCCCTCGGCGTGGACCCGGGAGACGAGTCCGCCCTGGATGTAGGGCACGAGCGCCTCGATCTCGACGGACGGGTGCGGCAGCTCTGCATCGATCAGAGCGAGCAGCTCGTCGATGCCGGCACCCGTGCGGGCCGACACGGCGATGGCGTGCTTCTCGGTGCGCAGCAGCCGCTGGAGCACGAGCGGGTCCGCCGCGTCCGCCTTGTTGATCACGACGACCTCGCGCACGTTGACAGCCCCGACCTCCCGGATCACCTCGCGCACAGCAGCGAGCTGCTCCTCCGGCACCGGGTGGGAACCGTCCACCACATGCAGGATCAGGTCGGATTCGCCGACCTCCTCCATGGTGGAGCGGAACGCCTCGACGAGGTGGTGCGGAAGGTGACGCACGAAGCCGACGGTGTCGGCCAGGGTGTAGATCCGGCCGGTCGGTGTCTCCGCCCGGCGCACGGTCGGGTCAAGGGTGGCGAACAGCGAGTTCTCCACGAGGACGCCCGCACCGGTGAGGCGGTTGAGCAGCGAGGACTTTCCGGCGTTGGTGTAACCGGCGATCGCGACCGACGGCACCTTGTTGCGCTTGCGTTCCTGGCGCTTGATCTCGCGGCCGGTCTTCATCTCCGCGATCTCACGGCGCATCTTCGCCATCTTCTCGCGGATACGACGCCGGTCCGTCTCGATCTTGGTCTCACCGGGACCACGGGTCGCCATGCCCCCGCCGCCGCTGGATCCGCCACCGCCCATCTGCCGGGAGAGCGACTGACCCCAGCCGCGCAGTCGCGGCAGCATGTACTGCATCTGTGCCAGCGACACCTGCGCCTTACCCTCTCGGGACTTGGCGTGCTGGGCGAAGATGTCGAGGATCAGGGCGGTCCTGTCGACCACCTTGACCTTGACGACGTCTTCCAGATGGATCAACTGACCCGGGCTGAGCTCACCGTCGCAGACGACGGTGTCGGCCCCGGATTCGAGAACGATGTCGCGCAGTTCCAGCGCCTTGCCCGAGCCGATGTAGGTGGCAGAGTCGGGCTTGTCGCGCCGCTGGAAGACGGCGTCGAGCACTTGCGCGCCCGCCGTCTCGGCCAGTGCCGCAAGCTCCGCGAGCGAAATCTCCGCGTCGTGCACCGTGCCCGAGGTCCAGACACCGACCAGCACGACGCGCTCGAGTCGCAGCTGCCGGTACTCGACCTCGGTGACGTCCTCGAGCTCGGTGGAGAGCCCGGCCACGCGACGCAGTGCCGCGCGCTCGGAGCGGTCGAGCTGGTCGCCGTCCCGCTCGCCGTCGATTTCGTGGCTCCAGGCGACGTCCTCTTCCATCAGGGCGTCGGCCCGAAGGCTCTCGTTGAGGCTCTCGGAGTTGCTTTCCGTGGCGCTCTGCGCGTCCTGCGCGTCCTGGGGAAGGGAAGAAGAGGAGGTCATTGGATCCTTACGTCGATAGAAGTCCGATACGTCAGTCACAACGCGTGACCCCGCCGGAAGATTCCCGTGGGGGGATTTCCCGGCCGGCCGCGGTGCCGACGCCCTGATAGTGGCATGTCCCCGCCGGACGCGTCACTCGGGTTTCGCTGTGCGTGCCGAACCCTTCGGGCCCGCCGCTTGCTGCGGCTTCGCGCTGCGCCAGTCCGGGTGCCCCGGCATCGGAGGGGTCTTCTCCCCGTACAGCCAACCGTCGAAGAACTCGGTCAGGTCCCGCCCCGCGACCCTCGACGCCAGTGTCGTGAAGTGCGCGGTGCTCGCCGACTCGTCCCGGTACCTACGCACCCAGGTCCGCTCCAGCCGGTCGAAGGCCTCCGCGCCGATCTCCTGGCGCAGCGCGTACAGGACGAGCGCGCTGCCGTCGTACACCACGGGCCTGAACAGGCTGATCTTGTTCTCCGGGGGCGGAGCGTCGGGGTGCGCAGGCGGACCGCCGGCGGCGCGCCACGTGTCGGACCGGGTGTAGGCCTCGCGCATCCGCCGTTCCATGGGCTTCTGGGCGTGCTCCTGCGCGTAGAGGGCCTCGTACCAGGTGGCGTGGCCTTCGTTGAGCCACAGATCGGACCACGCCTGGGGGGAGACACTGTTGCCGAACCACTGGTGGGCCAGTTCGTGCACCATGATCGAGTCGATGTACCACGCGGGGTATCCGGCCGTGGTGAACAGGGATCGCTCGAAGAGCGACAGCGTCTGGGTCTCCAGCTCGAAGCCGGTCTCCGCGTCCGCCACGAGCAGCCCGTACGTCTCGAACGGATAGGGGCCGACCTGCTCCTCCATCCAGGCCAGCTGCCCCGGGGTCTTCCGCAGCCACGGCTCCAGCTTCTCCCGGTCCGCCGCCGGGACGACGTCGCGCACGGGCAGCCCGTCCGGGCCGCTCCGCCGCAGGACGGCGGAGCGGCCGATGGAGACCTGCGCCAGCTCGGTGGCCATCGGGTGCTCCGTGCGGTATGTCCAGGTCGTCACGGTGCCGTTTCGCCGCGTTCCGCCGGGCAGCCCGCCCGCCACGACCGTGAGGTCCTTCGGGGCGGTGACCCGGAAGGTGAAGTACGCCTTGTCCGACGGATGGTCGTTCCCCGGGAAGACCCGGTGCGCCGCGTCGGCCTGATTGGCCATGGCCAGGCCGTCGGCCGTGCGGACCCAGCCGCCGTCGGCCCTTTCCCCGGACGGATCGCTCGTGTGCCGGACGGTGATGTTCACGGGTACGCCGGCGGGGAGCCGGGCGGGTGCCCGGACGATCAGGTCCTCGTCCTTGAGTGCGAACTCGGACCGCAGTCCGTTGACTTCCACGGCGCGGACGTCGCCGCGGGCGAAGTCGAGATTGATCTGTTCCAGTGGCGCGGTGGTCCGCGCCCCGATCCTGGTGACGGCATCGAGCGGCTTGGTGTTGCTGCCGTGGTAGGTGAGCGAGATGTCGTACGAGAGGACGTCGTACCCGGGGTTTCCGAGCTGAGGGAACAGGCGGTCGCCGATGCCGAGCGGTACGGGCGTGGGCGCGGTCGCGGCGACAAGGGTGGCCGACGCGGTGACGAGCAGAGCGGCCCGCAGTCGACGGGAGATGAGCGGCATGGACTACGGCTACCAGCGGGAACGTCCCACGCGGGGGTGCCGCGCGCCGCGCCACCCGAACGGGTTCGGGGAGGGATCCTCACGGCTGGATGCACGGGCTCCGACGCGGTCCGATGAAACGACCGGAGCCGACAGGACGTGGCGTCACGGGACAGAGGGACCGCTGCGGGCGCGGGTCAGGCCGTGGCGGCGGGCTGCTGGGCCCGGCTCACGTCGTACACACCCGGTACGTCGCGCATCGCCCTCATCAGGCCGGGCAGCCCGGCCGCGTCCGGGAGTTGCAGCGTGTAGGTGTGCCGGACGCGCTGTTCGCTCGGCGGCTCAACGGTCGCTGCGACGATGGCCGCGTCCGCCGTCGCGATGGCCTCGGTGAGATCGGCGAGGAGCCGGGGGCGTCCGAAGGATTCGGCGACGAGGGTGACCCGGTAGTCGGCGGTGTCGCTCCAGTCACCCGTGTCGTTCCAGCGGGCCCCGACAGCCACCCGGCCGACCGACCGCATCCGGGCCACCGCCGGACATTCACCCCGATGCACGGTGACGGCTCCTCCGCGCACCGTGAATCCGATGATGTCGTCGGGGGGAACAGGAGTGCAGCAGCCGGCGAGACGGACCGGGGCAGCCGGCCCGTCGACGGCCACGCTCGCTGCCCGGCCTCCCGCCTTGCCGCGGTCGTTCGCCGGGTCGTCGGCGGGCTGGGCCTGCGGCCTCGGGGAGGCCGGGCTGCTTCCATGGGGTCCCTGCGCGTCGCCGGGGTTGGCCTCGATCCAGCCGGTGATCGCGATCCGCGCCCCGGGGGTACGGGCATGGTCGAGCCACTCGGGAGAGGGGCCGGAGGAGGCGTCCTGGGCGAGCAGCAGCTGCACGGTGTCGCCGTCGTTCAGAACGGTGCTGAGCGTGGCCAGGCGGCCGTTGACGCGGGCGCCGATGCAGCCGTGCGCCTCTTCGCCGTACTGCGCGTACGCGGCGTCGACACAGCTGGCCCCCGCGGGCAGGCCGAGCGTCCCGCCGTCGGTGCGGAAGACCGTGATCTCCCGGTCCTGGGCGAGATCGGCCCGCAGCGTGGTCCAGAACGTGTCGGGGTCGGTGGCGGACTCCTGCCAGTCCAGGAGCCGGGAGAGCCAGCCGGGCCGGGTCGGGTCGGCGCGCTCGCCGTCGACGGGTTCGGCCTGCAGCGCGGCGCTCGCGTTGTCGACGGTGTACGGGTTGCCGAGCGCGACGACACCCGCCTCCGCCACCCTGTGCATCTGGTGCGTCCGGATGAGGACTTCGGCGACCGCGCCCTCGGGGCCCACGACGGCAGTGTGCAGCGACTGGTAGAGGTTGAACTTGGGCGCGGCGATGAAGTCCTTGAACTCGGAGATCACCGGGGTGAAACAGGTGTGCAGTTCACCGAGGACGGCGTAGCAGTCGGCGTCCTCCCCGACCAGCACCAGCAGTCGTCCGAAGTCGGTGCCGCGCAGCTCGCCCCGTTTGGTCCTGACCCGGTGCACCGAGACGAAGTGACGCGGTCTGATGAGGACTTCGGCGCTGATGCCGGCATCCCTCAGTGTGGACCTGACGCTGTCGGCGATCTCCGCGAGCGGGTCCTGCGCGCTTTCCGACGCGGTGATCAGGGCCCGGGTGTTCTCGTACTCCTCGGGATGGAGAATCGCGAAGACGAGGTCCTCGAGCTCGGTCTTGAGTGCCTGCACGCCGAGCCGTTCGGCGAGCGGAATCAGCACGTCGCGGGTGACCTTGGCGATCCGTTCCTGCTTCTCGGGACGCATGACACCGAGGGTCCGCATGTTGTGCAGCCGGTCCGCCAGTTTGATCGACATGACCCGGACATCGTTTCCGGTGGCGACGAGCATCTTGCGGAAGGTTTCGGGTTCGGCTGCCGCGCCGTAGTCGACTTTCTCCAGCTTGGTGACTCCGTCGACCAGATAGCAGACCTCGTCGCCGAACTCCTCCCGCACCTGATCGAGGGTCACCTCGGTGTCCTCCACGGTGTCGTGGAGGAGAGAGGCGGTCAGCGTCGTTGTCTCGGCGCCGAGTTCGGCGAGGATCAGGGTCACGGCCAGCGGATGCGTGATGTACGGCTCACCGCTCTTGCGCATCTGACCGCGGTGGGACGACTCGGCAAGCACGTAGGCCCGACGGAGGTTATCGAGGTCCGCGTCCGGGTAGTGGGCACGGTGGGTCTCCGCAACGTGTCCGATGGCGTCCGGCAGTCGGCCGCGGTAGGCCGACCCGAGCAGGGCGACACGGCCGAGCCTGCGCAGATCGATCCGCGGACGACTGCGCTTGCGAAGGGGAGCACCTGGATTGGTGGCCTCTGCGCTCATGGGGCACCTCCGGCAACGTCGACCGGCGGTGAGGAGATGCGGATGCGCCTCCGGGCCGGTGCTTGATGCTACCGACCCCACCACGCGGCGCAGTCCAGCTCTCGCTCAGCGTGAAACGGATCACCCATTCGAGCGAAGCCCTACCCGATCACCGTTTCGAGCCAGGCCGGGTCGATCGTGCCTTCGGCGACGATCACGGCGGGCCCGGTCATGTCGACGCCGCCGTCCGGATGCTCGGTGATCACCAGAGTGCCACCGGGGAGATCCACCGTGTACGTGGCGGGGGTACCGGTCTCCGCGGGGTCGGCACCGTCCCTGCGAGCGGCGGCGACGGCGACGGCGCAGGCGCCCGTACCGCAGGAGCGCGTCTCCCCCGAGCCGCGTTCGTGGACGCGCATCGCGACGTGGCGCGGCCCGCGGTCCACGACGAACTCGATGTTGACGCCGTCCGGGTAGACGGAGGCGGGGCTGAACGGCGGCACCGAGAGCAGGTCCCCCGCATGTGCCAGGTCGTCGACGAAGGCGACAGCGTGCGGGTTACCCATGTTCACGTTGCGGGCGGCCCAGTTGCGGCCGTTCACCGAGACCGTGACATCGTCCTCGGGAAGCACGGCGCGTCCCATGGAGACCGTGACGTCGCCGTCCTTGGCGATGTGCGCCTGCTTGACGCCGGCCCGGGTCGCAACGGCCAGATCGCCTTCGGCGACGAGTCCGGCGCGCTGCAGGTAGCTGGCGAAGACGCGTACTCCGTTGCCGCACATCTCGGCGATCGAGCCGTCGGCGTTGCGGTAGTCCATGAACCACTCGGCCCGGTCCGCCATGCCGTGCGCCTCTGGGTGCGCCGCGGAGCGAACGACATGCAGCAGACCGTCGCCGCCGATGCCCGCCCGGCGGTCACAGAGCCGGGCGACGACGGAGGCCGGCAGGTCGACGGCGTTGTCGGGGTCGGGAACGATCACGAAGTCGTTCTCCGTGCCGTGGCCCTTGAGGAAGGGGATCTGCGAAGTGCTCACGAGCCAACTGTACGAGGCCTCGCCGACAGTCCGCAGAGCCGGGGCGGCCGAGCCGGATCCGGCAGGCGGGACCCATCTCCTCAGCAGGACCTGTGCCGCTCGGTCAGCGGAGCCGCGCCACGCGCCAGACGGCCAGGGCGACGAGTCCGGCGCACACGGCGACGTACAGACCGATCACCCGCCAGTCGGGGCGCTCGCTCGATCCTCTGGACGGCAGCCCGGGCCACGTATGGCCGACACGGCGGGCCGCCATCATGCCCCAGCCCGCGGCGCAGCAACTGATGAGCAGCCCCAGCATGGCCACGACCGCGCCACCGTCCCCGAACTCGAAGGCGAGCGGGAAGGCGAACATCAGGGAGCCGAGCGCGGCAAGCACGACGATCGGTGCGAGCTGCCAGATCCGCATGCGGCGGGCGGGACGCAGCTCGACTTCGACCTCGGGGGTCACGTCGTGCTCGTCCGGCCCGTCAGGGCTCAGTCGTCCTGCCTCGTGCTGCGTATCCGGTGCGTCCTGGTCTGTATCGCGAGGGCCGGCCTCCATCGCCACGCGCCCTCCCGTACTCGGACTCCACTGGTCGATCGATGCTCGATGATGGCACGGCCCCGGGCACCGAAATGACGCGCTGAGCGTCCCGATGCCATCACGTGATCAGGCTGTAACCGCTCGTTCGACCAACGCCAGCGCCCGGTGCGGGAGTTCCCCGCGTCGTTCCTCGGCGCCACTCAGCCAGTGGACTCGCGGGTCGCGCCTGAACCATGAGTCCTGGCGGCGCGCGAAGCGTTTGGTGGCGCGTACCGTCTCGGCGCGCGCCTCCTCCTCGGTGCACTCCCCGGCGAGTGCCGCGAGTACCTGCTGATAGCCGAGCGCACGGGAGGCGGTGCGCCCCTCCCGCAGCCCCAGGGCCTCCAGGGAACGCACCTCCTCGACGAGGCCGGCCTCCCACATCCGGTCCACCCTGGCGCTGATCCGCGCGTCGAGTTCCGGGCGCTCGACGTCCACACCGATCTGGAGGGCGTCATAGACGGCCTCGTCCCCAGGGAGGTTGGCCGTGAAGGGTTTGCCGGTGATCTCGATGACCTCCAGGGCGCGGACGATGCGGCGTCCGTTGCTGGGCAGAATGGCCCGGGCGGCGTCAGGGTCCGCCTCGGCGAGCCGGGCGTGCAGCGCGCCGACGCCATGCTCCGTCAGTTCCTGTTCGAGCCGCCCGCGCACCTCGGGATCCGTACCGGGAAATTCCAGGGCGTCGATCGCGCCCTTCACATAGAGGCCGGAGCCGCCCACCAGGACGGGCGTACGCCCTTCGGCGAGCAACCGGTCGATCTCCGCACGGGCGAGCCGCTGGTACTCGGCGACGCTGGCGGCCTCGGTGACGTCCCAGATGTCCAGCAGATGGTGGGGAATGTCACCGCGCTCGGGGACCGTCAGCTTCGCTGTGCCGATGTCCATCCCCCGGTAGAGCTGCATGGAGTCGGCATTGACCACTTCACCACCGAGCTGCTGGGCGAGGAACACACCCAGATCGGACTTTCCGGCTGCGGTGGGACCGACGACGGTGATGACGCGGGGAACGGGAGCTGGTCTTCTCACCGCGACAGTGTCCCAAACCCCGGGTCACTTCCCGGACAGGTGCGTTTCGCACACCGGACGCCGGATCCCAGCCCGGTCGGCTCAATCGGACACTCCGAGTAACGCACTCTCCGTCCCACACGAGTAAAATGTGACGTCAGTCCCTCAGCACGGAAGGTGACCCATGGGTTTTCTGGACAACCTGAAGGCCAAGCTGGCCCCGGCCAGGGAAAAGGTCGGCGACCTCGCGCAGCAACACGGGGGCAAGATCGACCAGGGTCTCGACAAGGCCGCTCGGACAGTCGACCAAAAGACCAAGGGCAAGTACAGCGACAAGATCGTGACCGGCACGCAGAAGGCCAAGGACGCGGTCGACCGCCTGGGTCACAAGAACGAGGGTGGTACGCCTCCGCCACCGCCCGCACCCCCCACTACCTGACCCGGGAGTGAACAACGAGGCCCGTGGCGCGCGAGCGTCCCACGGGCCTCAGGTGTGTGTCGGCCGTTCCTCACTCCTCCTGATCACGACCAGGCGGCAACGGCATAGCCCACGCCGTAGGGAGCCTCTTCGTACAGCAGCTGCCCGCCGAGTCCGGCCCCCTGCGCAGCACCCGCGAGCACCTGCCACGGCGCCCGGCCCGCCGCCTTCAGCTCGTACGCGAGCGACTCGTCCAGCGCGCCCAGCGCGGCGAGGTCCGCGCCACCCAGCGCACGGGCGACGGCGGTATCGAAGTCGATCGCACGCTCGTCCAGGTAGCCGGGCGCCTTGACCGTGCGGCAGGCGCTGCCGTCACCCATCACCAGCAGGGCCACCCTGTCCGCCCTGCCGGCCAGGTCCCGTCCCGCCTGTGCGCAGCGGTCGGCGGCCAGCGGCTCCCCCACCCCGAGCCCTTCGACGGGGGCGCCGGCCCAGCGGGCGCGGGCCAGCAGCCACGCACCGACGGCAAGGGATTCCGGGAGCGGGCGTGCGGGAGCCGACGACCCCGCGGGTACCTCCCCCAGCCGCACGGTGAGGTCGACGCCGAACCCCGCGAAGGAACCGGGCGAGCCTGCGGGAAACGGCCCACGCGCCCCAGGCCCTGCGGGCCCGACCACGATCAGCAGATCAGGCCGCGCGGCGGCCAGCACCCCCAGTGCGTCGACGCACGCGGCCCTCGCGGGGTCGAGCTCGGGCGCGGCTCCGGCAGCCACCTCGGGAACCAGGAGCGGCGGACAGGGACAGACGGCGGCGGCGGCAAGCATGCCGGTCAGCGTACTGCTGCCACCCCGGGCGGCTGCTACGGGCGGCCATCCCGAGGCGTCCGCTGCGGGATCCCCCGGGGCATGCATGCCCCGGGTCGCCTCCGGCCGTCAGTCGCGGGCGCACCCCGGGGCTGCGGCGGCGGGCAGCGGAGCCGGAGCGCCGATGCCGGGCAGCCCCAGCATCACTCCGGCGGGCTGGGCGGCAGCAGCCCCCGCCCGCTTGTCCCAGGCGTCTCCCGACCGGGTACGCCGTACGCCCAGGGGAGCACCCTCGGCAAGGAGGTGGTGCGGAGCCGCGTAGGAGATCTCGACGGTCACCACGTCCCCGGGACGCACCTCCTGGTCCGGTTTGGTGAAGTGGACCAGGCGATTGTCCGGTGCCCGGCCGGAGAGGCGGTGCGTGGCACCGTCCTTGCGCCCCTCACCCTCGGCGACCATGACCTCCAGGGTGCGGCCGACCTGCTTCTTGTTCTCCTCCCAGGAGATCTCCTCCTGGAGGGCGGACAGGCGCATGTAGCGCTCCTGGACGACCTCCTTGGGAATCTGCCCCTCCATGTCGGCGGCCGGGGTCCCGGGACGCTTGGAGTACTGGAAGGTGAAGGCGTTCGCGAAACGCGCCTCGCGCACCGCGTGCATCGTCTGCTCGAAGTCCTCCTCGGTCTCCCCGGGGAAGCCCACGATGATGTCGGTGGAGATGGCCGCGTCCGGCATCGCGGCGCGCACCTTCTCGATGATCCCGAGGAAGCGGTCCTGACGGTACGAGCGCCGCATCGCCTTCAGGATCGTGTCCGAACCCGACTGCATCGGCATGTGGAGCTGCGGCATCACGTTCGGCGTCTCGGCCATCGCCGCGATCACGTCGTCGGTGAAGTCGCGCGGGTGGGGCGAGGTGAACCGCACACGCTCGAGCCCGTCGATCCCGCCACAGGCGCGCAGCAGCTTGGAGAAGGCCTCGCGGTCACCGATGTCGGAACCGTAGGCGTTCACGTTCTGGCCGAGCAGCGTGATCTCGCTGACGCCCTCGGCGACCAGCGCCTCGATCTCGGCCAGGATGTCGCCGGTGCGGCGGTCCTTCTCCTTGCCCCGCAGCGCCGGGACGATACAGAACGTGCAGGTGTTGTTGCAGCCCACGGAGATCGACACCCATGCGGCGTACGCGGACTCGCGGCGGGTGGGCAGTGTGGAGGGGAATGCCTCCAGGGACTCGGCGATCTCGATCTGCGCCTCCTCCTGGACGCGCGCACGCTCCAGGAGCACCGGCAGCTTGCCGATGTTGTGCGTACCGAAGACCACGTCCACCCAGGGCGCCCGACGCACGATGGTGTCGCGGTCCTTCTGCGCGAGGCAGCCACCGACGGCGATCTGCATCCCGGGGCGCTTGGTCTTCATCGGGGCGAGCCGGCCGAGGTTGCCGTAGAGCTTGTTGTCGGCGTTCTCACGTACCGCGCAGGTGTTGAAGACGACGACGTCGGCGTCACCGTCGGAGCCCTCCGGGGCGCGCACGTATCCGGCGTCCTCGAGCAGCCCCGACAGGCGTTCGGAGTCGTGGACGTTCATCTGGCACCCGTAAGTGCGTACCTCGTAGCTCTTCTGGACGTCCACTGCTTCGCTCCGGTTGCCGCTGCTCATGGGACAAGGGTAGGCGCTGGCGACGCCCCTCCCGCCGCCGGAGCCTCTGCCCGCCGTCCGGCCTGGCCAGGACGGGGGGCGGCCTGGCAGGATCGCGCCATGCTGCACGCACTGTCCCGATTCGGCCGACGACGCACCCTTCAGGGGGGCGCTGCCGCCGCTGTCGTTCTCGGGCTGCTGCTGTGGTGGGTGCTCCCGCTCGGGGAGCCGGAGCCGAGCGGATCGCTGACCTTCTCCACCGGTGTACGGAGCGGGGTCTACCAGCGCTACGGGCAGCGGCTCGAGGGTGCGCTGGCCAAGGACATGCCCAAGGTGTCGATAGAGCTGCAGACCAGCGAGGGGTCGCAGCAGAACATCGAACGGGTTGCGACGGGGAAGGCGGACTTCACCATCGCCACCGCCGATGCCGTGACCACCTATCTGCAGAGCGGCAAGCCCGGTGGCGCGCGGCTGCGCGGCTGCGTCCGGCTGTACGACGACTACGTCCAGCTGATCGTGCCCAGGGGCTCGAAGATCCGGAAGGTCGCCGATCTACGCGGCGAGCGGGTGGGTGTGGGCCAGGAGGGATCGGGGGTGCGCCTGGTCGCCGACCGGCTGATGACGGCGGCAGGCGTCGATCCGGCCGAGGACATCACGCCGGTCCCCGCCGGCATCGACACGATGCCCGCCAGGCTCATGGAAGACCGGCTGGACGCCTTCTTCTGGTCGGGTGGCCTGCCGACCGGTGCGGTGCAGGAACTGTCGGAGCGGTTCGCCATCCGCCTGGTGCCGCTGGGGGACTCGCTGATCACCGAGCTCCAGGCAGCCGGCGGGTCCACCCGCCACTACCGCTCGGCCGTGATGCCCGCCGACGCGTACCTTCACGCCCAACAGGGTCAGGCCGTGCAGACCGTCGCGGTCGCCAATCTGCTGATCACGACGGATCGCACGGATCCGCTGATGACCGAGGCCTTCACCCGGACCGTGATCGACAGCCGGGACCGGATAGGCCGCGAGGTGCACGCGGCGCAACTGGTGGACCTGCGGACCGCGATCTACACCGATCCGCTGCCGCTGCACGAAGGCGCCAAGCGCTACTACCGCTCGGCCAAGCCCTGACACCTCCGCGTCACGCGTGCGGAAGGTTGCGCGGCACGCTGACCGTCACCCGCAGTCCGTGCGGTTCGTGCTTCTCGTAGGCGACCGCCCCTCCCCCTGCGGCGAGCAGCACCCCGGCGATCGAAAGCCCGAGGCCCGACCCCTTGACGTTCTGGTGCCGGTTGCTGCGCCAGAAGCGGTCACCGATGCGCTCCAGTTCGTGCTCGGTCAGCCCGGGCCCGCGGTCGGCGACGACCACCGTGGCGACCGTACCGTCGGAGGCGACGGTGACCCGGACCTCCTCGCCCTCCGGGGTGAACTTCAGTGCGTTGTCGACGACGGCGTCCAGGGCGCTGGAGAGCGCGATCGGGTCGGCCCAGCCGGTCACCGCGGACGCACCGTCCAGGACGAGCCGTACGCCCTTCTCCTCGGCCAACGGACGCCACGAGGCCACGCGCTCGGCGGTGAGCGCCCCGATGTCCGTGAGCTGCAGATCCGCCGCGGCGTGTTCGGCCAGTGCCAGGTCCAGCAGATCGTCCAGGACGTGGGCCAGGCGCTTGCCCTCCGTACGCACCGAGGCGATCTCCTCGTTGCCCTCGGGGAGTTCGAGCGCGAGGAGCTCGATCCGCAGCAGCAGGGCGGCCAGCGGGTTGCGCAGTTGGTGCGAGGCGTCCGCGACGAAGGCGCGCTGCTGCTCCAGTACGTCCTCGACGTTGTCGGCCATCTCGTTGAACGAACGTGCCAGTCGCCTGAGCTCGGGCGGGCCTCCGGACGCGACGACCCGGGACCTCATCCGGCCGCTGGCGATGTCGTGGGTCGCCGCGTCCAGGATCCGCACGGGCAGCAGCACCCAACCGGTGAGCCGGAACGCGGCGCCGACGGCCACCAGCATCGCCGCGGCCTCGCCGAGAACGATCAGCAACCAGCCGCGCAGTGTGCGGGATCGCATCTCACCGGTGGGCGAGTCGGTCACGACGACAGCGACCACGTCACCGTCACGCACCACGGGCGAAGCGACGACGACCCGGCCGCTCTGCCACGGCCATACCTGGGGCGGGTCATGGGAGCGGCGCCCGAGAAGGGCCTCCTTGAACGCTTCACGCCCCTCCCCCTCAAGTGGCAGGGCCCAGGAGGCGGGTGCCTTCGCGAGGGCTCTGTCGTCCCGGTAGAAGACCCCTGCCCGGATCCCGTACACCGAGTCGTAGGCCTCGAGTTCGGTCTGGAGGATCCGCTGCCGTTCGTCGTTGCCCCCGGCGGGCTCGCTGACGAACTGGGCGAGTGCGGCGAACCGCGCCGTGTCGTCGATCCGGTCGATGACGACCCGCTGCTGTTCGGCGGCGGCGACCCGCACGGCCAGCGGGAAGCCCAACGCGAGCAGCACGGCGGCCATCAGGACGATGAGCAGGGGAAGCAGACGCGTACGCACAGGGAGGGTTCGCCTCTACGCGGTCGGCGGGACGAGCCGGTAGCCGACGCCCCGCACGGTCTCGATCAGCGCGGGAAGGCGCAGCTTGGAACGCAGCGACGCGACATGCACCTCGAGGGTCCGCCCCGTCCCCTCCCAGCTGGTCCGCCACACCTCACTGATGATCTGCTCCCGGCGGAAGACGACACCGGGACGCTGGGCGAGCAGCGCGAGGAGGTCGAACTCCTTGCGCGTGAGCTGGACCTCGTGATCGTCGACGCTGACCCTGCGGGTCGGCAGCTCGATGCGCACCGGGCCGATCCGCAGCGCCGCGAGAGGGGTCTGCCCGGTGTCCTCGCCGGCCGTCCTGCGCCGGGCGACCGCATGGATCCGGGCGAGGAGCTCGCCGGTGTCGTAGGGCTTGACGACGTAGTCGTCCGCGCCGAGGTTGAGGCCGTGGATCCGTGAGCGTACGTCGGCACGCGCGGTCACCATGATCACCGGGATCGCGGAGCGCTTGCGGATCTTCCCGCACACCTCGTAGCCGTCCTGGTCGGGCAGCCCGAGGTCGAGGAGTACGACTCCGAAGGGCTCCTTGTCCGCGGGCAGCAGCGCGTGCAGGGCCTCCTCGCCGTTGCGGGCGTGCACGACCTTGAATCCGTGCCGTGCGAGCACGGCGGACAGGGCCGCCGCGACGTGATCGTCGTCCTCGACGAGCAGCAGTCTCATGGCCCCCCTCTCCGCTTCCCGACATTTCGGGACGATTAATAACAACACATGTTGTTGCGCAGGCGTTCCGCCTCGCGAACCTTCTCGTACGGCGACGATTCACGCCATCCCGTACCAGGGCATCCACTCCGATGACGGGTATGCCAGTCAAGGCCCAGCCCGTTACCACTGGGTTTCCGTTACCCACCCGGTACTCCGACGTGCGCCTCGTGACGCCCTGT
The DNA here is from genome assembly GCF_040605575.1 of Streptomyces sp. NPDC005566. Lineage (NCBI taxonomy): Bacteria > Bacillati > Actinomycetota > Actinomycetes > Kitasatosporales > Streptomycetaceae > Streptomyces > Streptomyces sp. NPDC005566. The sequence goes on along the minus strand of NZ_JBEXDB010000020.1, from coordinate 39,375 downwards.
TCACGCGGTGTGTCCGGTTGCGGCCGGATCGTTATGCTCAATTTCCGCTCAGATGTAATGACGCTGGTAGCACTGCGTCACTAGGGTCTTTCCCTAACCGAGGAGGACGGAGCAAAAAGCCGATGAGCGGAGTTTCAGTGACCAAGGCCGCCGAGGATGCCGCACCTGCGGGAGACGACCTTGTCGTACTGAGCAACGTCAACAAGCACTTCGGCGCGCTGCATGTGCTCCAGGACATCGACCTGACCATCGCCCGTGGCGAGGTCGTCGTCGTCATCGGGCCCTCCGGGTCCGGGAAGTCCACGCTGTGCCGCACGATCAACCGCTTGGAGACGATCGACTCGGGCGCGATCACGATCGACGGCAAGCCGCTGCCCCAGGAGGGCAAGGAGCTGGCCAGGCTGCGTGCCGACGTCGGCATGGTCTTCCAGTCGTTCAATCTCTTCGCGCACAAGACGGTGCTCGAGAACGTGATGCTGGGCCAGCTCAAGGTCCGCAAGATGGACAAGGCGGTCGCAGAGGACAAGGCACGTTCGCTGCTCGACCGGGTGGGCGTGGCAACACAGGCCGACAAGTACCCTTCGCAGCTCTCCGGCGGTCAGCAGCAACGCGTCGCCATCGCACGTGCGTTGGCGATGGACCCCAAGGTCATGCTGTTCGACGAGCCGACGTCCGCGCTCGACCCGGAAATGATCAACGAGGTGCTGGAGGTCATGCAGCAGCTCGCCCGGGACGGGATGACCATGGTCGTCGTCACCCACGAGATGGGCTTCGCCAGGTCGGCGGCCAACCGGGTCGTCTTCATGGCGGACGGGAAGATCGTCGAAGAGGCAGTGCCCGACCAGTTCTTCAGCAACCCGCGCAGTGACCGGGCCAAGGACTTCCTGTCGAAGATCCTTCACCACTGATCCCGCACGACTGTTCTTCGGACCAGCTGAACACTCACATCGCGTCAACCCAGGGAATATCACCATGCAGCTTCGTAAGGTCACCGCCGCCTCGGCCGCCGTGCTCGCGCTCGCCCTCGCCGCCACCGCCTGTGGTTCCGACACCAAGGACGACGGCGCCGGATCCGGTGGCGGCGGCGAGAAGATCACCATCGGCATCAAGATCGACCAGCCCGGCCTGGGTCTGAAGACGCCCGACGGCAAGTTCGCCGGCTTCGACGTCGATGTCGCCACGTACATCGCCAAGGAACTCGGCTACGACGCCAAGAACATCAACTTCGTCGAGACGAAGAGCGCCGACCGCGAGACCGCCATCGAGCGCGGCGACGTGAAGTTCATCGCCGCGACGTACTCCATCAACGACGAGCGTCAGCAGAAGGTCGACTTCGCGGGCCCGTACCTCCTGGCTCACCAGGACGTCCTCATCCGGGCCGATGACAACACCATCAAGTCGCCCGAGGACCTCAACAAGAAGAAGCTCTGCTCCGTCACCGGTTCGACCTCCGCGAAGAACGTCAAGGAGAAGCTGGCCCCCAAGGCTCAGCTGCAGAACTACGGCGGCTACTCCGAGTGCCTCACCGGCCTGGAGAACAAGGCCATCGACGCGCTGACCACAGACGACTCCATCCTCGCCGGATACGCGGCGCAGGAGGCCCACAAGGGCAAGTTCAAGCTGGCCGGCTTCAAGATGACCAACGAGAACTACGGCATCGGCCTGAAGAAGGGCGACGCCGACCTCAAGAAGAAGATCGACGCCGCGCTGACCAAGATGGTCTCGGACGGCTCGTGGGACAAGGCTGTCGAGGCCAACTTCGGTCCCGCCGGCTACAAGAACGAGCCCGCGCCGGCCATCGGCAACATCGTCAAGTAGGGCTCCCCTCGCTGAGCGGTCCGAAGCCGGGCTGATGAGGTGCGCCGCCGTCGAGGCGGCGCACCGAGCCCTCCCCACACCTGGAAGCACGGGAGATCGTGTTCGACTTTCTTGAAGGTTACGACCTACTGGGGGCCTTCTGGGTGACGGTGAAACTCACCGTCTACTCCGCCCTCGGTTCCCTCATATGGGGAACGCTGCTGGCCGGTATGCGGGTTGGCCCGGTCCCTCTGATGCGCGGGTTCGGTACCGCTTATGTGAACGTTGTCCGCAACATCCCGCTGACCGTGATCATCGTCTTCGCGTCACTGGGCCTCTTCCAGACCTTGCAGGTCACCCTCGGGGGCGGCGACAACTTCGAGGTCATCAACTTCCGGCTCGCGGTACTCGCGCTCGCCCTCTACACGGCCGCCTTCGTCTGCGAGGCGCTGCGCTCGGGCATCAACACGGTGCCGGCGGGCCAGGCCGAGGCGGCACGGGCACTCGGACTGAGTTTCACCCAGGTCCTGCGCCTGATCATCCTCCCGCAGGCCTTCCGATCGGTCGTGAACCCGCTGGCCAACGTGCTGATCGCGCTGACCAAGAACACCACCGTCGCTGCGGCGATCGGCGTGGTCGAAGCGGCGTTCCTGATGAAGGACATGATCGAAGCAGAGGCTCAACTGATTCTGATCTCCGCCATCTTTGCGTTCGGATTCATCTGCCTCACCCTTCCGACCGGGCTCCTCCTCGGCTGGGTGAGCAAGAAGGTGGCGGTGAAGCGATGACGACGTCTGTCCTCTTCGACGCACAGGGGCCCCGCGCCAAGCGGCGCAACGTCCTGTACACAGCCATCTTCGTCGTGGCTCTCGCCGCGGTGGTCTGGTGGGTCTACGGCGCCCTCAGCGAGAAGCACCAGCTCGACTGGGTCAAGTGGGAGCCGTTCTTCACGAGCTCCCAGCCGTGGGAGACCTACCTCTGGCCGGGGCTCCAGAACACGCTCAAGGCAGCATTCTTCGCCCTGCTGATCGCTCTGCCGCTCGGGGCGCTGTTCGGTATCGGCCGGCTCTCCGACCACCGTTGGATGCGGATGCCGTCCGGCATCGTCGTGGAGTTCTTCCGCGCCATCCCCGTCCTGATCCTGATGATCACGGCGAACGCTGCGTACTCCGAGTTCACCGACATCGCCAGCGACGTGCGCCCGCTGTACGCCGTCGTCACGGGTCTGGTGCTGTACAACGCCTCGGTCCTCGCCGAGATCGTGCGGGCCGGGATCCTGTCCCTCCCACAGGGACAGACCGACGCCGCGAAGGCGATCGGTATGCGCAAGGGCCAGACCATGGGGTACGTACTGCTGCCGCAGTCGGTCACCGCCATGCTGCCCGCGATCGTCAGCCAGATCGTCGTCATCGTGAAGGACACCGCTCTCGGCGGTGCGGTGCTCACCTTCCCCGAGCTGCTCGCGTCGGTCCGTCCGATGAGCGCCAACTACGGTGCGAACACCATCGCGTGCTTCACGATCATCGCGCTGATCTACATCGCGGTGAACTTCGCACTCACCTCGTTCGCGAGCTGGCTCGAACGCAGGCTCCGCCGCGCGAAGAAGAGCACGGGCACGGTGATCGGTGCCGGACCCGGCGGGGGCATCGAGACCATCGGTACACCGTCGCTCGTGATCGAGGACGGGCACGGGTCCTGACGGTCCGTCGATAGTTGACCCACGGGGGGCGCCGGCGCAGTTGCCGCGCCCCCCGCCACGTTCCGTTGTCACTTGACGCAAGCACCGGCAATAGGTTGCATACGTTCTGTGATCGCGCCCCGAGCCTCCGCCGCCGCAACCCCTTCCTCCCTCACGCCGTCGACCGTCAGCGCCGGAGGGTTCACACCGTGGACCCGGTGATCGTCGTCGGTGCCGGGCCGGTCGGCCTGGCACTGTCGCTCGCCCTCGCCGCTCAGGGCGTCCCCTCCGTCGTGCTCGACGAAGGGCCGGGCAAGGACGAACCCCGCCCCGCCCGCACCGTGGTTCTGCGCGAGGACACCGCGGACCTGGTCGGGCGGCTCGGGTGCGAGAGCCTCCGCGAGGAGGGGCTGCGCTGGGCGGGGTGGCGCTCGGTGCGGCGCAAGCAGCTGGTGCGCGCGGTTCCTCTCGGTGACGCGGAAGGTCCTGTTCCGCTGCCCTCGCCCGTTCATCTTCCCCAGCACGCTCTCACCCAAGGGCTGCGGGCCGCAGCCTCCGCGCAGCCCCTGATCAGCATGGTCCCGTTCAGCAGGATCGACACGCTCGAGCAGGACCCGCACGGTGTCACCGTGCACACCAGGGAGCCCGGTTCGACGTGGTGGCGCGGCAGCTACCTGGTCGGCTGCGACGGCGCGAGGTCCACCGTGCGCAAGCTCCTGGACATCAGGTTTCCCGGCCGTACGGCGGTGGAACGTCATGCCGTGGCCGCGCTCCGTGCGGAGCTGCCCTGGCCCGACGAGGCCGTGCTGCACCGTGCGCCGCCGTGGCGTACCGGGGGTGCGGAGGTCACCGCACGGCCCCTGCCCGACGGCGTCTGGCGGCTGGACTGGCTTCTTCCGCCACGCGGTGAGCTCGTCACCCCTGACGCCCTCGTCACCCGCATCCGCGACACCCTGGCGGGCTGGTGCGGCGAGACCCCGGCGTATGAGCTGCTGGACACCGGCGTGTACACGCTGCACCACCGCCTCGCCCTGCGCTGGAGGTCGAAGCGGGCCTTCCTGGCCGGCGACGCCGCCCATCTGCTGGGGGCTCTGGGCACCCAAGGGCTGGACGAGGGACTGCGGGATGCCGAGAACCTGGCCTGGAAGCTCGCGCAGGCCTGGCACCACGGCGCCTCGGAGCTGCTGCTCGACAGCTACCAGGCGGAGCGGAGGGCTGCCGTCGCCTCCCGGCTGCGCGCCGCCGATCAGTCACTGCCGATACTGCGTGGCGGACCCGGCCTGCGGACGCTGGTACCGGGCAGCGGACGCGGGCACGACACCCTGCTGGCCGATGGCCATCTGGGATGCGGCCCCCTGGGTGCGCCCCCCTCGTACACTCAGTCCCCTCTTTCACCTCAACGCGCCGGGGCGCACACCGCAGTGGGAACGCCCCCCGGTGCGCCGGTCGCCGACGCGCGGGTGACGGCTCCCGACGGGAAGACCGTGCGGCTGCGCGACCGGCTGGGGCAGGGGCACCTGCTGGTGATCCTGGTCGCCCCGGGAACCGGGGTGTGGGACCGGCGGCACTGGCTGACCGCCGGGGTCATGCCCAGGCTCGTCGAGGCGGTGGACGCGCTGCCCGTGAAGGCCGAGCTCCTGGTGACCGAGAGCTATCCGGGGGCAACGGCGCACACCGTCCTGCTGGTCAGGCCGGACGGACACCTGGTGGCGGCGTTCAGCGGGGTCCGGCCGGCGGAGCTCTTCGCCGCGGCCGACGCGGCACGCGGCGGTGCGATCGACTCCGCTGACGGGGATACGGCTCGCACGAGCACGAGCTCCGACCGGACCGCGGACGTCAATTGACCGTCTCACGCGCACATGGTGTACTCCAGATCATGACCGACACCGATGTGCGCCTGTGGCGGAGGGTCCATATGGACCTCGTCCGCTACGCGGGCTGCGTGTGTCGCCCGTCCTGCTGAATCGCCTCGTCATGCCGCGCCGTGCCGCTTTCGCGGACGGACGCGTGCCTCCAAGCGAACTCTCAGGACGGTCACCGTGTCTGCGCCTTCCCCCTCCGTACCCACGCCCGCGTCCGCCGTCGGCACCGGCGCCCCCGCGCCGACGGCCACGGAGCTCCTCGACTTCGTCCGCCGTACCGCGGACGACGCCGCACTCATCGCTTCGCTCCCGCTCGACCCCGAGGGCCGCACCTGGCTCCGGCTCGACGGCCCTGGCGGCAGCGAGGCCTGGCTGATCGGCTGGCCGCCGGGCACCGGCACCGGCTGGCACGACCACGCCGAGTCGATCGGCGCGTTCACACTGGCCGCAGGTGCCCTCACCGAGCACTCGCTGGCCGCCCGGCTGCCCACCGACGGCTGGAAGACCCTTGAGCTGACGGACGGGATCGACCGCACCCGGCAGCTGGCGAAGGGCCGGGGCAGGGCGTTCGGCAAGCACCATGTGCACGAGGTCCTCAACGGGTCCGACCACGAACACGCCGTATCGGTGCACGCCTACTACCCGCCACTGCCGCAGATCCGCCGGTTCAGCCGGACCGGTGCGGTGCTCCGCCTGGAGCAGACCGAACGACCGGAGGACTGGCAGTGAGCAACGCACAGGAGCAGCGGACGGAGCGCGTCGGGATCGACGAGCTGCTGGACCGGGTCCGGGCCGACTACGAGCGGATCGGCCCCGAGGAGGCCGCTGCCGCGGCGGCGGACGGAGCGCTGCTGGTCGACATCCGCTACGCGGCGCTGCGCGAGGCGGACGGCCTGATCCCGGGGGCACTGGTCATCGAGCGCAATGAGCTGGAGTGGCGCCTCGATCCGCAGGGGAGCCACCGCGCTCCGGAGGCCGTGAGCCACGATCTGCAGGTCGTGGTGATCTGCAACGAGGGGTACGCGTCCAGTCTCGCGGTCGATTCCCTGCGGCAGTTGGGACTGCACCGGGCCACCGACCTGGTCGGGGGCTTCCAGGCGTGGCGTTCCGCCGGGCTCCCGGTCGAGCTCTGACCGGCGGTCCTGGCAGCTGAACCCCTACAGGCGCTGGGGCCTCTGCCCGGAGGCCCCAGTCATCGGTCGCCGTCCGAGCGACAGCGGGGCAGCCGACCCGGCCGCTCACTGGACCGAACGGTGCCCCGACCCACCCGAACGACGCTCCCCGGTGGAGCATTCGCCTCGCGCGACGGACATTCGCCTCATCACTGAGGATCGGAATGTACGGAGATGTCGCGCCGATGGAAACCGCTCACCTCACCCCTGACCAGCTCGACGCCCAGGCCTCGCTGCTCCATGACACGCAGGCGTGGCAGCGGATCGTCACAGGCTGGGAGCGCACCGCCCCCGAGCCGGACCTCCCGGCGCCTGCGCCTTCACACGCAGCACCGTCCCGGCCCCCGGCCGACTGGCGGGATCTGCTGTCCGTGCCCGTCGACCAGCTCATCGACGACTCGCTGCGGGCGATGCCTGTCGCCCTCCCCCGTGAACGCCCGCTCCCCGGGCGGCTGGGGGCGGTCCTGCCCGAGCGCCTTCACGCGTGGCGCCGCATCGGGCAGCCGGATGTCCGCCCTTCCACCCACCTCGGCTACGCGCGGCAGATCCTGACCGAGTGGGGCTGGCAGAACACGCCGTACCGTCTGCGCAACGCCCGTGGTGCCCGCTGCGTGTGTGGGGCCATGCTGACCGCGCACAGGCTCGGCTACGGCTCTCTGGACACCGTGGACCGGGCGGGTGCCTGGCTGATCACCGAACTACGCTCACAGGGCTGGACCGGACTGATCGGCCCGTGGAACCGCCATCCCGGGCGTACCGCCTCGGATGCGCTGGCCCTGCTCGATGCCACGATCCGCCGGGCCTCCCTGGCCGGACACTGAGTCTGCGGGACCCGGAACCGGCCGCACACCGCATGCCGGGCATGCGGGCCCCCGAACCGGCCGCACACCCGCGGCCTGCGCGACTCGGACCAGGCACGCGGGGTGTCGATCCCCTCCGACACCGACCGGCGACAGCCCCCTCCGCTACCGCCGACCACTCTCAGTAGGTCTCGTCCAGCCCTTCCACGTCCTCGCCCTCCTGCTCGATCGCCTGACGGACCACCCGCAGGGCCATCCCCTCCCCGTACCCCTTGCGCGCGAGCATGCCCGCGAGCCGACGCAGCCGCTTGTCCCGGTCCAGCCCTCGGGTGGAGCGAAGCTTGCGCGCGACGAGCTCCCTGGCGGTCTCCTCCTCCTGCTCGGCATCGAGCTGTCCGACCGCCTCGTCGATCAGCGTGGAGTCCACGCCCTTGGTGCGCAGCTCCTGCACGAGAGCACGACGGGCCAGCCCCCTGCCGTGATGCCGGGATTCGACCCAGGCGCCCGCGAACGCCGCGTCGTTGATCAGCCCGACGTCCTCGAAGCGCGACAGCACTTCCTCGGCCGCCTCGTCGGGGACGTCCCGTTTGCGCAGGGCGTCGGCGAGCTGCTTGCGCGTGCGCGGGGTCCCGGTCAGCAGCCTCAGGCAGATGTTGCGTGCCTGCTCGACCGGGTCGAGCGGTTCCCCCTTCCCGGCCCTCGACGGGGCGGGGGAACCGCTGCTTCTGGAACGGGAGCGGGAACGACGGCCCGCCCCCTCACCGAACCCGGTCCCCGGGCCGGAACCCGGGGGACCGTCTGCGGACTCTGCGGCGAATTCGGGGCCGGGACCCGCGCCGGCGGCGCCGTCCTGCCACTCCGTGCGACGCGTCACGGTCTAGCTCTTGGCCGCCGCAGCCTTGGCGGGCTTGGCCTTGGTCGCAGGAGCGGGCACCGACTTCGCCGTCGCGTCGGCGGCACCACCCGCGGTGGCCGTCGCGTCCGCAGCGGGCTCTGCCGCCGGATCCTTCGGCCGCACACCGATGCCGAGCTTCTCCAGGATCTTCTTCTCGATCTCGTTGGCGAGGTCGGGGTTGTCCTTGAGGAAGTTGCGGGCGTTCTCCTTGCCCTGGCCGAGCTGGTCGCCCTCGTACGTGTACCAGGCGCCGGCCTTGCGGACGAAGCCGTGGTCCACGCCCATGTCGATCAGACCGCCCTCGCGGCTGATGCCCTGGCCGTAGAGGATGTCGAACTCGGCCTGCTTGAAGGGCGGCGCGACCTTGTTCTTGACGACCTTGACGCGGGTGCGGTTGCCGACGGCGTCGGTGCCGTCCTTGAGCGTCTCGATCCGTCGGATGTCCAGGCGTACCGAGGCGTAGAACTTGAGCGCGCGGCCACCGGTGGTGGTCTCCGGCGAGCCGAACATCACGCCGATCTTCTCGCGGAGCTGGTTGATGAAGATCGCGGTGGTCTTGGACTGGTTGAGCGCGCTGGTGATCTTCCGGAGCGCCTGGCTCATCAGACGAGCCTGCAGACCCACGTGCGAGTCACCCATCTCGCCCTCGATCTCCGCACGGGGCACCAGGGCCGCGACGGAGTCGATGACGATCAGGTCGAGGGCGCCCGAGCGGATCAGCATGTCCACGATCTCGAGAGCCTGCTCACCGTTGTCCGGCTGGGACAGGATGAGGTTGTCGATGTCGACGCCGAGCTTCTTCGCGTACTCGGGGTCGAGGGCGTGCTCCGCGTCGATGAAGGCCACCGTGCCGCCGAGCTTCTGCGCGTTCGCCACGGCGTGCAGCGTCAGCGTCGTCTTACCGGAGGACTCCGGTCCGTACACCTCCACCACACGGCCGCGCGGCAGGCCGCCGACGCCGAGCGCGACGTCGAGTGCCGTCGACCCGGTGGGGATCACTTCGATGGGCTCGTTCGGCCGCTCACCGAGGCGCATCACCGCGCCCTTGCCGAATTGCCGCTCAATCTGTGCGAGTGCGGCGTCCAGCGCCTTCTCGCGGTCGTTACCTGCCATGGGTTCCACCCGATTTGCTTGAGTCGATCGCTTCACGTCAAAGACGCTAACCCCTGCCACTGACAATGGGCCTCGACGTCCTCCCGACCTGTGGACAACTCCACGGTCGTGCCCGGGAAAACCCGGCCGGAATCCAATGAGAATGGATGTTCGATTTTGGTGTCAAGCACACCACGCCGGGCCGGCACAGCCGAGAGTAGCGGCTTATAACAGTCGAGGTCGACCGAGTCAACGAAAAGTGACAGGCGCCATGCTAGGTTCCGGCGTCATGGAGATCCCTCCGAGTGGTCTGTCAGGGAAAGTCGCTCTTGTCGCCGGTGCTACACGCGGTGCGGGCCGGGGAATCGCCGTACAGCTGGGAGCGGCCGGAGCGACCGTGTACGTCACCGGACGCACCAGTGGCTCCGAGCGGTCGGAGATGGACCGCCCCGAGACCATCGAGGAGACCGCGGCGCTCGTCGACGAGGCAGGCGGTCAGGGCATCGCCGTCCGGGTCGATCACCTCGTGCCCGCCCAGGTCAGCGCGCTGGTGGCACGCATCCGGAGCGAGCAGGGTGCTCTGCACGTCCTCGTGAACGACATCTGGGGCGCCGAGATCGAGTGGAACAAGACCGTGTGGGAGTCGTCCCTGGACACCGGGCTGCACACGCTGCGCCTGGCCGTGGACACCCACGCGATCACCAGCCACTTCGCGATCCCGCTCCTCATCGCGAAGCCGGGCGGCCTGGTGGTCGAGGTGACGGACGGCACGGACGAGTACAACGCCACCAACTACCGGGTGTCGTTCTTCTACGACCTTGCGAAGGCCTCGGTTAACCGGATGGCCTTCGCCCTCGCACACGAGATCGAACCGCACGGGGCGACCGCCGTGTCGCTCACTCCGGGCTGGCTCAGGTCCGAGGCCATGCTCCAGGCCCACGGCGTCACCGAGGCGAACTGGCGTGACGCCGTCGCCCAGTCGCCCCACTTCGCCATCTCCGAGTCACCGGCGTTCGTCGGACGGGCCGTGGCCGCGCTCGCCCAGGATCCCGAGGCGGCTCGCTGGAACGGGGACTCGCTGTCGAGCGGGCAACTGGCGCAGATCTACGGCTTCACCGACCTCGACGGCAGCCGGCCCGACGCCTGGAGGTACCTCACCGAGGTCCAGGACCCCGGGCTGCCCGCCGACGTCTCCGGCTACCGCTGAGCCGGCAGCCCCGCCTCGCCGGTCCGGGGCGACATCCCCGCGTCACAGGTCTGCGGCTATCACTGAGCCGGCAGCCCCGCGTCACCGGTCGCGGCGGCGCCTGATCGCACGGCGGATCCTTGACAGCACCGGCTCACCGCGGCGCCGGCCGTGGCCGCGCACCCTCGGGTCGTCCGTCACGGCGTAGCGCTTCACATAGGCCCCCAGGAATGCCTGGAGCGTCGCCACCGCGGGAATGGCGATCAGCGCACCGACTGCGCCCATCAGAGCGGTACCCGCGACCACGGATCCGAAGGCGACGGCGGGGTGGATGTCGACCGTCTTCGAGGTGACCTTGGGCTGCAGCACGTAGTTCTCGAACTGCTGGTAGACCACGACGAATCCGAGCACCCACAGCGCGTACCAGGGATTTACGGTGAAGGCGATCAGCATCGGCAGCGCACCCGCGAGGTACGTACCGATCGTCGGGATGAACTGTGAGACCAGACCGACCCAGACCGCGAGCGCCGGAGCGTACGGCACTCCGAGGATCACCAGCAGGATGTAGTGCGCCACTCCGGAGATCAGCGCCATCAGGCCCCGCGAGTAGATGTAGCCGCCGGTCTTGTCGACCGCGATCTCCCAGGCTCGCAGCACCTCGGCCTGCCGGGCGGGCGGCAGTACGGAGCACAGCGCGCGCCTCAGCCGGGGGCCGTCAGCCGCGAAGTAGAACGAGAACAGGAAGATCGTCAGCAGCCGGAAGAGCCCGCCGAGCACGGTCGTGGAGACGTCGAGCACTCCGGTCGCGCTGTTCTGGACGTACTTCTGGAGCCAGTCCGAGTGGAGCAGGCTGTCCTGCACCTCCACCCGCGAGAGCGAGGTGTGGAACGTCTCGTTGACCCAGTTGATCACCGAGTCGAGGTACTGGGGGAAGTCCTCGACCATGTCGACGATCTGGCCCGCGAGCATGGAGCCGAGCAGGACGACGAAGCCGACCCCGAAGATCAGCACGCCGAGGGAAACCAGGAAGGTGGCAAGTCCACGGCGCATCCCGCGCGTCGCCATGCGGCTGACCGCCGGCTCGATGGCGAGCGCAAGGAAGAAGGCGATGAGTACGTTGGTCAGCAGCCCGATGAGCTGGTCGAACGCCCAGCTGCCGAGCTGGAAGCACCCGTAGAGAGCCAGGGCGAGGATCATCGCGCGCGGCAGCCAGGCAGGCATGCGGGCCGGACCGCCGCCGGGCGACGGGGTCGGTGGCTCGGCGGGCGGGACGGGTGGTGGGTCGGGCGGCTGGATCTCGGCGGTCTCGTCTGTCGGTGCCACGGGACAAGTCTCGCTCACTCCGGTGACAGCCGGTTGTCCGCCCCGGTGCCGGACCTTCCGGTCAGCGCTTGTCAGCGGGGATGCCGACCGCCGAACAGACCCCGCGCCAGACGTCCTTGGTCTCCCAGCCCGCGGCCAGTGCCTCGTGCACCGTAAGGCCGCCGAGCTCGGCCATCACGTGGTCGCGCGCGAAGGAATCCGCGTACCCCTCACCGAAGTGGTCCGCCATCCGCTCCCAGAAAATCGTCAACCGCATGCCTTCAGTATCCCGCTCCTGAGGGTGCAGCCGAGCCGGTACGCCCTGCCGGCGGTGCTTTCCCCTCTACGGTCGGTCCATGGCTGGAACCGGAGCAAATTCCCTCGCCCGCGCCGAGCAGTTCATCTGGCTCACCGCACGTGTCCTCGAGCAGCGGCGGTTCGCCCACCACTTCCTGGACGGGGGTGCGGATGCGGTCGAGACCGCGCTCGCCGCCTATCTGAACGAGGACGGCGGCTACGGGCACGCGCTCGAACCCGATCTCCGCGGTCCCGTGAGCCAGCCGCTGCACACCGCTCACGCCCTGAGTGTTCTCGATTCGATCGGCCGTTGCAGCGGTCTGCGCATGGAACGCATCTGTCGCTATCTGACCGATGTGTCGACCAAAGAGGGCGCACTGCCGGCACTCCACCCCTCTCAGCGCGGCTATCCCGCCGCCCCGTTCATCCCGGTCGTCGACGATCCGCCCGCCGAACTGCTGGCCACGGGTCCCGTCGTCGGGCTGCTGCACCGCAATCAGGTGTGGCACGCCTGGCTCTTCAGGGCCACCGACTTCTGCTGGTCCGCCGTGGATGCACTGGAGCAGTCCCACCCGTACGAGATCGAGGCGGCCGTCGCCTTCCTGGACGGTGTCCCGGACCGGGCGCGCGCCGAAGCCGCAGCCGACCGTCTGGGGCGGCTGGTGCGCGAGCAGCGGCTGGTGGTGCTGGATCCGCAGCGGTGCGCGCACCATCCGGTCGCTCCCGGATATGCGCCGGGTGAGCACCACTTCCCTTACGACTACGTGCGTACGCCCGGGTCGCTCGCGCGCCGCTGGTTCAGCGACGCCGAGCTGGACCGTTCGCTCGATCATCTGGAGACCGGTCAGCAGGAGGACGGCGGCTGGCCGGTCACCTGGCGGCAGTGGGCACCGGGCACGGCTCTGGAGGGGCGCCCGATCGTGACGCTCAGGGCCCTGCAGACCTTACGGGCGCACGGGCGCAGCCTCCGCTGAACCGCTGCCGGCCGCCTATCCCAGGGCGCGTACCCCCGCGGTGACCACGACGGCGGCGCCGACGACGACCAGGAAGGGTGCTCGTAGAACGAGTGCAAGAGCCGCTGCGGCGAGCCCGGCCGCTCTGGCGTCCAGCACCAGGTGCTGCCCGTCGCCGAAGGTCTGCTGCGCGGTGAGGGCCGCGAGCAGCGCCACCGGCAGCAGCGCGGCCAGTCGCTGGACGACCGGTCGCTCCAGCACTCCGGCGGGAACCAGCAGCCCCGCGAGCTTGGCGAGATAGCAGCCGGCCACGGTGAGTCCGATGGCGATCCAGACGTTCATCGGCGCTCCTCGGGCTCTTCTGTGGCGGTTTCGGTCTGTGCGGTCTTCCCGCGTCCCCTCAGAAAGAGGACTACGGGGGCTGCCAGCGCGGACAGCAGTACGGGCACACCGGCGGGCAGTACCGGCAGCAGCCCGAGGGCCAGCAGGACCGCGACGCCGGCCGTGACGCGCTCCGTGGTGCTCTTCAGCATCGGCGCGAGCAGGGCGAGGAACACGGCGGGGCTCGCCGCGTCCAGCCCCCAGGTGTCGGTGTCGCCGAGCGCCTCAGCGCCGAGTGCGCCCACCAGCGTGGTCAGGTTCCACAGCACGTAGAGGGTGAGTCCGGTGACCGTGAAGCCGATGCGGGCGGCCCGGCGGGTGGGCTGGGGCAGAGTGACCGCGGTCGTCTCGTCGATGACCCAGTGGGCGGCGAAGGGCCGTACCGCGCGCGGCAGGGCGAGCAGCTGCGACAGCCGCAGCCCGTAGAAGGCGTTGCGTACGCCGAGGAAGAACGCCCCGGCCGCGGCGGTGTAGGGATTGCCGCCGGCCGCGAGCGCGCCCACGAGGGCGAACTGCGAGGCGCCGGTGAAGACGAGGAGGCTGAGTACGCAGGTCTGGAGGAGGGTCAGCCCGGAACCGGCCGAGGTGACCCCGAACGCGAAGCCGGAGAGCCCTACGGCCACACCCACGCCGAGCGCGTCGCGGACGACCGCCGCGTCCGTCTTCTCCTCGACGGCGGGCGGGTTGCCGGCTATGACGCCGACACTTTCGGTGGGTGCTGTCTGTTCTGCCACGCCCGGAACGTTACGTGGCGAGCTGCGTGCTGGTCTTGTACGTTCTTGCACGCTCGCGCCGGTACGCGCCCGGGGGCACTCCCACGATCCGGGTGAAGTGGCGGTTGAGGTGAGGCTGGTCGGTGAAGCCGACGGCCGTGGCGGCATCGGCCGGCGTGGTCCCCGCATCCAGCAACTGCCGTGCCCGGCGGACCCGGGCGTCGGTGAGCCAGGTGTGCGGTGGCATGCCGTACTGCTTCTTGAAGGCCCGGAGCAGCGCGAAAGGGCTGGTGCCGAGCTCGGCGGCGAGCGCCTCCAGGGTGGGTGGCCGCTCCATCCGCGCCTCCAGTGCCGCCCGCGCACGGGCTGCGTCGCCGACGGCTGCGGAGCGGGGGGCGCGGGTGGGCAGCACCCGGCCATGGCTGTTCAGCAGCCGGGCGACCAGAACCCTCAGCAGGCTGTCGGCCGCAAGCGCGTTGCTCTCCTCCGCCGCCCGGTGGACCTCGGTGATCAGCCTGGCCGCCTCCGGGTCCACCGTGCTGGTCTCGGCGAAACCGACGGTGCCGCGCAGGCTGGTCAGGTCGGCCGCGATGTCGTTGACCACCTGGGCGGACGGGTAGAGCGTGGCATACACCCAGCCTTCGGGATCTCCCGCGCGGGCGGTGTGCGGCACCTCCGGGTTGATCATGACCACGGTTCCCGGGCCGGCGTGCACAGTGCCTTCGGGCAGTCCGACGTCCTCGATCCCCCGGGTGATCGTGCCGAAGACGTAACCCTCGTGGCTGTGGCGCGGGAAGGTGTGACGGACATACCGGGCGCGCAGAAGATCGAGCTCGGGCAGCTCGGCGTGCTGCCAGTACCTCGCCCATTCCTTCGTCGCTCCCGCTGCCGCCATGCCCGCATTCTCACAGGTCCGGGCCGGTGCCCGCAGGTCCGGTCGGTGGACATCGGGCAGGCTCGGCGGCCGTTGTCAGTGATGGGGTGCACGATGGGGGGCATGGCCGGTTCCGCACTCGATTCGTTCTCACCCGCGACCCGTAGCTGGTTCGCAGGTGCCTTCGACGCGCCCACCGCGGCGCAGGAGGGTGCCTGGCGTGCCATCGGCGAGGGTTCGGACGTTCTGGTCGTCGCGCCGACAGGTTCGGGCAAGACGCTCGCCGCCTTTCTCGCCTCGCTGGACCGGCTGGCCGCGGTCCCGCCGCCGGCCGAGGCGAAGAAGCGCTGCCGGGTCCTGTACGTATCGCCGCTGAAGGCTCTCGCCGTCGACGTGGAGCGCAATCTGCGCTCGCCACTGACCGGGATCCGCCAGGAGTCGGTGCGTCTGGGGCTTCCCGAGCCGGAGGTGCGGGTCGGGATCCGTTCCGGCGACACCCCTCCGGCCGAGCGACGCTCGATGGCGACCAAGCCACCGGACATCCTGATCACCACTCCCGAGTCGCTGTTCCTGATGCTCACCTCATCGGCCCGGGAGGCGCTCGCGGGAGTCGAGACGGTGATTCTGGACGAGGTGCATGCCGTCGCGGGCACGAAGCGTGGTGCCCACCTCGCCGTGTCGTTGGAGCGCTTGGACGAGCTGCTGCCGCGGCCTGCGCGTCGCATCGGGCTGTCGGCGACCGTGCGCCCGGTCGGCGAGGTGGCGCGCTTCCTGTCGCCGCAGCGGAAGGTGGAGATCGTCCAGCCTCCGTCCACCAAGCAGTTCGACCTTTCGGTCGTGGTTCCTGTCGAGGATCTCGGTGAACTGGGCGGCTCTCCCGCCACTGACGGCGGGGCGGACCAGGCGGAGAAGCCGTCGATCTGGCCGCACGTCGAGGAGCGGATCGCGGATCTCGTCCAGTCCCACCGTTCCACCATCGTCTTCGCCAACTCACGGCGGCTGGCGGAGCGCCTCTGCAACCGGCTCAACGAGATCGCCTACGAGCGGGCAACGGGCGAAGCCATGCCCGAGGCCCACTCCCCCGCCGAGATCATGGCCGAGTCCGGGGCGGCCAAGGGTGCACCCGCTCTGCTCGCCCGCGCGCACCACGGTTCGGTGTCCAAGGAGCAGCGCTCCCAGGTCGAGGAGGACCTCAAGGCCGGCCGGCTGCCCGCTGTGGTCGCCACCTCGAGCCTGGAGCTCGGTATCGACATGGGTGCGGTGGACCTGGTGATCCAGGTCGAGTCCCCGCCGTCCGTCGCCTCGGGGCTCCAGAGGGTGGGCCGCGCCGGGCACCAGGTCGGTGCCGTGTCCACCGGGGTGGTCTTCCCCAAGTACCGCGGCGATCTCGTGCAGGCGGCGGTGGTCACCGAGCGGATGCGCCAGGGTGCCATCGAGGCTCTGCGGATCCCGTCCAACCCCCTGGACGTGCTGGCCCAGCAGCTGGTCGCCATGGTCGCGCTCGACTCCTGGCAGGCCGATGATCTGCTGGCCCTCGCCCGGCGGGCCGCTCCGTTCGCCTCGCTCCCCGAATCCGCGTTCACCGCGGTCCTCGACATGCTGGCCGGGCGCTATCCGTCCGACGCCTTCGCGGAGCTGCGCCCGCGCGTCGTCTGGGACCGCGTCGCCGGTACGGTCACGGGCCGCCCCGGTGCCCAGCGGCTCGCCGTCACCTCGGGCGGCACCATCCCCGACCGCGGGCTCTTCGGGGTCTTCCTCGCCGGAGCGGACCCCAAGAAGGGCGGCGGGCGGGTCGGCGAGCTGGACGAGGAGATGGTGTACGAGTCCCGGATCGGCGACGTCTTCACGCTGGGCACCACGTCCTGGCGGATCGAGGACATCACCAGGGACCGGGTCCTGGTCTCGCCCGCCCCCGGTGTCCCGGGGCGCCTGCCGTTCTGGAAGGGCGACCAGCTGGGGCGGCCACTGGAGCTGGGCCGTGCCCTGGGCGCTTTTCTCCGGGAGGTCGGCGTGCTGTCGCCCGAGGACGCCCGGCACAGGTTGCTCGCCGCCGGCCTCGACACCTGGGCTGCGGACAACATCTTGTCGTACCTGGACGAGCAGCGTCGTGCCTGCGGTCATGTCCCCGATGACCGGACCATCCTCGTCGAGAGGTTTCGCGACGAGCTCGGCGACTGGCGGATCGTGGTGCATTCGCCGTTCGGCGCCCAGGTGCACGCCCCCTGGGCGCTCGCCCTGTCCGCCCGGCTCGCCGAGCGCTATGGCATGGACGCCCAGATCATGCATGCGGACGACGGCATCGTGCTGCGGCTTCCGGACGCCGATCTGATGGGCCTCGACCTGCTCGACTTCGATCCGGTGCAGGCGGATCCCGGACATCAGGCGGGTTCCGAGTCCGGGCAGGGCGACACCCCGGGTTTCCCGGGTGCCGGAGGGTACGACAGTCAACAGCCTCCCGTCGGCGCCACCGATGTGGTCTTCGACAAGGGGGAGATCAGCCAGGTCGTCACCGATCAGGTGGGCGGTTCGGCCCTGTTCGCATCCAGGTTCCGTGAATGTGCGGCGCGTGCCCTGTTGTTGCCCCGCCGCAGCCCCGGGAAGCGCACGCCGCTCTGGCAGCAGCGCCAGAGAGCGTCCCAGTTGCTGCAGGTGGCCTCCGAGTTCGGCTCGTTCCCGATCGTTCTCGAAGCGGTCCGTGAGTGCCTCCAGGACGTCTTCGACGTCCCGGGTCTCACAGAGCTGATGGGCGACCTGGAGGCACGTCGTATCCGTCTGGTCGAGGTGACGACCACCGAGCCTTCGCCCTTCGCGCGCTCGCTCCTCTTCGGTTACGTCGCGCAGTTCCTGTACGAGGGTGATTCCCCGCTCGCCGAGCGGCGTGCCGCCGCGCTCTCGCTCGACTCCCACCTCCTGGCCGAACTGCTCGGCCAGGCGGAACTGCGCGAGCTGCTCGACGTCGATGTCCTCGACGAACTGGAGCGGGAGCTGCAGTGGCTGACGGACGACCGGAAGATCAAGGACATCGAAGGCGTCGCCGATCTCCTGCGCGTCCTCGGTCCGCTCACCGACGACGAACTGGCCGCGCGCGGAGCCGAGCCCGAATGGGCGCCCGAGCTCGCCTCGGCCCGGCGCGCGATCCAGGTGCGCATCGGCGGGTCCGCTCACTGGGCGGCCATCGAGGACGCGGGCCGGCTGCGCGACGCCCTCGGAACCGCGTTGCCCGTGGGGGTTCCCGAGGCCTTCACCGAGCCGGTGAAGGATCCTCTCGGCGACCTCCTGGCCCGCCATGCCCGTACCCACGGCCCGTTCACCACCACCCGGGCCGCCGCACGGTTCGGTCTCGGCAGCGCTGTCACGGACGGCGCGCTGCAACGGCTCGCCGCCTCCGGCCGGATCGTCCAGGGCGAGTTCCACCCGGCAGGAATCGGACAGGAGTGGTGCGACGCCACGGTCCTGCGACGCCTGCGACGCCGCTCGCTCGCAGCACTCCGCCATGAGCTGGAACCCGTGCCGCCCGCCGCCCTGGCCGGCTTCCTCCCCCAGTGGCAGCACATCGGCGACAACAGCCTGCGCGGGATCGACGGACTGGCCCGCGCCATCGAGCAGTTGCAGGGTGCCCCGGTCCCCGCATCGGCTCTGGAGAAGCTGATCCTGCCGAGCCGCGTCGCGGGGTACACCCCCGCCCTGCTCGACGAGCTCACGACCACCGGCGAGGTCGTCTGGGCCGGCGCGGGCGCGCTGCCCGGGAAGGACGGCTGGCTCTCCCTCTATCCTGCGGACAGTGCGCCTCTGCTCCTGCCACCGCCCCATCCGCTGGAGCAGACCGCCCTGCACGAGTCGGTCCTCACCATCCTGCTGGGCGGGTACGGCCTGTTCTTCCGGCAGATCGTCGATCAGGTCCGCGCCACCACCCACCCCGACTGCACCGATCCGCAACTGGCGGACGCACTCTGGGACCTTGTCTGGTCCGGCCGCCTCACGAACGACACACTCGCCCCGCTCCGCTCGCTCCTGGGCTCGGGGCGCACGGCAGGATCCACCGCCCACCGCGCGAAGCGCAGTGTCCCGCGCGGTCGTTACGGCTCACTGACCACCTCCGCCCGTCCGGCGTCCCGCACCGGCCCGCCGACCGTCTCGGGCCGCTGGTCCCTGCTGCCCCCGGCCGAGCCCGAACCGACCCACCGCGCACACGCCCTGGCCCGCACGCTCCTGGACCGCCACGGTGTGGTGACCCGTGGAGCCGTGCAGGCGGAGGGCGTCGAGGGCGGATTCTCCGCGACGTACCGCATCCTCGCCGCGTTCGAGGACAGCGGCCAGGCGCGCCGGGGGTACGTCGTCGAGGGCCTGGGAGCAGCCCAGTTCGCGATGGACGGTGCCGTGGACCGGCTCAGGGCGACGTCGACCGCCCGTGACCGTACGGACCCCGGGGCGACTCCCCGCGCGCTCGTTCTCGCGGCGGCCGATCCGGCCAATGCGTACGGCGCGGCCCTGCCCTGGCCCGATTCCCCGGACGGCGCGGGGCACAAGCCCGGTCGCAAGGCCGGCGCGCTGGTGGTCATCGTCGACGGTGAGCTGACGCTGTACATGGAGCGCGGCGGCAAGACCCTGCTGGCATGGCCGACCGACCCCGCCGATCCCGCACTCCTGGCGGCGGCCGAGGCGCTCGCGTCGGCGGCTCGGGCCGGGACCCTCGGCACGGTGACGGTGGAGCGCACCAACGGTGCCTCCTCCCTCACCTCCCCGCTGGGCCGCACCCTGGAAGCCGCAGGTTTCCTCGCCACGCCCAGAGGGCTGCGTCTGCGCGCCTGAGACCTCCGACAGGGCAGTGCGCCTGGGCCCCTCGGGTGACGGTGGCGGCCGCCGGCTCCCGTCCGTGGCGGGGGCCGCGCATCATGGAGACATGCCCGAAGGTGACACCGTCCTGCAGACCGCGAAGCGTCTCGATGCGGCGCTCGCAGGTCATGTGCTGATCCGCTCCGATCTACGGGTCCCGCGGTTCGCCACCGCGGACCTGACCGGCCGTGCTGTGCTCGATGTCACCGCGCGGGGCAAGCATCTGCTCACCCGCATCGAGGACGGTCTCACCCTTCACAGCCATCTGCGGATGGACGGTTCGTGGCGGGTCTACGGTGCGGGAGAACGCTGGCGCGGCGGGCCCGAACACCAGATCCGAGCCGTCCTCTCCACCGCGGAGCACACCGCCGTCGGCTACCGGCTCCCCGTCCTCGAGCTGCTCCGCACCCAGGACGAGGAGCAGGCCGTCGGCCATCTCGGCCCTGATCTGCTGGGGCCCGACTGGGAACCGCACACTGCTCTGCGCAATCTGCTCAGCGACCCCGCACGCTCCCTCGGGGAAGCGCTCCTGGACCAGCGCAACCTGGCCGGCATCGGCAATGTGTACAAGTGCGAGCTCTGCTTCCTGGCCCGCGCCACCCCGTGGCTGCCCGTGGGTGAGCTTCCCGTGCCCACGGCCGGCCTGCTGGTGACGACCGCCAAGCAGCTCCTCGAAGCCAACCGTGACCGCCCCACACGGACGACGACAGGCCCGGTCGCCGCTCGCGGCCGGGCCCCCACGCGGGAGCTTCTCTTCGTCTACGGCCGGGCCCACCGCCCCTGCCTGAGGTGCCGCACACCGATCCGGAAAGCGGACCAGGCGGACCGGCCCACGTACTGGTGTCCACGCTGCCAGTCGGGGCCCACGCGCTAGGAGAACGGCCCGCAGCGGCACCGGCCACCCCCCTCCCAGGTCACTGCGGCCCCGAACTCACTCCGCGCGACCGCCTGGTTCTGCCCGCTCCGCGCGACGCGGTCGGGCAGTCGCCGTCACATGGACGGGCAGCAGGCTGAGCCCCCAGCCGCCGGCGGCCACCGCGCCCTCGACCAGTCCGGCCTGTTCCGGCTCCAGCATCAGGCGGAGCACGGCCCACCACCACGCTCCGCCGAGGACAAGCACCAGCGCCCACCGCCGCACCATGGCTGCCTCCTCCGGCCGACGCTGGACGCTAGTACGGCACGATCTGCTGAGGGGAGGGCGCACCGGTGCACCACCGGCGTGCGCGGCACGAACAGGGCGGTGACGCGCGCTCTCCAGCGGGCCGCTGGGAGAGAGGGTAGACCGCGCGGCCCTCCCCGCAGTTTCCCCCGATACGGCGCCGCCTGCATCCCGCGCCCCAGGGCGCCTGCCGACATGCGTACGCCCCCGCGACCGGAGTCAGCGGGGGCGTACGCGGCCTACGGGCCGCCCTGACGAGGACTAGCGTCCGTCGCCGTCGGTCATCGAGTCCTTGGCACCCTTGGCGCGGTCACCGGCCGCGTCCAGGGCATCCTTGGCCTTGGCCTTCGCCTGGTCGGTCTTGCCCTCCGCCTCCATACGGCGGTCACCGGTCAGCTTGCCGGTCGCTTCCTTTGCCTTGCCCTTTGCCTTGCCCATGGCGTTCTTGTCGCGCATGTCGACTCCTCCTCGTTCACCGCTGACAGCCGACGGCTGACAGCTGGGTCGCTGGTCAGGCACTCTCGGCTTGGAACATCCACGCGTGCTTCTCGAGATCCGCCGTCAGTGTGATCAGGATGTCCTGGCTGACAGGATCCGCTTCACCGGTCGCGTCGATCCGCTCCCGCATGCGGTCGATGACCACACGAAGGGCGTCCACGAGTGCCCGTACCGCGTCCACGTCCTTGATCCAGCCCTCCGGAACGGAGTCGATGGCCGTGGTCTTGGCGAGGGTCCGGCTCCGCCCGTCGGGATTGACACCGACCGCTGAAGCCCTTTCTGCGACCGTGTCCGAATGCTGCCGCGCTGTGTCCACGACCTCGTCGAGCTGAAGGTGCACGGACCGGAAGCGCGGACCGACCACATTCCAGTGGACCTGCTTCGCCGCCAGGGAAAGGTCGATCAGGTCGACCAGGGCGCCTTGCAGAGCATCCCCCACGACCTTGCGATCGCTCTCCGACAACGGACTCTTCACGACAGACATGCGATTCTCCGATCAGATTGCTGTTCGGCGTGCCACCCGTCCACGATGGCACATATGTCATAAAACACTCATCGGACGGCTATGGCGAACAGCGCCTCACTCCGCGCCTGCCCGGCTAACAGCCCCGCACACACCAAAAGCCCCGGCCGACCCATCAGGGTCGACCGGGGCTCCCGGTTCTCAATGAACCACGCAGGTCAGGCGGCGACGACATCCACCGCTTCCGCAGGCACCTTGATTGTCACTCGTCCCGTCGGCACGCCTGCGACCGACGACACGGAGACGGAATTGAGCATCGGGCGTACCGGCACAGGCACCGGGTCGCTGGCTGCTGCCGACTCGGCCAGCTCTGCCAGAGACAGTTCATCGCTCACTTCACGCATGAGCTCGGACATCCGTACGTCAAGCGCGTCGCAAATGGCGGAGAGCAGCTCGGAGGATGCCTCCTTCTGCCCCCGCTCCACCTCGGAGAGATAACCGAGCGAGACTCGGGCGGACGAGGAGACTTCGCGCAGAGTACGGCCTTGGCGCTGGCGCTGCCGACGCAGCACGTCACCAAGCAGGCGACGGAGCAGAATCATCGGTGGCTCCCTCCTCGGACCGCGTAGCCGCATCCTTCACGCCCCACCGTACCGCCTTGCGCTGCGGCCGTGCGGGGAGCGATGTCGTGTTCACTCAGGGCTGCAAACATCAATTCCCCCCGTTCTGTTCCGTATCCTGTGCCCTCGCATTGTCGCCGAGTTCGCCGGAGAGCAGCTCGAGCAGGCTCCGCACACTCTCTCTACGGATGTCCGCCCGCTCACCGTTCAACCTCAGCTCGGCGACTTTCTGTACGCCACCGGGCCCGGAGACCGCCACATAGACCGTTCCGACGGGCTTGCCGTCCTGCGGCTCGGGGCCCGCCACCCCGGTGGTCGACACTCCCCAGTCTGCGCCCAGGGTCAGGCGTACGCCTGCTGCCATCGCGAGCGCGACGTCGGGGTCCACCGCGCCGCGCTCGGCGAGAAGCAGCCCGTCGACTCCCAGCACGTCATGCTTCAGGGAGGTTGCATACGCCGTGACGGACCCGCGGAAGGACCGCGAGGCGCCGGGTACGGAGGTGAGCTCCGCGGCGACCATGCCGCCGGTGAGTGACTCGGCGACGGCAAGTGTCTCGCCCCGCTCCTCGAGCCGCCGCAGCACCCGGGCCGCCACGGGAGTCACCGCTCGGCCTCCGCAGCGCCCCGGCTGCCCCTCACGGGCTCCGCGGCTCCTGCGCCGGCCTCCGCGCTCACAGCGCCCGGGCATGCGCCCGAATCCGCTGCCGCCGTGACCGCCTCCATGGCCGCGTACCGTTCCGCCGCAAGCCCCTGGCGCCTCAGCACGACGGCCTGGCGCACGTAGTCGAGGCCGGTGACGACCGTCAGCACGACGGCGGCCGCCATCACCCAGAAGCGCAGGGTGGCCAGGGGTCCCGTCAGCGCCAGGACGTACATGCCCACCGCGATGCCCTGGGCCAGGGTCTTCATCTTCCCGCCGCGACTGGCCGGGATCACCGAGTGCCGGATGACCCAGAAGCGCATGAGCGTGATGCCGAGCTCCCGGAAGAGGATCACGCCGGTCACCCACCACGGCAGGTCCCCGAGCGAGGACAGGCAGATCAGCGCCGCGCCCATGATCGCCTTGTCCGCGATCGGGTCGGCGATCTTCCCGAAGTCGGTGACCAGGTTGTACGTGCGTGCCAGATGGCCGTCGAAGATGTCCGTGATCATCGCGACGGCGAACGCCGCCCAGGCGAAGGACCGCCAGACGGGGTCATAGCCGCCGTCGTGCAGGAGCAGCACGACGAAACCCGGGACCAGCAGCAGTCGCACCATCGTGAGGATGTTGGCGATGTTCCACAGGCCGGCCTGGTTGACTGCCGCCGCGCCCAGCTTGCCGCCTCGGTGCGCCGGCGTAGCGCCGGAGCCGCCTGCCGCGGATGCCGGGGCTCCCGTCATCTGGCTGCCTCCGCAAGCTCGTGGTGTTCGGCCACGAGGTCCACTCCCTCGGAGCCCACTGCCTTCGCCTCGACCATACGGCCCGGGACGAGACCCTCGCGTGCCGTGAAGACGACCTGTCCGTCCGTTTCGGGCGCCTGGTGCGCGGCGCGGCCCACTGCGACGGGCCCGTCCTCCTCGGACTCCACGGACTCGACGAGAACCTGAAGCGTCTCGCCGACCCGCTCCTCGGCACGCTGCGAGGTCAGCTCCTCGGCCAGCTGCGAGATGTGGGCGAGCCGCTCGGCGATGACGTCGGCATCCAGCTTGTTCTCGTAACCGACGGCTTCGGTGCCCTCCTCGTCGGAGTACCCGAACACCCCGATGGCGTCCAGGCGCGCTCCGGTGAGGAAGCGTTCCAGCTCGGCGAGGTCGGCCTCTGTCTCGCCGGGGAAGCCCACGATGAAGTTCGACCGGGCACCGGCCTGCGGCGCCTTGCCGCGGATGGTGTCCAGGAGCTCCAGGAAACGGTCCGTGTCGCCGAAGCGTCGCATCGCCCGCAGCACTCCGGGGGCGGAGTGCTGGAAGGAGAGGTCGAAGTAGGGGGCGACCTTCGGCGTGGACGTGAGTACGTCGATCAGTCCGGGGCGCATCTCGGCGGGCTGCAGATAGCTGACCCGGATCCGCTCGATCCCGTCGACGTCGGCGAGCTCCGGCAGCAGGGTCTCCAGGAGCCTGATGTCGCCGAGGTCCTTGCCGTACGAGGTGTTGTTCTCGGAGACCAGCATGACCTCCTTGACGCCCTGCTCGGCGAGCCAGCGCGTCTCCCCCAGGACATCCGACGGGCGCCGGGAGATGAAGGAGCCCCGGAAGGAGGGAATGGCGCAGAAGGTGCAGCGGCGGTCGCAGCCGGACGCGAGCTTCACCGACGCCACGGGGCTGGTCCCCAGCCTGCGGCGCAGCGGTGCCCGCGGACCGGATACGGGTGCGAGACCCTCCGGGAGGTCCGCAGGAGCCGGCGTGACCTCCTCCTGGGCGTGTCCGGGCAGCGCGACGGCGGCGTCCTGCCGCTCGGCCGGGCTGATCGGGAGCAGCTTGCGCCGGTCGCGCGGGGTGTGGGAGGCGTGGATGCCGCCGTTGAGAATGGTCTGCAGGCGGTCGGAGATGTCGGCGTAGTCGTCGAAACCGAGGACCCCGTCCGCTTCCGGCAGCGCCTCGGCGAGATCCTTGCCGTAGCGCTCGGCCATGCAGCCGACGGCCACGACGGCCTGGGTTTTGCCGTGATCCTTCAGATCATTGGCTTCGAGCAGGGCGTCGACGGAGTCCTTCTTGGCGGCTTCGACGAATCCACAGGTGTTGACGACGGCGACATCCGCGTCGGAGGCGTTCTCGACGAGCTCCCAGCCGTCCGCTGCCAAGCGGCCTGCGAGCTCCTCCGAGTCCACCTCGTTACGGGCGCAGCCGAGAGTGACAAGGGCGACGGTACGGCGTTCGGGCATGGGCTCAAGACTACTTTGTCCCAGCACTCGTCCTGCCGTGCAGGGTTCGCTGCTACAGGGAGTGACCGGACGCCGCCTGAAGCGCAGGGAAAACAAGGACGGTGAGCGCCCGGCGCGACTGCCGGGCACTCACCGATGAGGGTGTGGGGCGGGAGATCAGCCGACCTCGGGGTCGCCCTTCGTGTACGAAAGCCGCTCGACCTGACCCGGCTCGAAGCGGTCGTCGACCTTCTTGCCGTTCACGAAGAGCTCGATCGCCCCGGCGTCCCCGAGGACCAGGTCGACGCGCTCGTTGTCCTGGAAGGTCTTGGAGTCGCCCGGGAGCAGGATCCCGTCGAAGAGCTGCCGCCCGTTGTGGTCCTTCGCCGAGATCCAGCTCTTGCGCTCGGTGGCGCTGAGCTTCACCGTCACCTTGTCGCGCGGAGCTGCGGCGATGGCGCTTTCGGAGGGCACGGGCTTGGGGTCGGCGGGCTTGGTTGTGGTGGTGGGCTCGGGAGTCGTCTTGTCGGGCGTGGAGCCCTCCGCGACCTGTGCGGTTCCGGAGTCGTCGTCGCCGTTGAAGAGGGTGAAGCCGACGAATCCGATCACGGCGACGATCGCCGCGACCATCGCCGCGGTCCAGTTGGGCCGACGGGGTTCGGAACGGATCCGTTCCGCCTCGAACAGCGGCGCCGCGGGCGTGGGCGCAGGACGGCCGCCGTGCTCGGCGTCGAACTGGGCGATCAGCGGATCCGGCTCCAGCCGGACGGCGCGGGCGAGCATTCGGATGTGACCGCGCGCGTACACGTCGCCGCCACTGCGGGAGAAGTCGTCGTCCTCGATCGCGTGCACGATGGGGATGCGCACCCGGGTGGAGCTGCTGACTTCCTCGACCGTCAGACCTGCGGCGATGCGAGCCTGCTGAAGCGCGCGACCGATCGAAGGACGGTCGTCTTCGGGGGAGTTGCCGATGGACACGGGGGCGCCTTTCGAGCGTGAGCCACCTGCTGGATGTTCAGTCTAGGGGTGGTACGAAAGGGTGGGGCAACCGGGAGGGACGACTTTGTACGCCATCGGGTTCGCCGGACAGCCCCTTGGGCAATGCAGGGGATGGAGCAGAAGATGGATCATCCCGCTGCTCCTTCCTTCAACTTGACGTACGACCGGGCGAAACGGTTGCCCGCAAAACTCTTACGAAGCGGATTCCCCACGAATGACGGACAACACTCCGTCGATCTCGTCCGGTTTCACCAGAACATCGCGTGCTTTGGACCCCTCGCTGGGGCCCACGATGTTGCGCGACTCCATGAGGTCCATCAGCCGGCCCGCCTTCGCGAAGCCGACCCGCAGCTTGCGCTGGAGCATCGACGTCGAACCGAACTGGGTGGAGACGACCAGCTCGGCGGCCTGGCAGAGCAGATCGAGGTCGTCGCCGATGTCCTCGTCGATCTCCTTCTTCTGCTTCGTGCCGACCACCACGTCCTCGCGGAAGACCGGCGCCATCTGATCCTTGCAGTGCTGGACGACTGCCGCGACCTCGTCCTCGGTGACGAACGCTCCCTGCATGCGCGTGGGCTTGTTCGCACCCATCGGCAGGAACAGTCCGTCACCCTTTCCGATGAGCTTCTCGGCACCGGGCTGGTCGAGGATGACGCGGCTGTCGGCGAGGGACGAGGTGGCGAAGGCAAGCCGTGAGGGCACATTGGCCTTGATCAGTCCGGTGACGACGTCGACCGAGGGCCGCTGGGTGGCGAGCACCAGATGGATGCCGGCGGCGCGCGCCAGCTGGGTGATGCGGACGATGGAGTCCTCGACGTCACGCGGTGCGACCATCATGAGGTCCGCGAGCTCGTCGACGATCACCAGCAGATAGGGGTACGGGGACAGCTCGCGCTCGCTGCCCTCGGGCGCCTTGGCCTTGCCGTTGCGCACGGCGTGGTTGAAGTCGTCGATGTGCCGGTACCCGTACGCCGCGAGGTCGTCGTAGCGCAGGTCCATCTCCCGTACGACCCACTGAAGTGCCTCGGCGGCCTTCTTCGGGTTGGTGATGATGGGTGTGATCAGGTGCGGAATGCCTTCGTACGCGGTGAGCTCGACCCGCTTGGGGTCGACCAGCACCATCCGGACGTCCTCCGGGGTCGCGCGCACCATGACCGACGTGATCAGACAGTTGATGCAGGAGGACTTGCCGGACCCCGTCGCACCCGCGACCAGGACATGCGGCATCTTCGCGAGATTCGCCATCTCGTAGCCGCCCTCGACGTTCTTCCCGAGCGCCACGAGCATGGGGTGGTCGTCCTCGGCCGCGTCCGCGAGGCGCAGCACGTCTCCGAGATTGACCATCTCCCGGTCGGAGTTGGGGATCTCGATGCCGACAGCGGACTTCCCCGGGATCGGGGAGATGATCCGGACGTCAGGGCTGGCGACCGCGTACGCGATGTTCTTGGTCAGGGCGGTGATCCGCTCGACCTTGACGGCCGGGCCGAGCTCCACCTCGTACCGCGTGACCGTCGGGCCGCGGGTGAACCCGGTGACGGCCGCGTCGACCTTGAACTCCATGAAGACGTTCGTCAGTGAGGCGACGACCGCGTCGTTGGCGGCGCTGCGCGTCTTGCCGGGACCGCCGCGCTCCAGCAGGTCGAGCGAGGGCAGGGAGTAGGTGATGTCGCCCGAGAGCTGGAGCTGCTCGGCGCGCGGAGGCAGTGGCTGGGACCGCTCGGGGGCCGACTTGGTCAGGTCGGGTACGCCGCCGGAGGACTGCGACGCGGCCTTTCCGGCCCGGTCGCCCGAAGGGGCCTTCTCGCCCGCCCGGGCCCCTGGCACGGGCGTTCCCGTCCGCTCACGGTCCCGATCGGTGGAGACGCCCTGCGTCAGATCGGCCACGACCGGCGAAGGCGGCATTCCGTTGAGGACCGCACCGTCGAGCGCTGCCGCAGCCGCGGCGGCCACGTCCACGGCATCCATCGTTCGGTTCATGGCGGGCTGGACGGTCTGCCTGCGCGGTCGGCGCCGCCTGGCCAGCGCCTCGCCCTCGGCAAGGTCCGGGTCGTGGTCGCCGCCCGTCTCCGAACGGCGCCCCGGGGAGCGCCGCGAGCGTTCGGGCAGCGCTTCGCGCCACTGCTCGTCGTACCGGTCGTCGTCGAGCCCCTCCTCGCCGTACACGTGCACAGGCTCGACGATGCCGAGCTTGGAGCCGAGCAGCCGCAGCCGCTGCGGAATGGCGTTCACCGGCGTGGCGGTGACGACCAGCAGGCCGAAGACCGTCAGGAGCAGGAGCAGCGGTACGGCGAGGACCTCGCCCATCGTGAAGACGAGCGGCTTGGAAGCGGCCCATCCGATCAGCCCGCCCGCGTCCTGCATGGCGCCGGTGCCGTCCTCACGGCCGGGCGATCCGCAGGCGATGTGGACCTGGCCGAGCACTCCGACGACGAGGGCGGAGAGGCCGATGACGATACGGCCGTTGGCCTCGGGCTTCTCCGGATAGAGGATCAGCCGCACCGCGACGGCGCCCAGCAGTATCGGCACGAGCAGATCGAGCCGGCCGAACGCGCCCGTCACGAGCATCTCGACGAGATCACCGACGGGTCCCTGCAGATGCGACCAGGTACCCGCCGCCACGATCAGCGCGAGACCGAGCAGCAGCAGGGCGAGGCCGTCCTTGCGGTGCGCGGGGTCGAGTCCCTTCGCGCCGCGCCCTATGGAGCGGAACACCGCACCCACACCGTGTGCCGTCCCCAGCCAGAGGGCACGGACGAGCCGGTACACGCCCCCGGTGGGGGACGGCGCGGGTTTGGGCACGGGCTTCTTGGCCACGGCCTTTTTGGCGGGGGCTCTCTTCGCGGGCGCGGTCTTCTTCGCGGGCGCGGGTTTCTTCGCCGGTCCCGGGGTACGGCCGGCACGCTTCGCGGTGCCCGCCGTGCCCTGGGAACCCTTGCCGGACGTACGTGAGGCCATGTGCCTGAGGTTACCGGTGTCTACGGCATGGGACACGTGTGCCTACCGCTTCACCCGACCGTGTCGTCCTGCGCAGGCGCCGAACTGACGCCCCCTCAACCGCCGCAGGTCAGCCCTGCGAGGGCAGAGCGGCTCCGGAGGCGCCTGCGCCGGGCTCCAACGCGTCGAGTGCGCGGCGCAGTCCGGTGAGCTTGCGTTCCAGGTGGGCGGCCGTCGCCACGGCCGCGGCATCCGCCGACTCGTCGTCCAACTGCTTGGAGAGCGCCTCCGCCTGTTCCTCGACCGCGGCGAGCCGCGCCGAGAGTTCGGCCAGCAGGCCGGCCGGCTCCTTCTCGTCGGCACCCGCGTGGGCACCGCCCTCGAGCTGGAGACGCAGGAGCGCCGCCTGTTCACGCAGCTGACAGTTCTTCATGTACAGCTCGACGAACACCGAGACCTTGGCCCGCAGCACCCAGGGATCGAAGGGCTTGGAGATGTAGTCCACCGCTCCCGCCGCATAGCCCCGGAAGGTGTGGTGCGGACCGTGGTTGATCGCGGTGAGGAAAATGATCGGGATGTCCCGGGTGCGCTCGCGCCGCTTGATGTGCGCGGCCGTCTCGAACCCGTCCATGCCCGGCATCTGGACGTCCAGCAGAATGACCGCGAAATCGTCCGTGAGCAGCGCTTTGAGCGCCTCCTCCCCTGACGATGCCCGTACCAGTGTCTGATCGAGCGCAGAGAGAATGGCCTCCAGCGCCAACAGATTCTCCGGCCGGTCATCGACCAGGAGGATCTTGGCCTTCTGCATCATGGCCCGTCCTCCTCGCCCCGGGATCGCACCGGGTGCCGCCCCAGGGGACGACTCCCTTACGCCGTCCGTCCTTGTGCCGGTCATGGTAGCCGCACCCCGCCCGTCGCCACACCCTGTCACCGAGATGTCACTGTGCACGTACCGAAAACGCGGTGGAAGACCAGAAGGTTCCCCGGAAAACCGGCCCTCACACCCTTTCGATCGGAGCGGGTCGACACCGCACGGGAATTCCCCCCGCGCCCGGTCACTCTCCGCTCATCCACTTCTCCATCACCGACAGCAGGTGATCGGAATCGACCGGCTTGGTGACGTAGTCGGACGCTCCGCAGTCGATGGCCTTCTCACGGTCGCCCTTCATCGCCTTCGCCGTCAGCGCGACGATCGGCAGTCCGGCGAACTGCGGCATCCTGCGGATCGCCGTGGTCGTGGCGTATCCGTCCATCTCGGGCATCATGATGTCCATCAGAACGATCGTCACATCGTCGTGCTGCTCAAGGACTTCAATGCCCTCGCGCCCGTTCTCCGCGTACAGCACCGACAGACCGTGCTGCTCCAGCACACTGGTGAGCGCGAAGACATTGCGGATGTCGTCGTCGACGATCAGCACCTTCTCCCCGCGGAAGCGGAAGGTCCGGCGCTGCTCGGGCTCGTCCTGCGCTCCCTGGATCCACTCCCCCTGCGGGGAACTCTCCTCGGCGGCCCTGCCGTTCGCGAGGGCCGGGCGCTGCGCCGCTCCGCCCAGCGCCTTGCGCCGACGCCGGAACATCCCGGCGGAGTTGGCCGGATCGCCCAGGGGCAGTTCGGCGCCGGTCCGCTGCGAGGCCTCCAGGTGCAGGGCTCCCCCGCCGGCGGTCCCGTGGGCCTCGATGGGCCCGGGCCCCATCTGCGGGTAGCCCTGCGGCGGCAGTTCGCTCGGGTGCAGCGGCAGGTACAGCGTGAACGTCGACCCGCGTCCCGGCTCGCTGGCGGCGTGGATCTCGCCGCCCAGCAGCCGGGCGATCTCGCGGCTGATCGAGAGGCCGAGGCCCGTACCGCCGTACTTGCGGCTCGTTGTGCCGTCCGCCTGCTTGAAGGCTTCGAAGATGACCAGCATCTTGCTGGACGCGATGCCGATTCCGGTGTCGGTGACCGAGAAGGCGATGAGGTCCCCGTCGGCGTCACGCAGCGAACCGGCCTCGAGCAGGTGCTCCCTGATCGAGTTCGGCACATCCGCGCCGGCCGGCCGGATCACCAGTTCCACGGCGCCGCCGTCGGTGAACTTCACCGCGTTGGACAGCAGGTTGCGCAGCACCTGGAGCAGCCTCTGCTCGTCGGTGTGCAGCGTGGCGGGCAGCTCCGGAGACACCCGTACGGAGAAGTCGAGCCCCTTCTCCGCGGTGAGCGGCCGGAAGGTCGCCTCCACGTAGTCGACCAGCTGGACCAGTGCGATCCGGGTCGGGCTGACGTCCATCTTGCCCGCCTCGACCTTGGACAGGTCGAGGATGTCGTTGATCAGCTGAAGAAGGTCGGACCCCGCCCCGTGGATCGTCTCGGCGAACTCCACCTGCTTCGGTGAGAGATTGCCCTCGGCGTTGTCCGCGAGCAACTTGGCCAGAATCAGCAGCGAGTTGAGCGGGGTGCGCAGCTCGTGCGACATGTTGGCGAGGAACTCGGACTTGTAGCGCATCGAGACCGCGAGCTGCTCGGCACGCTCCTCCAGGACCTGCCGGGCCTCCTCGATCTCGGTGTTCTTCACCTCGATGTCGCGGTTCTGCTGGGCCAGCAGCTCGGCCTTCTCCTCCAGTTCGGCGTTGGAGGCCTGGAGCGCCTTCTGCCGGTTCTCAAGCTCCTCGGAGCGGTCGCGCAGCTGCTCGGTGAGCTCCTGGGACTGTTCCAGCAGCTTCTCGGTCTTCGTGTTCACGCTGATGGTGTTGACGCTCGTCGCGATCATCTCTGCGAGCTGGTTGAGGAAGTCACGCTGGATGTGGGTGAACGGCTGGAACGACGCCAGTTCGATCACACCGAGCACCTTGCCCTCGAACAGCACCGGCAGCACGATGACGTGCGCGGGCGGTGCCTCGCCGAGGCCGGAGGAGATCTTCAGATAACCCGGCGGCACATGGTCCACCTGGATCGTCCGCTTCTCCTCGGCCGCCGTCCCGATGAGCGTCTCCCCCGGCCGGAAGGAGGTCGGCATGGAGCCCGCGGAGTAGCCGTAACTGCCGCGCATGCGGAGCTCGTACGAGCTGTCCTTGCCGCCGTCCGCACCCACTTCGGCCGCGTCACCGGTGGTCATGGCCAGGAAGAACGCACCGTGCTGGGCGGACACGACCGGCGTCAGCTCGCTCATGATCAACGAGGCGACGTCGTCCAGGTCGCGACGGCCCTGCATGAGGCCCGAGATCCGGGCGAGGTTGCCCTTGAGCCAGTCCTGCTCCTTGTTGGCCAGGGTGGTGTCACGCAGGTTGGCGATCATCGTGTTGATGTTGTCCTGCAGCACCTGGATCTCGCCGGCCGCGTCCACGTCGATCTTGAGGTTGAGATCGCCCCGGGTCACCGCGGTGGCGACCGCGGCGATGGCACGCACCTGACGGGTCAGGTTCCCGGCCATCTCGTTCACCGACTCGGTGAGGTCGCGCCACGTCCCGTCGACGTCGCGGACCCGGGCCTGACCGCCGAGCTGTCCCTCGGTACCCACTTCGCGGGCCACCCGGGTCACCTGGTCGGCGAAGGACGAGAGCTGGTCGACCATCGTGTTGATGGTGTTCTTCAGCTCCTGGATCTCACCGCGCGCATCGATGTCGATCTTCTTCGTGAGATCGCCCTTGGCGATCGCCGTGGTGACCGTCGCGATCTGGCGGACCTGACCGGTCAGGTTGGACGCCATCGAGTTCACGGACTCGGTGAGGTCCTTCCAGGTGCCCGCGACACCCGGGACACGTGCCTGGCCGCCCAGCTCACCCTCGGTACCCACCTCACGCGCCACACGGGTCACCTCGTCGGCGAACGAGGACAGGGTCGTCACCATCGTGTTCACGGTGTCGGCGAGCTCCGCGACCTCGCCGCGTGCCTCGACGGTGACCTTCTTCGTCAGGTCGCCGTTGGCGACCGCGGACGAGACCCGGGAGATGTTGCGCACCTGGCTGGTCAGGTTGTTGGCCATCAGGTTGACGTTGTCGCTGAGGTCCTTCCAGATGCCCGTCGCACCGCGCACCCGGGCCTGACCGCCGAGGATCCCTTCGGTGCCCACCTCGCGGGCGACTCGCGTCACCTCGTCGGCGAAGTTGAGCAGCTGGTCGACCATCGTGTTGACCGTCGTCACCAGTTCGAGGATCTCGCCCTTGGCGTCGACGGTGATCTTCTTGGAGAGATCGCCCTTGGCGACCGCCGTGGTCACCTCGGCGATGTTGCGGACCTGGAGGGTCAGGTTGTTCGCCATGCCGTTGACGGACTGGGTGAGGTCCTTCCACGTACCGGAGACGCCCTGCACCTCCGCCTGCCCGCCGAGGATCCCCTCCGTGCCCACCTCGCGGGCAACCCGGGTCACCTGCTCCGCGAAGTTCGAGAGCTGGTCGACCATCGTGTTGAGGGTGTTCTTCAGCTCCAGGATCTCGCCCCGGGCATCCACGTCGATCTTCTGCGACAGGTCACCCCGCGCCACCGCCGTGGCGACCTGAGCGATGTTGCGGACCTGGGCGGTGAGGTTCCCCGCCATGCCGTTCACCGAGTCGGTCAGATCACGCCACACACCGGCCACACCGGGCACCTGGGCCTGGCCGCCCAGCCGCCCGTCCGTGCCCACTTCGCGGGCCACCCGGGTCACCTGGTCGGCGAAGGCCGAGAGCTGGTCGACCATCGTGTTGATGGTGTTCTTCAGCTCCAGGATCTCGCCCCGGGCGTCCACGTCGATCTTCTGCGACAGGTCGCCCCGGGCCACCGCCGTGGTCACCTGGGCGATCTGACGGACCTGGGAGGTGAGGTTCCCCGCCATGAAGTTGACGGAGTCGGTGAGTTCCTTCCACGTACCGGAGACGCCGTCGACACGCGCCTGACCGCCGAGGCGGCCCTCGGTGCCCACGTCGCGGGCCATCCGGGTCACCTGGTCGGCGAAGTTCGACAGCTGCGCCACCATCGTGTTGACGGTGTTCTTCAGTTCCAGCATCTCGCCGGCGACATCGACGGTGACCTTCTGGGACAGGTCACCGTTGGCCACCGCGGTCGTCACCTGCGCGATGTCACGGACCTGGCCCGTCAGGTTCCGGAAGGCGGTGTTCACCGAGTCGGTGAGGTCCTTCCAGGTGCCCGCCGCGCCCGGCACTTCGGCCTGTCCGCCCAGCCGGCCCTCGACGCCGACCTCCCGGGCGACCCGGGTCACCTCCGAACCGAAGGCCTGGAGCTGGTCGACCATCGTGTTGACGGTGTTCTTCAGTTCCAGCATCTCGCCGGCCACGTCGACGGTGACCTTCTGGGTCATGTCTCCGCTGGCCACCGCGGTCGTCACCTGCGCGATGTCGCGCACCTGTGTCGTCAGGTTCCGGAAGACCGTGTTCACCGAGTCGGTGAGGTCCTTCCAGGTGCCCGCCGCTCCGGGCACCTGTGCCTGGCCGCCGAGCAGCCCCTCGCCGCCGACCTCGCTCGCCACACGTGTCACTTCGTCCGCGAAGGTACGCAGCGTCTCGGTCATCTGGTTGATCGTCTCGGCGAGCTGGGCGACCTCGCCACGGGCGCTCACCGTGACCTTCTGCGACAGGTCACCGTTGGCGACCGCTGTCGTCACTTCGGCGATACCGCGCACCTGGGACGTCAGGTTCCCGGCCATCGTGTTCACGGAGTCCGTGAGGTCCTTCCAGACCCCGGCCACTCCGGGCACCGTCGCCTGTCCGCCGAGTTCGCCCTCCGTGCCCACCTCGCGGGCGACCCGGGTCACCTCGGAGGAGAACGACGACAGCTGGTCGACCATCGTGTTGACGGTGTTCTTGAGCTGAAGCATCTCGCCGGCCACATGGACGGTGACCTTCCGCGACAGATCGCCCTTGGCCACGGCCGTCGTCACCAGGGCGATATCGCGCACCTGAGCGGTCAGCCGGTAGGCCATGGTGTTCACGGAGTCCGTGAGGTCCTTCCACGACCCGGACATCCCCCGCACCTGGGCCTGTCCGCCGAGCTTGCCCTCGGTGCCCACCTCGACGGCGACCCGCGTCACCTGCTCGGTGAACGCGGACAGCTGATCGACCAGGTTGTTGACCGTGCGGGAGACCTTCAGGAACTCGCCGCGCAGCGGGCGCGCCGTCTCGTCGGCCGTGTGCGACCGCAGTTCCATCCGCTGCTCGAGGTCACCGTCGGCGACCGCGGAAAGGACCCGTCCGACCTCGGACACCGGGCGCGCCAGATCATCGACGAGCTCGTTGGAGGCATCGATCGCAGCTGCCCAGGAGCCCTCGCAGGCGCCGGTCTCCAGACGCTCGGTGAGTTTCCCCTCACGCCCCACCACACGACGGACGCGCGCCAGCTCGCCGGTCAGATGAAGATTGCGGTCGGCCACCTCGTTGAAGACCGCTGCGATCTCCGTGAGCACGCCGTCGCCCGAGACGGTGAGCCGCCTGCGGAAATTGCCGTCGCGCATCGCCACGAGAGCCGCAAGCAGTCTGTTCAGAGCTGCCGCATCCACGTCGATGGTCCCATTGCGCTGTTTCTTCACGGGCTGTCCGCCTTTTGTGCGCGTTCCTGAACCCCGCGCCGCCACGCCAGACTCCACCGTGTCCCTCCCGCAGGGGTTGACCGTATCGCTCGGGCCTTAACCGGAAGCTTGCCCACTTCCACTTTGACTCACCGGCACAGCACACCGTCGACGGGTGACTATGCGAACGTCAAATCGTTGAAACGTACCAGGCCTGAACCAGACGGCGTGCAGGGTCCCACGGTTGCCCCAATTCCCTCACCGGGGACCCCATACTTGTGCGCCCCCCGCACATCCGCAGGTGGCCTGCGCGCCCAAGTCGGCCCTCCTGTACACGGGACGCCTGGCGAGCGTCTAGCCTGGCAGGCGAATCGAAGCGGCGAGAAACGGGCACAGGACTCGGGGAAGCGACGAGACACCAAATGGGGAGTGCTGTGATCACCGCGCGTGCGGCTGCCACCTTCGATCCGGTCGGACGCTCGGTGGCGATCGCCCGCGCATTCGTCCGCGACACCCTTCAGGGGTGGGGGTACACCGACGTCGTCGACGACGCCGTCGTCCTCACCAGTGAACTTGTGACCAACGCGGTGGTGCACGCGGGCACCGCCGCGGATGTGCTCTGCCTGCGCACCGAGGACGGCGTTCGCGTCGAGGTCTCCGACCACTATCCGGAACGCGAGATCCCGCTCCAGAGCTCCGGCCTGGACTTCGGCAGCCCGGACCGTGAAGGCGGCCGCGGACTGCTGCTCTGCGCCGCACTCGCTTCCCGCTGGGGAGTCGAGTACACGCCGACGCACAAGCAGGTCTGGTTCCAGCTCGACCTTCCGGACCGCCCCGTGGGCATCCGCTCCGCGGGTCCCGTACTGCCCACGGAGCTGCTCCCGGTCACCGACGAGCGTGTACGGGTCGCCGTCGTCCAGATCGACCGCTCCGGCTCCATCGCCGCGTGGAACGACGACGCCGCCTTCCTGTTCGGACACGCTGCCGAGAAGGTCACCGGGAAACAGCTCACCGACTTCGCGGCCTGGCCGCACACACCAGGCACCAACACCGGCATCGCCGACGCCCTGCGGCTCTCCCGCTGGGAGGGCAGTTACGGCATCCGGGGCGCCGACGGGCGCGTCATCCCCGTCTACGCCTCCCACCTCAGAGTCCGCGACACCCAGGGCGAGCCGTCCACGGTCTGCCTTCTCGTTCGCGACTACGAGCGGGCGGTGCTCCAGAGCCCGGTGCGCGCCCCGGTTACGGACACATCGGCCGAGAATCGCGCCACGGACCCGTTCGAGGTCTTCATCGGTTCCCCCGCTCCCGACGACCTCGACGGACTGCTGCAGCGCACGGTCGAACGGGCGCGGGACATGCTCGACGCGGATTCCGCTTTCCTGCTGCTGGCCACCGACGACGAGACGGAGCTGGAGGTACGGGCGACGACCGGCCTTCCCTCGGCCCGCCAGCGCTTCGCCCGGGTTCCCGTCGAGGCCGGAACGGGCCGCTACGGCTCGGCCCGGATGCCGGCGGTCCACGAGGACCTCACCGCGGTACCGGGTGCCGTACCGCTCCTCAGCGACACGGGGATGCGCTCCGTCGTCACTGTCCCGCTCAAGGTCGAGGGCAGACTCACCGGTTCCCTGGGCGTCGCGGCCGAAGCACCCGGCCGGTACACGAACGAGGAGGCCCTGCGCCTTCAGTTCGCCGCGGACCGCATCGCGCTGGCCGTCGAGTCGGCCCGGCTGGGCGAGCTGGAACGCCTGCGCCGAGGCTCCCTGTCCTTCCTCGTCGAGGCGTCCGATCTGCTGGCCGGCACGCTGGACAGGGACCAGACGCTGGCGCTGATGGCCCAGATGACGGTACCTACGCTGGCCACCTGGTGCGCCGTCTACACCATCGCCGACCAGTCCTCGGAGCCGTACCTCTCCTACGTGCTCCACGAGGACGAGGAACTCATCGACGGCATCAAGGCCCTGCTGTCCTCCATCGAGCCTCCGGACCCCGTCCCGGCCCCGGGAGCCCGCATCTGGCCCGCACCGGCCGCGGCAGCCCACAAGGCGGCCCTTCGCACCTCCACACGCAGCCTCGGCAGGGATGCGCCCGCGAGCATGGGGGCGGCAGCGCGCACCACGCTCGCGACGGCCTCCGCCGTAGGCGGCGAGACCGTCGTGCTGCCGCTCGTCGCGCGGAACCGCGTGATCGGCATGCTGACCCTCGGCAAGCCCTCCGACGACCACTTCCGTCAGGAAATCCTGGAACTGGCCGAGGACTTGTCCCGCAGGGCCGCTCTGGCCCTCGACAACGCCCGCCTCTACTCGGAGCGCATGGCGATCAGCCAGTCCCTCCAGCGCAGCCTGCTGCCCCCCGGCCTGCCGGACGTGCCCAACGTCGAGATCGAGGTCATCTACCGCGCGGCGGGCGAGGGCAACGAGGTCGGGGGCGACTTCTACGACGTGTTCCCCATCCGTGACGGCGCCTACGGCTTCGCCATCGGTGACGTCTGCGGTACCGGACCGGAGGCGGCGGCCGTCACGGGTCTGGCCCGCCACGCGCTGCGGCTGCTGGCCCGCGAGGGCTTCGCCGGCCCGGCCGTACTGGAACGGCTCAACGCGGCCATCCTCGACGAGGGCGCCCGCAGCCGGTTCCTCACGCTCCTCTACGGGGAGTTGTGGCCCCAGGAGGACGGCAGCGCGCTGCTCAAGGTCGTCTGCGCCGGCCATCCGCTCCCGCTGCGCCTGCGGCAGGACGGCTCCGTGGAGGCGGCGGCCGAACCTCAGCCGCTGCTCGGCGTGATCGAGGACCTGGAGCTCTACGAGCAGGAAGTCACCCTCGAGCCCGGCGACGTCCTTCTGTGCGTCACCGACGGAGTCACCGAACGCCGTGAGGGCACCCGCATGCTGGGCGACGACGGCCTGGCCGATGTCCTTGCCATGTGTACGGGCCTGACGGCCGGTGCGGTGGCCGGCCGCATCCTGCGGGCGGTGGAACGCTTCGCGGCGGAACCCGCGTCGGACGACATGGCCATCCTCGCCATGCGCGTCCCGGAGCCGCAGAACTTCTGACCGGTGCGCCCCCGGTCGTGCGGGCTCCCGTGCCCGACCGGCAAGGACTCAATGAGGGCTCGCGCCGCCCTCATTCAGGTGACGGCCCCGGATCGGGGTTGACGCCCCTATCGTCCCCACGAACGAGAAAGGCCCTCGCCATAGGCGGGGGCCTTTCTCTTTGGTGGAGCCCCAATGCGGAATCGAACCGCAGACCTTCTCCTTACCATGGAGACGCTCTACCGACTGAGCTATTGGGGCCTGTCGCCTTGCGGCAACGAGCTAAAGCATACCCTGGACGAAGGGATGCTCAAAACCATCCGATCGACGTTTCTCAGCTGGGTTCATGGGTTGCCTGCCGCGTTCCGGGCACGGCGGGTGGTGCTGGTGTGGCAGGGCCGGCGTCGCGATGTGCACACGTCCTTCCCGACCGGGGCATGAACGCAGAAAAGCCCCGTGCCACAAGGGCACGGGGCTTTCCCGGAATAATTGTTCGGCGGCGTCCTACTCTCCCACAGGGTCCCCCCTGCAGTA
>NZ_JBEXDB010000019.1:0-183961 GCF_040605575.1 Streptomyces sp. NPDC005566 | reverse complement strand
CACCCTCGACGACGCCGACGCTCTCGTCCCGGATCTGCTGAAGTACGCCGACCGGCCACGGACCTCCGCCGAGATGAGGCCCCCGGCAGCACGTGCTGCCGGGGGCGCCTCTTCGCATGGATCCGGTCCGGCCGGGGCCGGAGTCCGGTCAGATCAGGCCGAGCTCGCGGACCGCGTCGCGCTCCTCGGTGAGCTCCTGCACCGAGGCGTCGATGCGCGCACGGGAGAACTCGTTGATGTCCAGGCCCTGGACGATCTCGTACGTGCCGTCCTTCGTGGTGACCGGGAAGGAGGAGATGATGCCCTCGGGGACGCCGTAGGAGCCGTCCGACGGGATGCCCATCGAGGTCCAGTCGCCCTCGGCGGTGCCGTTGATCCACGTGTGCACGTGGTCGATGGCGGCGTTGGCGGCCGAGGCGGCCGAGGACGCGCCACGCGCCTCGATGATCGCGGCGCCACGCTTGGCGACGGTCGGGATGAAGGTGTCGGCCAGCCAGGCCTCGTCGTTGACGACCTCGGCGGCGTTCTTGCCGGCGATCTCCGCGTGGTAGATGTCCGGGTACTGGGTCGCCGAGTGGTTGCCCCAGATCGTCAGCCGCTTGATGTCGGAGACGGCGGCACCGGTCCGCGCGGCCAGCTGCGAGATCGCGCGGTTGTGGTCCAGACGGGTCATCGCGGTGAAGCGCTCGGCCGGTACGTCCGGGGCGGCGGCCTGCGCGATGAGCGCGTTGGTGTTGGCCGGGTTGCCGACGACGAGGACCTTGATGTCGTCCGCGGCGTTGTCGTTGATGGCCTTGCCCTGCGGCTTGAAGATGCCGCCGTTGGCGGAGAGCAGGTCGCCGCGCTCCATGCCCTTCGTACGCGGGCGGGCGCCGACCAGGAGGGCGACGTTCGCGCCGGCGAAGCCGACGTTGGCGTCGTCCGTGATCTCGATGTTGCGCAGCAGCGGGAAGGCGCAGTCGTCGAGCTCCATCGCGGTGCCCTCGGCGGCCTTCAGACCCTGCGGGATCTCGAGGAGTCGCAGGTTGACCGGCACGTCCGGGCCGAGCAGGTGGCCGGAGGCGATGCGGAAGAGCAGCGCGTAGCCGATCTGGCCGGCTGCGCCGGTCACGGTGACATTCACGGGAGTGCGGGTCATGGCGATCTCCGTTAGACAGCTGGCGGTGGGGGTCCCTGCCCCTGGTGCTGGATATCTCTGAATCTTGATGTGAAGAGATATCCAGCGGTCAGGCTATCCGACCCCGGTCCCCCCGGCCGCCCACCCCCCTGTGGGACCGCACACAGCCGGTCACGTACCGCAGCTGTCCGTCCGCCCGTATGTCCTACTCAGGTGTGGTGCAGCCCTCCGTACCGGAGGCGAGCGTCGCGCAAGCCTTCGCGTCCGAAGCCTTCTTCACCGCGACCATCGGGGTGTACGCGTCCGCGTCCGCGTCGACCGTGCCGTCCTGCGCGCCCGCGCCCCCGCCCGCGCTGATCCGAACGGTGTCTCCGGGGGTGGCCTTCGTTATACGGGCCCACGCGGCCGCACAGGTCTTGCTGTAACGGACCTCGACGAGGCTGGCGCCCACCGTTGCCCTGGAGACCGTGCTCGCGAACTGGCCTCCGCAGCCCATGGCTTCCGGGTCCTGTCCGGTGCACGCCGCGCCGGTGCACTCGACCCCGGCCGGCAGCTCCGGCGCGGCGGTGCTCGGCTCGGCGGACGGGGTCACGGCCTTGTTCCCACCGTCGTCCGCGCCCAGATCGGTGAGCAGCACCGCGCCGGCTATCACGAGCAGGGCGCCCACCACACCCACGAGGAACATCGTCAGCTTGCGACGGCTGCCGG
This sequence comes from Streptomyces sp. NPDC005566, assembly GCF_040605575.1. Taxonomy (NCBI): domain Bacteria; kingdom Bacillati; phylum Actinomycetota; class Actinomycetes; order Kitasatosporales; family Streptomycetaceae; genus Streptomyces; species Streptomyces sp. NPDC005566. The sequence goes on along the minus strand of NZ_JBEXDB010000019.1, from coordinate 182,136 downwards.
GCTGTCCGGCCCGCCTCGCGCGCCGGTCCGGCGGCTGCGCCCCCGCACCGGCGGCGTGGAATCCGTCCGCGGGACCGGCGCCGCCCGGGGCACCTGCATCCGGCCCCGCCCCGTGCCGCGGCTGCTGCGGGATGCGCGGAACGGCTCCCCGCTGGACCGGTACGGACGGTGGACGGCTCGCGTCGCGCATGTCCTCCCCGGGCCCTGGCGCGGTGGAGACCCCTGCTCCCGCGCCCGCCCGTCCACCGGACCGGTTGCTCCGGCCGGCCGCGGGGGCCGAGGTCGGCCCGAACTCGCCGAGCGCCGCACGCGCCTGCGAGATCCGTATGGCTTCCATCGTCATGTCGTGGCGCATCTCGGAGCGGCTCCAGGCACGCTCCGCCAGCTCCCACATGGTCGTCAGGTGGTTCTGGTTGGTGCCTGTCACCTCGGCGAGCGCGACGATCGCTCCCTTGGGCGCGAGCAGCCTGCCGTTGAGATAACGCTCCCAGGACGTCTTGCTGTAGCCCGTGCGGTCAGCCACCGCGGCGATGCTCAGCCCGCTCCGGTCGACCAGCCTGCGCAGCTGGTTGGCGAACTCCTTGACCTGCGGGTCGAGTTCCTCCGGTAGTGCCTTCCAACGAGGCATTACTCCCCCTCATCCAATTCCCCCGAACGTGCCCGACGCGCCCCCGCTCCGTGACACCGAGTCCCGACGCCCCACTCAGAACCGGCGGTCTCCCGCTTCTGAACTACCCACGAGGATGCGTAAAGCCAAGGTGTCAGTTCCTCACAGGGGGGCGCATGGGTGCATTCGGCGTCACCACACGCTCCGTCGTACGCCTGTGGCGTATGCCGGATCAGTCTGCCATCGTTGCGCGGCGATCACACCGTGGCGGAATGGTCACTTCCGTGCCACAGGCCACCGCCATCCCTTGAACCGGACACCTCATGTCCATGAGCCTGGAGGCAGGACGGGGCAAGGCCGCTCAAGTCACCGCATTCCGGCGTTTCTTGCTCCGGGACGTCCCGTCCGGTGTCCGTCCCTCCTCGGGGGAGGGGACGGACACCCCGGACTTCTAGCGGATGGTGAAGTGGACGACGTCCTCCAGGATGGGGACGTCCAGCCACGGCTTGGGCTGCGCCATCAGCGCGAGCAGGACGATCAGGGTGCCCATCAGGCCGTACGTGACGAGGTCGGTGAACCGGGACCGCACGGCGAGCATGCCGACCGAGGGAACCACCCAGCGCAGCACCGCCCCCGCGAGGAGGGCGAAGCCCATCAGCATCGCGCCGATCCTGAAGGCTTGGTCGAAGGGGTCGGCCCCCACGATCAGCAGCCCGACACCGGCGGTGCAGAGCACGGTGAGCAGCGGCCACTGCCGGGCGGGCGCGGGAGCGTCCCCCGGCGCCGCACGGCCGCCGCCCTCGGGGCGGGCGGTGTCACGGGTCAGCGAGAAGCGCCGCGAAGGCGCCCGGGTCGAGCCGCCGCCGGCACCCGCCGGGGACACCGCCTCGGACTCACCCGCCGCCGGGGACACCGCCTCGGACTCACCCGCCGCCGGGGACACCGCCTCGGACTCGCCTGCCGCCGGGGACACCGCCTCGGACTCGCCTGCCGCCGGTGCCTCGTCGGACTCACCGACCACCGGTGCTTCGTCGGACGTGGACCCACCGACCGCGAGCGCCTCGTCGGACTCACCCGTCGTGGGCGGCCCAGCCGGAACGTCGGTCGCAGCCGTCTCATCCGGACCGTCCGTCACTACCACCTCATCCGCACCCTTGGTCGAAACCGCCTCGTCCGGACCGCTGGGCTCAACCGCCTCGTCCGTCTCAACAGCCTCGTCGGCGCGCGTACCGTCCGCCGGACTCGTACCAGCACCCATGACGCTCCTACCGGCCCGGATCAGCCGGCGGAGACGGCAGAGGCATCGGCCGCCGCACGCTCGGCCGCCTCGACCACGTTGACCAGCAGCTGGGCACGGGTCATGGGTCCGACACCGCCCGGGTTCGGGGCGACCCACGCGGCGACCTCGGCGACACCGGGGTGCACATCGCCGACGATCTTGCCGTTCTCGTCCCTGCTGACGCCGACGTCGAGCACGGCCGCGCCCGGCTTCACGTCCTCGGGCTTGATGAGGTGCGGGACACCGGCGGCGGCGACGATGATGTCGGCCTGCTTGAGGTGGGCCGAGAGATCACGCGTGCCGGTGTGGCACTGGGTGACGGTCGCGTTCTCGGACTTACGGGTCAGCAGCAGCGGGATCGAGCGGCCGATGGTGACACCGCGCCCGACGACCACCACATGAGCACCGTTGATCTCCACACCGTGCTTGCGGAGCAGCGTGACGACACCCTGCGGGGTGCAGGGCAGCGGGCCGGTCTCGTTCAGCACGAGCTTGCCGAGGCTCATGGGGTGCAGCCCGTCGGCGTCCTTCGCCGGGTCCATCAGCTCGAGGACACGGTTGGTGTCGATGCCCTTGGGAAGGGGGAGCTGCACGATGTAGCCCGTGCATTCGGGGTTGGCGTTGAGCTCCCGTACGACCTCCTCGATGTCCTCCTGGGTGGCGGTGTCGGGGAGTTCACGCTGGATGGAGCCGATGCCGACCTGTGCGCAGTCACGGTGCTTGCCGTTCACGTACCACCGGCTGCCAGGGTCGTCCCCGACGAGCAGGGTTCCCAGGCCGGGGGTGATGCCCTGCGCCTTGAGGGCCGCCACGCGGACGGTCAGATCGGATTTGATCGCAGCTGCGGTGGCCTTGCCATCGAGAATCTGGGCAGTCATGACACCTATCCTCGCGGATGACCCCACCCGCATACCAATTCTGGGTTGCACCGTGGACACGAGGTTGCACTTGCACAACGCATTCGCCTGTTGACTGGACAGAAAGCCGATGTCAGGACGACGATGAGGCGCGCAGTACCGCGGACAGTGTCGGGGGGACCAACCGTATTCAGACTTGCGCATCATTCCTCCGCCCGGACCGCGTCGTCCCCGCACATTTGCAACGGAGGAATTTCGCCATGAGCTTCGGCGACCCCAACAACCCCTACGGCCAGCAGCAGGGCCAGCAGCCGGGCGGGCAGCAGCCGGGCTACGGCTATCCGCAGCAGGCCCCCCAGGGCGTGCCGCAGCAGGGCTACGGCTATCCGCAGGCGCCGCCGGTCCAGGGCGGCTACGGCGGCTTCCCCGGCATTCCCACGGAGATGCCAGGCGGCGTGAAGTCCGCGCGGGTCATGCTCTACGTGATCGCCGGCCTCCAGCTGATCGGGGCGATCATCTTCGCGATCGCCGCCGCGGCCGTGAACGCCGCCAAGAACGACGCCTCGTTGCAGGAGGACGTCCAGTTCCAGGAGCTCGCGGACTACTCGGGCAACGCCCTGTGGGGCATCGTCGCCTTCGCGGTGCTTTGGGGTGTCCTCGCCGTGTTCCTCGCCGTGAAGTTCGGCAGCGGTGGCAACGGCATCCGCATCACCGCGATGGTCTTCGGCGTGATCACCGCGATCCTCGGCATCTACCCGTTCATCGTGGTCGGCCTCGTCCACACCGTTCTGGCCGTCCTCGTCGTCGTCTTCGTGGCGAAGTCCGACGGTGGCAGCTGGTTCAACCGCCGGCAGCAGCCGCAGTACTGATCCACCGGGTGGAGTGCAGTCCACCGGCAAGGCCGCAGCTCCCGTGTTCCGCGGGGCCTGCGGCCTTCGGCGTTCTCCGGGCCTCGCGGCTGTGCTCAGGAGCGGAAACCGGACGGCGCCGGGGTGGTCCGCTCCATCACGATGAAGGGCCCCGACCGGTGCTTGAGGCGGTACCGCGCCTCGGGATGCAGCTGCTGCGCGTATTTCACCGGGTCCTCGATCGGCGTCGACCAGCCGAAGTCCAGGTTGATCGCGACGATGTCGGGAGCGGTACCGGGGGCGCCGCCGACCCAGTACACCGTGCGGTCACCGGTCAGGTGTGCCATCAGGGTGATGTCCGTCTCCACGCGCGCACCCTCGGGGATGGCGTCCAGAGCCTCCTCGGCCGCCTCGACGCGCGCGTCGGAGCGGTAGAACTCCGGGCGCAGCAGGTCGCGCAGGGGAAGGTGCTGGGTGAGGGTCACGGCGATCGCGGCTGCCACGGGCACGGCGACGTTCGCGTACGCGAGGAGCCAGGGCCGATGCGAGGCGCGGCTCCGGCGAATGCCGTCGGCCATCGCCAGGAAGACGACCGGCATGAGGATCGCGCTGTAGTGCCAGACCATGCCCCAGTGGTTGGAGTCCTGGGACAGCAGCCGCCAGCCGAGCGTGGGCAGGACGAGCAGGATCAGGGGTGAGCGCAGCGCCATGAACGCGGTGATGCCGACCAGGAAGATCAGCATCTCCACCTTGACGGAGGAGTCGAGGACGCCGAGGACGGAGTCGAGCAGGGAGACCTCCTGCTCACCGTTCTTGTCGATCTTCTTCCAGTAGTCGTACGTGCCCGCACTGCTGGCCGCCGGTATGAGGACGAGCACGGTCAGCGCGAAGGCGAACACTCCGAAGGCCGCCAGCAGCAGTCCCTGGAGCCGTCGCCCGTAGAGGGCGAGGAGGGCTCCGACGACCGCGACGGTGACCCCGAGGTCCTCCTTGATCAGGACCAGGGGCAGCGCCCAGAGGACTGCGGCCGTCCAGCGCTGCAGAAGGAGCGCGCGGCAGACGAGGGCGATCAGTGGGACGGCGAACGCTATTTCGTGGAAGTCGGCCTTCACCGCCTCCTGGAGGCCCCAGGAGAGCCCGTACGCGACCGTTGCACAGAGACCGGAACGGCCGCCCAGGATCTGCTGGACGGTACGCCCCACGATGACTGCGGAGGCAGCGAACAGGGCGGACTGGGCGAACAGCAGCGCGAGGGCGGAAGGCCAGATCCAGTAGAGGGGGACGAGGAGCGCCACCACGGGGCTGAAGTGGTCGCCGAGTATCAGATAGCCGGGGCCCTTGATGTTGACGACCGGGGCGTTGAACCCGGCGTACGCGCGCACCTCCTGTTCGAAGATGCCCAGGTCCCAGGAGGGCGATTCGAAGTGGCTGTACCGCAGATACGCGTAAAGGAAGTAGAGCGTGCACAGGAGTGCGGCCACGATCAGATAGGGGCGCAGCGGCCCGGGGCTCGACGGACCGCCGGGCCGGTCGGGGGCCGTTTCCGGCTGCTCCCGGTCGTCGGGCACGTCCGTGTCGCTCTGGTTCAGGTCAAGCACGATGCCCCCGCAACGGATTCCCTCGCTGGTCTCTGCCGGTCGTACCGGTCCAGCCCTTACGGCCCGACAAGGCCATTCATTAGAACAGAGGGACGACTGATCTCCGTACGCCGGGACGCGGCACAGGCCGCACCCGGAGCGGGTGCGGCCTGTGCCGGATCACTGCGGGCTCGTCAGTGGAAGAAGTGACGCGTTCCCGTGAAGTACATGGTCACGCCGGCCTTCTTCGCCGCCTCGATCACCAGTTCGTCGCGGACCGAGCCGCCCGGCTGGGCCACGGCCCTGATCCCGGCGGCGGTGAGGATCTCCAGGCCGTCGGGGAAGGGGAAGAAGGCGTCGGACGCGGCGTACGCACCGCGCGCCCGCTCCTCGCCGGCCCGCTCGACGGCGAGCTTGGCGGAGTCGACGCGGTTGACCTGGCCCATGCCGACGCCGACCGAGGCGCCGCCCTTGGCGAGCAGGATCGCATTGGACTTGACCGCACGGCAGGCCTTCCACGCGAAGGCGAGCTCCCTGAGCTCGTCCGCGGAGAGCGCCTCGCCGGTCGCGAGGGTCCAGGCGGCCGGGTCGTCGCCGTCGGCCTGGAGCCGGTCGGTGACCTGGAGCAGCGCGCCGCCGTCGATGGGCTTCACCTCGAACGCGGAGGTCAGGGCGTCGGGGCAGCGCAGCACCCGGATGTTCTTCTTGCGGGCGAGGATCTCGACCGCCCCGTCCTCGTACGCCGGGGCGACGATGACCTCGGTGAAGATCTCCGCGACCTGCTCGGCGAGCGCCACGGTCACCGGGCGGTTGACGGCGATGACACCGCCGAAGGCCGACAGCGGGTCGCAGGCGTGGGCGTTGCGGTGCGCCTCGGCGACGTCGTCCGCGATCGCGATGCCGCACGGGTTGGCGTGCTTGATGATCGCGACGCACGGCTCGGCGTGGTCGTACGCGGCCCGGCGCGCGGCGTCGGTGTCCGTGTAGTTGTTGTAGGACATCTCCTTGCCGTGCAGCTGCTCGGCCTCGGCGAGGCCGCCCTCGCCGGAGGTGTACAGCGCGGCGGGCTGGTGCGGGTTCTCGCCGTAGCGCAGGACGTTCTTGCGTACGAAGGTGTCGCCGAGGAACTCGGGGAGGCCCGAGTCGTCCGAGGCCGCGTAGTCGTCCGCGAACCAGGAGGCGACGGCCACGTCGTACGACGCGGTGTGCCGGAACGCCTCGGCGGCGAGCCGCTTGCGGGCGGTCAGGTCGAAGCCGCCGGACCTGACCGCGGCCAGGACGTCGGCGTAGCGCTCGGGGCTGGTCACGACCGCCACGGACGGGTGGTTCTTGGCGGCGGCGCGGACCATCGAGGGGCCGCCGATGTCGATCTGTTCCACGCACTCGTCGTCGGACGCGCCGGAGGCGACGGTCTCCTTGAACGGGTACAGGTTGACGACCACGAGGTCGAACGGCTCCACGCCGAGCTCGGCGAGCTGCTCACGGTGGGCGTCCAGACGCAGGTCCGCGAGGATGCCGGCGTGCACCCGGGGGTGCAGCGTCTTGACACGGCCGTCGAGGCACTCGGGGAAGCCGGTGAGCTCCTCGACCTTGGTGACCGGCACCCCGGCTGCAGCGATCTTCCCGGCGGTGGAGCCGGTGGAGACCAGCTCGACACCCGCCTCGTGGAGACCGCGGGCGAGGTCCTCGAGCCCCGTCTTGTCGTAGACACTGACCAGAGCGCGGCGGATGGGCTTATTCACTGACATGACCGAGATGAACCTTTCGTCCCTCAATGCGATAGCCGTCGCGGGCGAGCCGCCCTACGGCCTCGACGAGCAGCTTGCGCTCGACTTCCTTGATGCGTTCGTGGAGGGCCGCTTCGCCCTCCGGGGTGTCCTCTTCGGTCACCTCGACCACGCCCTGCGCGATGATCGGACCGGTGTCGACGCCGTCGTCGACGAAGTGGACGGTGCACCCGGTGACCTTCACGCCGTACGCGAGCGCGTCGCGCACGCCGTGGGCACCGGGAAAGCTGGGGAGCAGGGCGGGGTGGGTGTTGATGAACCGGCCGCCGAACCCGGCGAGGAAGCTCTTGCCCACGATCTTCATGAACCCCGCGGACACGACGAGGTCCGGGCGGTGTTCCGCCACGGCGTCGGCCAGGGCGGCGTCCCACTCCTCGCGGGTCGCGTACTCGCCGACCTTGCACACGAACGTGGGGAGCCCGGCACGCTCGGCGCGCTCGAGGCCGAGGGTGCCGTAACGGTCCGCGCCGACCGCGACGATCCGGGCGCCGTAGCCCTCGGGGTCGTCACCGATGGCGTCGAGCAGGGCTTGCAGGTTCGTGCCCGAGCCGGAGACCAGGACAACCAGACGGGCCGGAGCGGCGGGAGGGGGCGGGGAGGCCACGGCAGGGCCCTTTCTCGCGTGGTAAGACAGGTGCGATGTGCTGGAGATGCGTTTGTATGGTCGTACGAAAGAACTTCGCCCCTCGATACGGGGAACTCTACGAACGGGCCGACCGTCAGCAACGATACCGGCACACCCAGCGGCCCCCACGGGACGGGGGCGTGGCCGGGAGGTAGCGTCAGGGGACAGGGAACCGTCCTCCGGGCGGAAATGACGAGATGGGGAAGACGTTCACCACATGCCGGACCGCCTCCGCACCGCCTTTGGCCACCCGCTGCCCGAGCGGACCTTCACGCTGATGCGGGAACGCCGGTCCTCATCGCCGGACTCCTCCTCATCGCCGGACTCCTCCGCGACGGGCTCCTCCGCGACGGGCTCCTCCGGCGCACCGGACTCCCCGTCGGCGCCTGGCTCCACCTCCCCTTCCGACGACAATCCGTTCGCCGCCCCGCCCGAGGACCGGCCCGACCAGCCCTGGCAGCCGCGCCGCCCGTCCCACGGGGCGGGAAAGAACGTCAGCGGCGGTAACGGCGAGGATCCGTCCGACGACCGCCCCGTCTGGGGCAGCCAGTGGAGTGACCAGCAGCCGGGCCGGCAGAACGGCGGCTTCGGCAGCCGTCCCGGCGGTACCGGCGGGCAGGGCGGCCAGGGCCAAGGACCCGAGGGCAACCCCGGCGGACTGCGCTGGGACCCGACCGACCCCGCGCAGCGCCGCGCGCGCTACGCGGTGCTGGGCGGCATGTGGGCGTTCTTCTTCGCCCTCTTCGACTTCCCCGAGATCGCGCTGCTCCTCGGCGCACTCGCTGTGTACTGGTCGGTCAGCGCCCTGCGCGCGGGACCACGGAAGACCCCGGCGCAGAGCGCCGCCCCCGGCGCGACGGGTGGTGGGGCCCCGGACCGTGCCCCCGCACCCACACCGCCCGGTGCTCCTCCGGTGGCACCGCCCGTGGGTGCGCCGCAGATCAGCGGCAGGCAGCAGACCACGGCGGCTGTCAGCGGTCTGGTCACCGCGCTGCTCGCTCTGCTGATCGTCGCCACGTCGTTCACGGTGCAGCTGGTCTACCGCGACTACTACACCTGCGTGAACGACGCCCTCACCAAGTCCGGCGCCCTGGCCTGCAACGATCTGCTGCCGGAGCCGCTGGAGCCCTTCTTCGGCGTGAAGAAGTAGCGCCCGGGCAAGCCGCCCGTTACGAAGCAGTCCCCCGGTCGGGTTCCGGGTGCCCCTGGGCATCCGGAACCCGGCCGGTCGGCGTTTCGTCACCCTTCACCGAGGGGCTGTCGCCACCGGGGACTGCGGGGAAGTCCGCCATCAACCCGCCGGAACTCTTCTGGAGCGAGGCCCAGCGCGCCTTCCTGGCATCGTCCTCGTGCCACGGGTCGGTCGGCAGGAATTCGTAGAGCTCCGAGTCCGGGAGCCCGGCTTCCGCCCCGTCCTCGCCGCCGCTCTTCCCCGTCGCCCTGTCTTCCCCTTTCCCGTCGGCCAGCCCCTTCGGCTCCTCCTCCGCACGTTCCACCGGATTCCGCCGCCACCCCCACGGGTGTTCCCGCAGCCGCCAGAACCTGAGCAGCAGTGCCACCGGTACGCCGATCACGGCCGTCCAGCCCAGCGCGGCGGGCCCCACCAGCCACCACACGGGCCCGAACTCCGCCAGCGCCCCGGTGCCCATCGGCCCGCCCGACGCCGCGGACAGCACCGCCGCACCCACTCCGCATCCGACAGCCCCCAGCATCGCCGCCAGCGCCGTGTCCCGTGGACTCCAGGCCTCCTCGCGCACCCCGTCACCGGGAGCCGCCCCCCGCGCCGTGAAGCGGGCGACCGCGAGGCCGGCGGCGACGGGCACCGCCACCGCCGCCCAGTTCGCGGCCGTTCCCGGCCCCGGGGACGGCACGGCGGCCAGCAGGGGGAAGTCGGGCAGGGCCGGATGCCCGGTGAAGGCGAGCGGGGTGGCCGTGGACGCCGTACCGAGGGCGAAACCGGGCCCGAGGCCGTACGCCGCACCCCACATCGCCGCATTCGGTACGAGAGCCAGCGCCAGCAGCAGGACGGCGGCCCGGTCCGCCCAGTGGCCGGACAGTGCGAGGTAGGACTCCCGGGCGGCTCCCCCGTGCCACAGCAGCGCCACGGCGACCACGAGAGCGCCCCCGCCGAGCAGCACCGTCACACCGGCTGCCGCCGACCGGAGGACCGTCTGCGTGCCGGCCCGGAACCGGGACCTGGCGACAGCCTCCTGCAGCTTCAGCGGCGCCCAGACCATCAGCGGACCCACCGGGCGCCCGCACGCCGCCCAGACCCCGGCCGCAGCCGCACCAGCCACCACCACGGTGAGCGGGAAGGCGAGAGAGGTCCGCTCGGCAGGCAGCCCGCCGCCCCGTGCGTACGCCGCTGCGGCCAGCGCCACCAGCAGGTATCCGGCGGTCACCGCGAAGAACGCGCCGACGGCCGAATGCCTCACCGCCGACCCTTCCTCCGGTTCCGCGGAATCCCGTGCGGCCCGGTGGACCAGCCACACCGGCAGCACGACGAGGAGCAGCGGGACGGTCGCCACGGGGGCCGGGTTCCCGCTCAGGGTGTCGGTCCTGACGAGCTCCGCGCCGTGGGCGAGGAGCCACAGCCCGGTCGCCGCATGGAGGGCTTCACCCGGGCCGCTGTCGGGGTAGGGGGAGCTGATCCACAGCACCATGACCAGGACGGACAGCGAGCCGAGCCCGAGCCCCGCCGCGATCGCCCCGCGTACAAAGGCGGAGGCCAGTGCGGCCGACCTGCTCCGCTCGGCAGGCAACATCGGGCTGCGCTCGGTCACTTGGGTCACCCGGCCATGCTCCCAACGACACGCGCTTATTCCGTGTAACGGGCGAATGGCCGCTGTGTCGCTCAATATACGCTTATGTACTTTTTCACCCAGTGCAGTGTCGACGGGGGCCGGACATGACACGGAGCCCCACCGGTCCGGTCACCGCCGCACCGTTGCCCTCCCCCAAGGAGCGCCGACGGCTGCGCGAGGCAAGGGCGCTGAGTGAGGAGCAGGTCGCGGAGGCCGTGGGCGTCACCGCTGCCACCGTCCGCGCCTGGGAGACAGGGCGCACCAGCCCACGGGGCCGTAAGCGCACGGCGTACTCCAGGCTGATCGGCTCCGCAGACACCCGCACGGGACCGCAGGAATCTCCGTCCCCCACCGTCGAAGCCACCGGGAGCACCACGATGTCCCCGACCGAGCCCGGCACCGGAACAGGCGCCGCCGCAGGCACCGAGGCGGCTCCTGTCCCCTCCTCCACACCCGCGGCACCGGCGCGGGCGGGGTTCACAGCCGCCGAAGAAGCGTTCGACTCCTTGTACACACGCATCGCGACCGGCCTCGTCCACCAGACGTACCTGCTGACCGGACGCCGGAATCTGTCCCACGAGGCCGTCGAGCACGCCTTCCAGCTCGCCTGGCAGCGCTGGCCCGAGGTCGCCAGGGACCGCGACCCGGGAGGCTGGGTGCGCGCGGCGGCGTACGAATACGCGATGTCACCCTGGCACCGGCTGCGCCGTGCCCACCGCCACCCCGACGCGCTGCCCGAGGATCCGGGGAGACGCGCACTGCTCGACGCACTGCTCGCCATGCCGCCGGCACACCGGCGCACCCTGCTGCTCTACGACGGTGTGGGCCTGGACCTGCCGGAGACGGCTGCCGAGACCGAGGCGAGCACCCCGGCGGCGGCGAGCCGGCTACTGAACGCACGGGCCGCCATCGCCGAGCGGCTGCCCGAACTGGCGGATCCCGTGTCCCCCGGTGAGCAGTCCGCCCTGCTCCAGGAGCGGCTCGGCTCGCTCGCCCTCACCGAACAGGTGCCCGCACCACCACCGGCCCGGGCCGTCCGCAGGGGCAGCGAACGCAAGGCCGAACTCTGGACCCGGGCGGCGATCTGCTTCGCCGTGCTGCTCATCGGCACGACGGCGTTCACCCTGAAGACCGCTCCCACGCAGTACGAACAGCCGATCGCGCCGGCCGAGCGGGTCGGCGGCGTGCCCCCGCGCGGCGGCCCGGAGAAGTTGACCCCGCAGGATCTGGAACTGCAGAAGAAGCTGCGCGGCGAGCTCGCGCACGGCCCGGAACGCCTCGTGCCGCGGATCCCCTGACCGGTACGGCAACGGCTCGGGCCCGCACCCCTCGCAGGAGGGGTGCGGGCCCGAGCCGTTGCTGCGGTGACGCGGTGCCGCGGCGGACAGGCCGCGGCGCGCGATCAGCCGCCGAGGATCTCGCGCGCCAGCTTGGCGGTCTCGGTCGGCGTCTTGCCCACCTTCACGCCGGCGGCCTCGAGGGCCTCCTTCTTGGCGGCGGCGGTGCCGGAGGAGCCGGAGACGATGGCGCCCGCGTGGCCCATGGTCTTGCCCTCGGGGGCGGTGAAGCCCGCGACGTAACCGACGACCGGCTTCGTGACGTTCTTCGCGATGTAGTCGGCCGCACGCTCCTCGGCGTCGCCGCCGATCTCGCCGATCATCACGATGAGGTCGGTCTCGGGGTCCGCCTCGAACGCCGCGAGGGCGTCGATGTGCGTGGTGCCGATGACCGGGTCGCCACCGATGCCGACGGCGGAGGAGAAGCCGATGTCACGGAGCTCGTACATCATCTGGTAGGTCAGCGTGCCCGACTTGGACACGAGACCGATGCGGCCGGGCTTGGTGATGTCGCCCGGGATGATGCCGGCGTTGGACTGACCGGGGGTGATCAGGCCGGGGCAGTTCGGGCCGATGATCCGGGTCTTGTTGCCCTTCGCGCCGGCGTACGCCCAGAAGGCGGCCGAGTCGTGGACAGCGATGCCCTCGGTGATCACGACGGCCAGCGGGATCTCGGCGTCGATCGCCTCGACGACAGCGGCCTTCGCGAAGGCCGGCGGCACGAAGAGAACCGACACGTCGGCGCCGGTCTTCTCGATCGCCTCGGCGACGGACCCGAAGACGGGTACCTCGGTGCCGTCGAAGTCGACGGAGGTACCGGCCTTGCGCGGGTTCACGCCACCGACGATGTTGGTGCCGTCGGCCAGCATGAGCTTGGTGTGCTTCATGCCCGTGGCGCCGGTCATCCCCTGGACGATGACCTTGCTGTCCTTGGTGAGGAAGATAGCCATGGTGTTGGAGTCCCTCGTCCCTTACTTCGCAGCCGCGGCGAGCTCGGCGGCCTTGTCGGCCGCGCCGTCCATGGTGTCCACACGCTGCACGAGCGGGTGGTTGGCGTCGGAGAGGATCTTGCGACCCAGCTCCGCGTTGTTGCCGTCGAGGCGCACGACGAGCGGCTTGGTGACCGCTTCGCCCTTGGACTTGAGCAGCTCAAGCGCCTGGACGATGCCGTTGGCGACCTCGTCGCACGCGGTGATGCCACCGAAGACGTTGACGAAGACGGACTTGACGTCCGGGTCGCCGAGGATGATCTCCAGGCCGTTCGCCATGACCTCTGCGGAGGCGCCGCCACCGATGTCGAGGAAGTTGGCGGGCTTCACGTTGCCGTGGTTCTCACCGGCGTACGCGACGACGTCCAGCGTCGACATGACCAGACCGGCACCGTTACCGATGATGCCGACCTCGCCCTCGAGCTTGACGTAGTTGAGGTTCTTGGCCTTGGCGGCAGCCTCGAGCGGGTTGGCCGCGGCCTTGTCCTCGAGGGCCTCGTGGCCGGGCTGACGGAAGTCGGCGTTCTCGTCGAGAGACACCTTTCCGTCCAGGGCCAGGATCCGGCCGTCCTTGGTCTTCACCAGCGGGTTGACCTCGACGAGGAGGGCGTCCTCGGCGACGAAGGTGTCCCACAGGGTCACCATGGCCTCGGCGACACCCTCGGCCACGTCGGCCGGGAACTTCGCCTGGGCCACGATCTCGCGGGCCTTGACGATGTCGACGCCGTCCACGGCGTTGACCGGGACCTTCGCGAGGGCCTCGGGGGTCTTCTCCGCGACCTCCTCGATGTCCATGCCGCCCTGCACCGAGGCCATGGCCAGGAAGGTGCGGTTGGTGCGGTCGAGGAGGTACGAGACGTAGTACTCCGCCTCGATCTCCGGGGACAGCTCGGCGATCATCACGTTGTGGACCGTGTGGCCCTTGATGTCCATGCCGAGGATGTCGGTCGCACGGGCGACCGCCTCGTCGGGGTTGGCGGCCAGCTTGACGCCACCGGCCTTGCCGCGGCCGCCGACCTTCACCTGCGCCTTGACGACTGACTTGCCGCCCAGCCGCTCGGTCGCCTCGCGGGCTGCCTCAGGCGTGTCGATGACTTCACCGGCCAGCACCGGTACACCGTGCTTGGCGAAGAGGTCCCTCGCCTGGTACTCGAACAGGTCCACGCGCGTCCGTCCCTTTTAGTGGTCTCGCGGTTGGTTTTCTGCGTGGGCGTGCCGCGAAGGGCAACGTGACTGCGCGGTCACTAGGGAGGCGTACACGGTGTCCGGGTACGCGGCATGTCCATCCGGCAGGTTATCCCCGCGTTCCGCAGGACCCTAAATTGCAGATCACACCTGAGCGGTGATTACGGTCACAGATCGCGCTGGTGGCCGGGTTGTGAGGGACAAAACGGCATGTCCGTACGGGTGCGACGGCGCCACTCGACCGGTGAGCGGGGATCCGGATCCGGTCAGCCGGGTACTCCGGAGCAGTGACGGAGCGCTCTGGAGCCGTGACGGATCGCTCCGGAACCCCACGGTCCGCCCGGCAGTACTCAGGCCGGGACCTCGCTGTCCGGTATCGGCAGGGGACGTTTCTCGATGGCGGCGGCCATGACTTCGGGAAAGAGGTCCGGTGTGCAGGCGAAGGCCGGTGCGCCGAGCGCCCCCAGCGCGGCCGCATGCTCCCGGTCGTAGGCGGGTGCGCCCTCGTCCGAGAGCGCGAGGAGTGTCACGAACTGCACGCCGGAAGCCTTCATGGCAGCGACCCGCTTGATCATCTCGTTGCGGATGCCGCCCTCGTAGAGATCGCTGATGAGCACGACGACGGTGTCGGCGGGACGGGTGATCTTCGATTGGCAGTAGGCGAGCGCCCGGTTGATGTCCGTACCTCCGCCGAGCTGGACGCCGAACAGGACGTCGACCGGGTCGTCGAGCTGGTCGGTGAGGTCGACCACGGCGGTGTCGAACACGACGAGCCGGGTCGCCAGCGTGCGCATGGAAGCGAGCACCGCTCCGAAGACCGAGGCGTGGACGACGGATGCCGCCATGGACCCCGACTGGTCGATACAGAGGATGACGTCCTTCTTCACCGACTGCGCCGCCCGCCCGTATCCGATGAGGCGCTCGGGGACGATCGTGCGGTGTTCCGGCAGATAGTTCTTGAGGTTGGCCCGGATGGTGCGGTCCCAGTCGATGTCCCGGTGCCGTGGCCTGCTGATCCGCGCCGAGCGGTCCAGCGCCCCGGTGAGCGTCGCTCTCGTACGGGTGGCCAGCCGCTTCTCGAGATCCTCGACGACCTTGCGGACGACCGCGCGTGCCGTCTCCTTCGTCGTCTCGGGCATGGCCTTGCTGAGCGAGAGCAGCGTGCCGACGAGGTGGACGTCCGGCTCGACGGCCTCCAGCATCTCCGGCTCCAGGAGCAGGGCGGACAGTCCGAGGCGGTCGATCGCGTCGCGCTGCATGATCTGGACGACGGAGCTCGGGAAGTAGGTGCGGATGTCGCCGAGCCAGCGGGCGACGGAAGGCGCTGACGCCCCGAGCCCCGCGGACCGCTCGTGGCCGCCCCTGCCGCCCGGCTTCTTCCCACCGCCGTACAGGGCGGTCAGCGCACCGTCCATCGCGACGTCGCGGCCGGCGAGCGTGCAGCCCGTGCTCTCGGCGCTGTCCGCGCCGAGCACCATGCGCCAGCGGCGCAGCCGCTCTTCCCCGTTGTCCGGAGCTGCTGTCATCGCCCTCTCCCCTTCTCCGGTCCTCGCCGTGTCCGTGGTCATCCGGCCGCCTGTATCCGTGGTCGTCCGGCCGTCTGTGCCCGTGGCCATCCGGCCGTCTGTGCCCATGGCCATCCGGCCGGATGTGTCCGTTGTCATCCGGCCGCCACCCGTTCCGCTCCCGCAACGCGGCCGGCTCCGTTTCCGGAGTCCGGGTCGGCTCCGAGCAGCAGCCGGAGCACCGGAACGACCGCGTCCGCACGCTCCGCGTCGAGTCCGGCGCCGAAGCCCGGTGCTGCCGCCTCCGCACCGCCGAGCGCCCTCCCGGGGTCCGGACCCCGGCGGACGAGCTCGCCCAGGGTGCGCCGCACACCGGGGTCGTAGACCGAGAACGTACGGCGCAGCAGCGGCAGTACGTCCGTGAACATCTCCGCCGGTACGCCGGTCAGCCAGGCGTCCACCAGTCCGAGGAGCCGCTCGTCGTGGACGAGCAGCATGCCGCCGCCCGCCGCCCCGCCGACGAAGCCCTCGATCCATGCGGCGGCGTCGGCCGGTGGTGTTCCGGGCGAGAGGGCCAGCCCCATCAGCCGGGCCGCGTCGTCCTCGGCGAGCCGCCCGTCATCGAGCAGCAGGCGCGTTGCACGGCCGCGGATCACACCCGCGACCGTGTCCCTGGCGGACAGCCTGTGCAGCACTCCTGCCCAGCGCTCCCGCAGCCCTTGGGCGGATACGGCTCCTCCGGCGAGCAGGCCGATCGCTGTGTGCACACCGTCGACCTGGCGGTGCAGCTGCGCCGCGCCGTCCGCGTCGAGACCGGTGCACGCGGGCGGCAGGCCCACGCAGATCCGCTCGGCGAGACCGACGGCGACCTCTCCCAGTGCGGCCGTGTCCGTGGACCGCACGTCCCCGTACCGCAGGGACCGGGCCAGGGCGGGCAGCGCGTCGGCGAGGTGGCCCACGTCCGCGTCGAGGGCGGCCCGGTCGGCGAGGGCCCTCATCACAACGGGCAGCGCGTCGGGGAGGTCCGCCAGCAGGCAGCGTTCGGCGAGCGCGGTCACGTCGGCGAGGGCGGTCGCCGAGACGGCGTCCGATTCGGTCCGGGCGGTCGCGGCGGAGAGCACCGTGGTACCCCACACCCCGGCCTCCGCGATCCGTACGAAAAGTTCCGGCTCCCAGCGCAGCCGCCAGCTCTCCCGGAACGTCCCCGTACTCCCCCGGCCGGCGGCGGGGTCGCCCCAGCCGACTCCGAGGAGTCCCAGCCGGTGCAGCAGTCTGCTGCGGGCCGAGTCGGTCTCCTTGCGCAGGTCGAGGTCCAGTTCCCGCTCCTTCGCCTCCGGTTTGAGCCGGAGGGTGCGCTGCAGGCGCGTCAGGTCTCGCTGCAGGGGCACTGCGGGGGCGCTGTCGGGTACCTCGCCGAGGGTCTCCCCGACGACCAGCCGGTCGTGCACGAGGGCGAGCGGCACGTCGGACCCCTCGCACATGACGGCCCGGACCGCGTCGGTGGCCTCGGTCAGTCCTGGGAGCGGGCGGCCCCTCATGGCGGCCAGCGCCTCGGCGAGCCGGACGGCCTCGATGACATGGGCGGAGGAGACGAACCTGTCCTCGTCGCGCAGGAGTCCGGCCACCTTCGTCATCCATCGCTCGACGGGCCGGTCGGGCGCGCCGAACAGATGCCCGTACCAACCGGGGGAGTCGATGCCCGCGCCGTATCCGCTGTGCCGGGCGAGTCTGCGGTGGGTCCACGGCACCCAGGTCAGTTCGGTTCTGACCTTGGGAATCCCCTTGAGGAGAGCTCTGTCGGCGGCGACCGTCGTCCTCGCGGCCAGGGCGGGGACATGCCAGGCACCGCAGACGACGGCGATGTCGTCACCGAACTCCTTGCGGGCGGCACGCAGCTGAATGCGCATGTACGCCTCCCGGACGGCGTCTCGGGGGTGCCCTCCGTCGCCGTACGCCTCGCGCAGCGCCGTCATCGCCTCCGCGAGCACCTCGAAAGGTGCCCGCGGGTCTTCCGGAACATCTCCGGTGCCACGGTGTTCGACGACGTCTTCCCACCAGCGCTCCGGGTCGTCGTAGCCGGCGGTCCGGGCGAGGACGCCGATCGGATCGATGACCTGGGCGTCGCCCGGCCGGCTCCCGGCCCGATCGTCCTGTTCCGTCTGCTCGTTCTGTTCCGACATGGCCAGGGAATGCGCGGCGGGCAGGTCCACGAAGCGCACCGGGACCTCGTGCGCGAGCGCCCACCGGATCGCGACCCATTCGGGTGAGAACTCGGCCAGCGGCCAGAACGCGGCACGCCCCGGGTCGTCCACGGCATGGGCGAGCAGCGCGACGGGCGGCCGCATCTGCTCGTCGGCGGCGAGCGGCAGCAGCGCGTCGGCCTCGGGCGGCCCTTCGATGAGGACGGCACGCGGCTGTACGCGGTCCAGGGTGGCCCGCACCGCCCGCGCGGATCCGGGCCCGTGATGACGGACCCCCAGCAGCAGCGGTCCGCCTGCGCGTTCCCGCACAGCCGGGCGGAGGGCGGCCGTCATACGGAGACCTCGCGGCAGGCGCGGTAGAAGTCCTTCCAGCCGTCCCGTTCCCGGACCACGGTCTCCAGGTACTCCTGCCAGACCACACGGTCCGCCGCGGGGTCCCTGACGACCGCGCCCAGGATGCCGGCCGCGACGTCGCCGGGCCGCAGCACACCGTCGCCGAAGTGGGCGGCGAGCGCGAGTCCGTTGGTGACGACGGAGATGGCCTCGGCCGTGGACAGGGTCCCCGACGGGGACTTGAGCTTGATGCGGCCGTCCGTGGTGACGCCGTCGCGCAGCTCCCGGAAGACCGTGACGACGCGCCTGATCTCGGCCATGCCGTCGGGGGCCGCGGGCAGGTCGAGCGAGCGCCCGATCTGGTCGACGCGCCGGGAGACGATGTCCACTTCGGCATCGGGTGTCGCGGGCAGGGGCAGCACCACGGTGTTGAACCGGCGGCGCAGGGCGCTGGACAGCTCGTTGACTCCGCGGTCGCGGTCGTTGGCCGTGGCGATGAGGTTGAACCCGCGGACGGCCTGGACCTCCTGACCCAGCTCGGGAACGGGGAGCGTCTTCTCCGAGAGGATCGTGATCAGCGCGTCCTGCACATCGGCGGGGATGCGGGTCAGCTCCTCCACCCGGGCGGTCATCCCGTCGGACATGGCCCGCATGACCGGGCTCGGTACCAGTGCGTCGCGGCTGGGCCCGTGGGCGAGCAACTGCGCGTAGTTCCAGCCGTAGCGAACGGCTTCCTCCGGTGTCCCCGCCGTGCCCTGGACGAGCAGCGTCGAGTCTCCGCTGACCGCCGCGGCGAGGTGCTCGGACACCCATGTCTTGGCGGTGCCCGGCACACCCAGGAGGAGCAGGGCCCGGTCGGTGGCGAGCGTGGTCACGGCAACTTCGACGAGGCGCCGAGGGCCCACGTACTTCGGTGTGATCAGTGTCCCGTCCGGGAGCGTCCCGCCGAGCAGGTAGGTGGCGACGGCCCACGGCGACAGGCGCCAACGAACCGGCCTGGGGCGGTCGTCGGCAGCGGCGAGAGCCTTGAGCTCGTCGGCGAAGGCGTCCTCGGCGTGCGGCCTCAGGGCCTCGCCGCCGGCCTCTGCGGCGGCGACAGCGGTGCGTACGGACACAGTCATGGATCCCCCTCCAGATCGTTCGACCCGATGTGGTTTCCACCGTGCACCATGCCACTGACAATCGGCCCCGGCCTCGGGGCCGGGGCCGATTGACGGCAGCCGGTCCCGCGGACCGACGCGGGGGGCGTCAGCCGGTGACCGGCGAGACCGCGACGCAGCCGCCGCCCGTCAGGAGCGTCTCGCCCTTCGCTTCCTCGATGACCTTGCCCTTGTGCGTGATCGTGCAGGTGACGTCGTTCGCACCCTCGCCCAGGGCGATCGGCATGACAGCGGACGGCATGATGCCCCGCAGCGTGACGGTCTTCCTCCAGGGCAGCGTGGGCGACTTGACGGTCTCGATCTCCGGTTCCATGGCCTTGCCCCCGCCGCCGTGGAACTGGATCTCGTCGACGGTGGTGCCGGTGACCTCGTAGGTCACCTCGTACGTCTCGTCGACCGCCCTGTCCACGGAGTCGGTACAGGCGCCCAGGCCGAGTGTGAGACCGCCTGCGATGGCGGCGCATACGACGGCTCGAGCGATACGGGTGTGTCTGAGGTGAGCGGAGCGAACGATGCGGTTCATACGGAATCCCCCGAGTTGGTTGCCTGATGCCCTCATTCAAGGAGAAGCGTATGGATTGCGCGGAGTCAAGTGCCTGCGGGGCAGCAGGAATCGCAGTCGGAGTCGATTGTCAGTGGGGCGGCCTACCGTCGTTCCCATGCTGCTATCTCACGGGGGAGAACCCTCAGGCGCCACCGGTCCGGTGGCGCGCTGGACGGTGGAGCAGGTACTGGCCCTGGCTCCTGACGACGCATCACGCAAGGCGGGGAACAGGCTCGGCAGGGCCGGTCCGTGGTCCGAGGCCGGCCACGGCGGTGCGGGGACGGTGTGGGGGCTGTGCAAGGGCAGCGGCAGCAAGCCGTACCGCACGGTGATAGACACCACGGGCCCCGCGTACACGTGCAGTTGTCCGAGCCGGAAGTTCCCGTGCAAGCACGCGCTGGGGCTGCTGCTGCTCTGGGCCTCCGACGGCTCCGCGCTGAAGGAGGGCGAGGCACCCGAGTGGGCCGAGGAGTGGCTGGAGGGCCGGCGCAGGCGTGCGGCGGAGCGGGCCGCGCCACCGGCCGCGGGCAAGGACACGGCCGCAGGCCTTGCCGATCCGGAGGCGGCAAGACGGCGCGCCGACCGTCGGGCCGGGCGGATCACAGGGGGCGCGCGGGAGCTCGAGCAGCGTCTCACCGACCTGCTGCGCGGGGGCCTCGCGACGGCCGACCGCTCGGGATACGCGCTGTGGGAGGAGACCGCGGCCCGCATGGTCGACGCGCAGGCCCCTGGGCTCGCCGGGCGCGTACGGGAGTTGGGCGCGATCCCGGCGTCGGGCCCCGGCTGGCCCGTGCGCCTGCTCGAGGAGTGCGCCCTGTTGCATCTGCTGGACACGGCGTGGCTCGGGCTGGACCGGCTGCCCGAGCCACTCGCAGCGACGGTCCGTACGAGAGTGGGGCTGACTTCCCCGGCCGAGGGACCGGCGGTCCGCGACCGGTGGCTGGTCCTCGCCCAGTACGACACTCAGGACGGCAAGATCGTCACCCGCCGCATCTGGCTGCACGGGGAGGAGTCGGGGCGCACCGCCCTGCTGCTCTCCTTCGGGGCGGCGGGTCGCTCCCCCGGACAGGCACTGCCGGTGGGCGTGACGATCGACGCCGAAGTCACGCCGTATCCAGGTGGCGGGCGGCTACGGGGCGAGCTGGGGCCGCAGTTCGGCGCACCCGTCGCCGTGGCGGCCCCGCCGCCCGGCGGCACCACGGGAGATGCCGTCACCGCGTACGGGCGGGCGCTGCTGGACGACCCCTGGCTGGATTCGTGGCCGGCCACCCTGCGCGATGTCATACCCGTGCCGTCCGGGGACGGCTGGCAACTGGTCGGCGCGGCGGACGGATCCGCGTTGCCGATCGCCCCGTCCGGGCTGTCGCGGCCGGGCCTGTGGAAGCTCGTCGCGCTGTCCGGAGGCGGTCCCGTGACGGTCTTCGGGGAGTGCGGCCACCGCGGTTTCGACCCGCTGGCCGCCTGGTGCGCGGAAGCCTCCGACGACAGCGCGGGCGCGACCGTGGCGCTCGTCTGACACCCCTGAAGCCCTCTCACGCGACAACCGGAGGAGATCGAATGTCCACGACGACAACGGCCGGCGCGCCCGTGAACGCCCCCTGGGAGGAGCTCGTCACCTCGGCGCTGCTCGGCACCGACCGGCGCCCGCCGCCCACGGGAGGCGGACCGGCGGACGGCCCCGCCGCGCTGCTGGATGCGGCGGCGCTCCACACCGTGCGGCGCCGGGCGGCGCTGCTGCCGGCCATCGGGGCCGCCGTGCCGGAAGCGGCGCCCCCCGATCCGCGCCCGCCGCTTCCGGCGGCGGCTCGGCGCCGCCTCGCCCAGCTGCTCGCCGACCGTTCCGCACCCTCCGGCAGCGGGCGCCGGGGGACGGCCCCCGATCTCACCGAGCTCATCCCCCAGTGGCTGGCCTCCGCGGGTGCCCGTGGATTCCGCGCTCCCGCGGAGCTGCTGCCCGCACTGCTGGACGCGGCCCGGGCGCGCACGGATCTGCGGCCGCACGCGCTGGCGTTCGCCGGGCCGCGCGGGCTCTGGCTGGCGGCTCTGAATCCGGAGTGGAAATTCGCGCTCCGCGCGTCCGCGAACCGCTCGCGTCTGCCGGCCACCGATGACCAGGAGGCGGTGGGCCGGCTCTGGGAGGAAGGCCTGTTCGCGGAGCGGGTCGCGCTGCTCGGAGCCGTACGGGCGCAGGATCCCGCAGCGGCCCGTGCCCTGCTCGCCACCACCTGGTCCACGGAGCGTGCCGAGGACCGGCTGATGTTCCTCGACTCCCTGCGCACCGGTCTCTCGGACGGCGACGAGGCGTTCCTGGAGGAGGCCCTGTCCGACCGCAGCCGCAATGTCCGCTCCACCGCTGCCGAGCTGCTGTCGGCCCTGCCGGAGTCGGCCCTCGCCCGGCGGATGGCGGACCGCGCCACCTCCTGCGTGAACCCGGACCGAACGGGCGGCGAAGGGGCCATCGCCGTGGAAGCCCCGCACGAGTGCGACGCGGCCATGCAGCGCGACGGCGTGGCACCGGTGCCCCCGTCGGGGCGGGGCGAACGTTCGTGGTGGCTCGGCCAGTTGGTGGAGGCCACCCCGCTCGCCGTCTGGCGGGAGCGGTTCGGCGGACGTACGGCCCAGGAGGTCGTCGCCCTGCCCGTCACCGACGACTGGGGGGCGGAGCTGCACGCGGCCTGGTGCCGGGCAGCCGTACGACAGCGGGATCCGGAATGGGCGCGCGCCCTGCTGGGTACCCCCTCGACGCCTCCGGCGAGCGGTCCCGGAACGGCCTCTCTGGCCGAACGCTCGAAGCTGCTCGCCACGTTGCCCGCTTCCGAACGGGCGGATTGGGTGGCCGGCTTCATCGCGGCGCACGGCCTGTCGGAGGCATTCCAGCTGCTGGGCGTCTGCGCGGTCCCCTGGGCCGAGCCGCTCGGCCGCTCGGTGGTCGACGCGCTGGACATCGCCCGGGACGCCGGCAGCTACCCATGGAGCTTCAGCGGGGTCATGGGTCTGGCCGAGCGATGCCTCGACCCTGCCGAGGCGGACCGGCTCGAGGTGCTCACCACCACGCCGGACGAGCCGGAAGGTGCGTCGCCCGGTGCGGGTGGCTACTGGTCGGAGGCGTTCCGGAGACTGGTCTCCACCCTGCGTCTGCGCGCGGCCATGGACGCGGAACTGGCGCAGGACAGCGTGACGGGCCGAGCGCAGGACGGCGCAGAACAGCGCATGCGCACAACGAACTGAGGGCCGGACGCCGAGCCCCGCCGGGGCACACCAGGGCGTACCGGCGGCCGCGCGGCGCCCTGCCCCGGGTCCGGGGGCCCGGCTCCGGCTCCCGCTCCCGGCTCCGGCTCTCCGGCCCCGGGAGCGAGCCTGCTCGGCCCCGGACCCGGGTCCGGGGACCCGGGTCCGGGACAGGCGTGCTCAGGTTTCCGCGAGCCGGCACCAGGAGAAGAGGGCCTGCTCAGGCCCCCGCAGGCTGGCGGACGTTCGCGTTCACCCAGGCGACGATCGAAGCCGTCGTCGCACCCGGCGTGAAGATCTCCGCCACGCCCTGCTCCTTCAGCGGCGCGATGTCCGCCTCGGGAATGATGCCGCCGCCGAACACCTTGATGTCCTCCGCCTCGCGCTCCTTCAACAGCACGATGACCTTCGCGAAGAGCGTGTTGTGCGCACCGGAGAGGATCGACAGCCCGATCGCGTCGGCGTCCTCCTGGATCGCCGTGTCCACGATCTGCTCGGGGGTCTGGTGGAGCCCGGTATAGATGACCTCCATACCCGCGTCGCGCAGCGCCCGCGCGATCACCTTGGCCCCGCGGTCGTGGCCGTCGAGGCCCGGCTTCGCCACCACCACTCGGATCGGACCGGTCACACCCATCACTGCCTCCACATGCGTCTCCCGTGCCTGAAGGGCCGGGGATGTGAACGAACGTTATCCACAGCATCCCGCACGGCGTCGTTTCGCGGTGGACCGGGAGGGGGAAATCACACATTGGGACATGTTCGCCAAGCGTCGCTCCCCGCATCACACGGCCCACGGCCGCGCAGGGACCGTCGTACAGGGGAGCCGCAACGAGGTCGTCGTACCACCGCGCCGTCAGCCGCACGGCACGGTGGTACGACCTCCGGCCGACCAGGGCCGTAGCCACCTCCGCAGCGACACCCCGTGAGGGCATACGGGGCAGGGAGCCGCCTCCGCCGCATGCCAGTGCAGGAGGTCGGCCATGAAGGTCCTGTCCTTCCTTCCCCTACTGCTGCGCCAGTCGTGCCTGCATCCGAGCCGACTGACATCGGCGCTGGTCAGAGCCACCGCACTGGAGCTGGTGATCCTCGCAGGGCACCTCCTCATCTACCCCACCGGCATGACCCCCGAGCGCCGGCTCCCCACAGCCCCTCCGGGCCCCGGGCACGAAGCCGGCCCTGAGAACGGCCTCGAAACCGGCCCTGCGACCGGCAGTGACCGGCGGAGCCCCGCTCACCCGGACACCCCCCACGCCACTCCTTCGGCGGACAACACCACCGCCCTCCCGGCCCGGTCCTTCGACCGGCCGCCGGTCGTCCTCCTGCACGGCTTCATCGACAACCGCTCGGTCTTCGTCCTGCTCCGCCGCTCCCTGGCCCGGCACGGCTGGCGGCATCTCGAGTCGCTGAACTACTCGCCTCTGACCTGCGACATCCGCACGGCGGCAGAGCTGCTGGACCGCCATGTCGAGGAGATCTGCGCCCGCACCGGACACACCGAGGTCGACATCGTCGGGCACAGCCTCGGCGGCCTGATCGCGCGCTACTACGTACAGCGGCTGGGCGGCGACCGGAGAGTGCGCACCCTGGTCACCCTCGGCACGCCGCACAGCGGCACGGCCGCAGCCCCGCTGGCCGGCGCGCATCCGATCGTGCGCCAGATGCGCAGTGGCTCCCCCCTGATCGAGGAACTGCGCCTGCCGGCTCAGGGCTGCCGGACCCGGTTCATCAGTTTCTGGAGCGAACTGGACCGGGTCATGCTCCCCGTCGAGACGGCCTGCGTCGACCACCCCGACCTCGACGCACAGAACGTGCGTGTGACCGGCATCGGCCATCTCGCACTGCCGGTGCATCCCGCCGTCGCGGCCGCGATCCGTCAGGCGCTCGAGTCCGACGACGCGGTCATCGGCACCCGGGGAGCCGCTTCCGTCGCCTGACGAATAGAACAAACTTCGAACATAGAGCCAAGGCTGCCTCTCCAGTCCACCGAAAGGCGGCCGATTGCCCGTTTCCTGAGCGAACGGAACCTGCCGAAGATTGTCGTCGTCGCGTACCGCCGGGTACAGTCGCGGCCACTGCTCACCCGGGTTCCCCCCACCGGATCCCGGAAACAGGTCCTGCTGCCGAGGCGAGAGAGAAGTTGGTGAACGACCAGCACCCCCACGCCGGGTACGTCGGATACGACGGTCACTCCACCGGCAGCTTCGACACCGACCCGCTCTTCGGGACTCTTC
This sequence comes from Streptomyces sp. NPDC005566, assembly GCF_040605575.1. NCBI lineage: Bacteria > Bacillati > Actinomycetota > Actinomycetes > Kitasatosporales > Streptomycetaceae > Streptomyces > Streptomyces sp. NPDC005566. The sequence goes on along the minus strand of NZ_JBEXDB010000019.1, from coordinate 157,039 downwards.
CCGGTCATCACGACGGCAGTCACGAGACGTACGAGAGCAGTTATACGACTGCGTACGACGCCACCTACGGCGGCTACGGAAACGCGTATCCGGCAGAGCCGCAGAGCCAGAGCGTCCCGTACGACCCCGCCCAGTGGGACACCGGCGGACACCAGCAGGCTCAGCAGGCCCCGTACGACGCGTACGGCACCCAGGCCCATCCGGCCCAGCAGACGTACGACACCACCGCCACCTGGCTGCCCGACGGCGGGGCCACCCCGCAGGCCGGCGCCCCGGAGGCGACGGGCCAGTGGGACACCACCGGCTGGGACCACACGGGCCAGGCCGACCAGTGGGCAACGAGCGACACCGGCGCCTTCCCCACCACGACGTTCAGCGACACGTCCTACGCCACGGGCACCTACGCGGCCCCGGTCTTCGAGACTCCCGGCTACGGAGCCGGCGCCTACGAAACCGTCGACACCGGCACGTACGACGCCACCGCCTGGAACACCGGCGCCACGCCCGAGGACACGGCGTACGCACCCGAACACACGTCGTACCCCTCGTACGAACACGGGTCGGCGCCCTACGAGGCATACGGGACCGCCGAGTTCAGCGCCCACGACGCCGGGACCGGGACCTCGGGGTACGCCGGGACCACGGACTACTCGGACACCGACGGGTACACCGGGACCACGGACCACTCGGACACCGACGGGTACACCGAAACCGCGGACTACACGGAGTCCGCCGAGTTCGCGGGCACCGACACCGACGGAGCCCCGGAAGCCGACGAGCCAGACCCGGCCGCCGAAGCCACCGGCACCGCACACCCGTCCCACGGCGACGGCGACACCGACATCCCCGCGGCCCGCACCTCCACCGCCCAGCGTCCCGTGGGCCGTTCCGCCCCGCGCGGTGGCGGCAGCCGAGGCCGGCGCCGCACCCCTGCCAAGCGTTCCGCCCTCCTCACCGTCGCTGTCCCCTCCGCCTGCGTCATGAGCGTCGCCGGCATCGCCGCCGCCTCCGTGAGCGGTGTCGGTGGCGATGAGCAGAAGGACGACACCACGACCGTGGCTGCCGCCGACCCGGGCACCGTGGAGCCCGTCGTGGCCAACAACAAGCTGGACACCCAGCTCGCCAACCTCAGCGCCGACGCGGAGAACTTCGCGGACCGCGCCAGCCGCACCCAGGAGCGCATCGACCTGAAGGAGCGGCAGGCCGCCGAGAAGAAGAAGCGCGCGGAGGAGGCCGCCCGCCGCGAGGCCGCGCGCCCCAAGTTCGTCCTGCCGGTCAAGCAGCACGGCCTCAGCGCGTACTACGGTCAGGCCGGCGTGAACTGGATGTCCGTCCACACCGGCATCGACTTCCCGGTCTCGTACGGCACTTCCGTGATGGCGGCGACCGACGGCACCGTACGCACGCAGTGGAACAACGCCTACGGGAACATGGCCATCGTCACCGCGGCCGACGGTACCGAGACCTGGTACTGCCACCTCAGCAGCACCAGGATCCGTTCCGGCTCGGTCAAGGCCGGCGACGTGATCGGGTACGCCGGGGACTCCGGCAACTCAACCGGTGCGCACCTGCACTTCGAGGTGCGGCCCGGCGGCGGCGCGGCGATCGACCCGACGCCGTGGCTGCGCAGCCACGGCGTCAACCCCAACTGATCAGAGCTTCTCGACCGGCGCGTACCGCAGGAGGAGCTTCTTCGGCCGCTCGTCCCCGAAGTCGACCGTCGCCTTCGCCTGGTCGCCGAACCCCTCGACCGCCGTCACCGTACCCAGCCCGAACTGGTCGTGCGTGACGCGGTCCCCGACCACCAGGGTGACCACGGGCTTGTCCGAGGTGCGCCGGGTCGCGAAGCCCGAGGGCCCCGACTTGGATCGCGACGAGGACAGCGACGACGTGATCCCCGACGTGGGTCCTGCCGGAGCCGCCATCGGCCCCTTGCGCTTCCAGTCCAGGTGCTGGTCCGGGATCTCCTCCAGGAACCGCGACGGCGGGTTGTACGAAGGCTGCCCCCACGCACTGCGCATCGAGGCCCTGGTCAGGTACAGCCGCTCACGGGCACGTGTGATGCCCACATAGGCGAGCCGGCGCTCCTCCTCGAGCTCCTTCGCCTGTCCCAGCGCGCGCATGTGCGGGAAGACGCCGTCCTCCATGCCGGTCAGGAACACCACCGGGAATTCGAGGCCCTTGGCGGTGTGCAGCGTCATCAGGGTGACGACACCGGAGCCGTCCTCGTCCTCGTCGGGGATCTGGTCGGCGTCGGCAACGAGCGCGACCTTCTCCAGGAACTCGGCGAGCGTGCCCGCGCCCTCGTCCTGCGCCCGCTCCTGCTCGAACTCGAGGGCGACGGCGGCGAGCTCCTGGAGGTTCTCGATACGGGTCTCGTCCTGCGGGTCGGTGGACGCCTGGAGTTCGGCGAGATAGCCGGTCCGCTCCATGACGGCCTCCAGCACGACCGCCGGTCCTGCGCCGGACTCCACGATCGTGCGGAGCTCCTCCATCAGCGTGTTGAACCGCTTCACCGCGTTGGACGAGCGGGCCGCCATGCCGTACGCCTCGTCGACGCGGCGCAGCGCCTGCGGGAAGGAGATCTTCTCGCGCATCGACAGGGCGTCGATCATCGCCTCGGCCCGGTCGCCGATGCCCCGCTTCGGCACGTTGAGGATGCGGCGCAGGGGGACGGTGTCCTCGGGGTTGGAGAGGACCCGCAGGTAGGCCAGGACGTCCCTGACCTCCTTGCGCTCGTAGAAGCGCACTCCGCCGACGACCTTGTAGGGCAGCCCGACGCGGATGAAGATCTCTTCGAAGACACGGGACTGGGCGTTGGTGCGGTAGAAGACGGCGACGTCTCCGGCCTTCGCGTCCCCGGCGTCCGTCAGCCGGTCGATCTCGTCGGCGACGAACTGGGCCTCGTCGTGCTCGGTGTCGGCGACGTAACCGGTGATCCGGGTACCGGCGCCCGCGTTCGTCCAGAGGTTCTTGGGGCGGCGGCTCTCGTTGCGCTCGATGACGGCGTTGGCCGCGGACAGGATCGTCTGCGTGGAGCGGTAGTTCTGCTCCAGCATGATCGTCTTCGCGTCCGGGTAGTCCTCCTCGAACTGGAGGATGTTGCGGATGGTCGCGCCGCGGAAGGCGTAGATCGACTGGTCCGCGTCACCGACGACGCACAGCTCACCCGGGGCGTCGGCCTCGCCCGCCGGGCCCACCAGCTCGCGCACGAGGGTGTACTGCGCGTGGTTGGTGTCCTGGTACTCGTCGACCATCACGTGCCGGAAGCGGCGGCGGTAGTGCTCGGCGACATCGGGGAACGCCTGGAGCAGGTGCACCGTCGTCATGATGATGTCGTCGAAGTCCAGGGCGTTGGCCTCGCGCAGCCGCGCCTGGTAGAGCGCGTATGCCTGGGCCAGTGTCTTCTCGAAGCCGTCCGCGGCCTGCCCCGCGAAGGTCTCCTCGTCGATCAGTTCGTTCTTGAGGTTCGAGACCTTCGCCGTGAACGACTTCGGCGGATAGCGCTTCGGGTCGAGGTCGAGATCGCGGCAGACCAGTGCCATCAGCCGCTTGGAGTCGGCGGCGTCGTAGATCGAGAACGACGAGGTGAAGCCGAGGCGCTTCGACTCGCGGCGCAGGATCCGCACGCACGCACTGTGGAAGGTCATGACCCACATGGCGTTGGCGCGTGGTCCGACGAGCTGCTCGACGCGCTCCTTCATCTCGCCCGCGGCCTTGTTGGTGAAGGTGATCGCGAGGATCTGGCCCGGGTGCACCCCGCGCTCGGCCAGCAGGTGGGCGATCCGGTGCGTCAGCACCCGGGTCTTGCCCGAGCCTGCCCCGGCGACGATGAGCAGCGGGGATCCCGCGTGCACGACGGCGGCGCGCTGCTCGGTGTTCAGCCCGTCGAGCAGCGCGGCGGAGTCGACGACGGGGCGCGGGGCGCCGTCGCGGTAATAGGCCTCGCGCGGGGGCGGGGGCCCGTCGAAGACACCCCCGAAGAGGTCCTCCGGCACCGCTTCGGGTGCGTGGTCCTCGGGGGGTGGCGGGGGGCCCTCGTCCGCTTGCTGGAGGCCGGTCAGGAAACTGTCGTCAAAGAGGCTGCTCATCGCCTGACGAGTCTAGGCGGCCGCACCGACACCCTGGGGCCGCATTCCGCACGAGGGCCAGATCTGTGCGCGCACCGAGACGGATTGCCCACAGTGCGTAGGGATTCGGCGACTGTTCCCGCTGCGGGACAGCTCAATCCAGAAAGGTCACGGAAATGTATCGGGCATATCGGCCATCAACCTTCACAGGGACGCCACGGGTTGGCTAGCGTGCTCCGACGGGTGACCGTTACCCCCTTGAGGCGAACCACGCCACGCGGGCACCCTCGCTGAATCCGTCACTCCCGCAGGGGAGTCCGGAACCGGGGACCCACACGCAGCACCGGGGTGAATCGGTCCGTCCCGCTGGACCGTAGGGCAGCCTTCCGTTCCGCCCGAACCCGACAGCTAACCCGGTAGGCGGTCCACGGAAGGAGATGCCGGCCTTGGCGTCGCATCGCAAACCGCGCACCCGTGTGCGCACCAGCTCCCCCGCCGTCGGTCTCACGACGGCGGCGCTCGCGTCCGTCACCCTGCTCTCCACGCAGAGCGCGACGGCCGCCCCGGCGGAGCCCAAGCCCAGCATCGAGGAAGTACAGAAGAAGGTGGACGACCTCTACCGCCAGGCGGGAACGGCGACCCAGCAGTACAACAAGGCGAAGGCGGCCTCCACCCAGCAGCGCTCCAAGGTCGACGCACTCCTCGAGGCCGCGGCCAAGCGCGCCGACAAGCTGAACGAGACGCGCCGGGAACTGGGCAACTACGCGGCCGCGCAGTACCGCAGCGGAGCGATAGCCCCCACGGCCACGTTCTTCCTCGCGGACGACCCGCAGTCGTACTTCGACCAGGACCAGCTGATGGCCCGGATGACCAGCCAGCAGCAGAAGGCGGTCGCCGATTTCCGTACGCAGCAGAGCGAGGCGGCGACCAAGCGGGTCGAGGCGACGAAGAGCCTGCAGACGCTCACCGAGTCGCAGACCACGCTGCGCACCAGCAAGCAGCAGGTGCAGAACAAGCTGGCCGAGGCGCGCACGCTGCTGTCGGAGCTGACCGCCGAGGAGAAGGCGCGGCTCGCGGAGCTGGAGCGCAAGAAGGAGGCGGAGGCCAAGCGCAAGGCGGAGGACCTCGCGCGCCGGCAGGCCGCCGCCGCGAAGGCGGAGGCGGACAAGGCAGCCGCGGAGGAGGCCTCGAAGGGGGAGGCGGACACCGGCACCGGCACGGGCTCCGACAGCAGCTACGCGTCGAAGGCGGACAAGGTCCTGGCCTTCGCACGGGACCAGATCGGCAAGCCGTACGTCTGGGGGGCGACGGGCCCGTCCTCGTACGACTGCTCCGGGCTGACGCAGGCCGCGTGGAAGGCGGCGGGCGTCGACCTGCCCCGCACCACCTGGGACCAGGTCGAGGTGGGCACCCGGGTGGCCACCGCGGATCTGAAGCCGGGGGACCTGGTCTTCTTCTACGACGACATCAGCCACGTCGGCATCTACAAGGGCGACGGAATGATGATCCACGCGCCGAAGCCGGGCGCGAACGTGCGCGAGGAGTCGATCTACTACATGCCGATCTACGGCAGCGTGCGCCCGGCATAACAACGCGGAGCCCACTGAGCGCACTGAGCGCACTGAGCGCACTGACGGAACTGCCTACGGGCCCGGCGGACACCGGGCCCGTAGGGCTGCCCGGTCAGGTCCAGACTGTGGCGATGAAGATGTTGGCGGCCGTCAGCCCGCCGACGGCCATGAAGGCGCCCTTGTCGACCTTCTCCTCGTCCCGCTTCACGTAGACGAGCGCCAGGATCACGACCAGGATCAGCAGCTTGATGCCGATCTTGACGTTGTTCACCGGCTGGTCGTCGAGCCGATTGAACCCGACCAGGGCAAAACCCGTGACGAGCATCATCAGCGCACCGTGCAGCATGGCGGGTCCGAACCGCGCGGCACCCTCCCCCATGGCCTTCATCTGAGTGAGGAACCCACCCAGCAGGGAGGCGATTCCGATGATGTGCAGGGCGACGAAGACATTGATGAGTACGTCCATGGCCGCAGCGTAGCCGCGTCCATATCACCAGTCTTCAGCTAGGTACTAATTCCCTATGAGTTCGCTCTCGACCCGTGCGAATTGCCCGACTACAGCTGGTATTTCCGGTCATTTGCGTTGATCGAAACGTCACATAGGGGCAATAGCTGTCATTACGACTCTTCCCCGTGCCTCGGGTTTAGCGTCCCTCCCAGGTGACCGAATCTTCACCGCCGCTCCCGTACCGGGCGGCACCCCGGTCACCCCGCCAGGTTCCGGTGGCGGGCCACTCCCCCTGTGGTGGCCCGGCACCGGTACCGGCGGGCCCGCCGGTACCCCCCGACGGGCAGTCGAACGGAAGGACCCGCGCCCCCGTGGCCGCCCAACGCAAAGCCGCTCACCGCAAGCCCAAGCAGCGTCCGTTCACCGGGCCTGCTGCCCGCACCGCAGCCACCCTGGCCCTGGCCGGAGCGGCTACCGCGACCGCCTTCGAGGGCGCCGCCCAGGCCGAGCCCCAGCTCACCCCGGCCCAGGTGAAGTCCAAGGTCGACCGGCTCTACCACGACGCCGAGGTCGCCACCGAGCAGTACAACGGCGCGAAGGAGAAGGCGACCGCGACCACCAAGTCCCTGGACGCCCTGCGCGACGAGGCCGCCCGCCGGACGGAGCGCCTCAACGCCGCGCGCAACGCCCTCGGCTCGTTCGCCGCCGCGCAGTACCGCAGCGGCGGCCTCGACCCCGCCGTCCAGCTTGCGCTCTCCTCCGACCCCGACCAGTACCTGGAGCGCGCCTCCTACCTGGATCGGGCCGGGGACCGGCAGGCCGGCGCGGTCAACGGCGTCCGCAGGCAGCTCAACGAGGTCGCCCAGCTCCGTGCCCGGGCCGACGAGGAGCTCGCCGCGCTGGCGGACCGCCAGGCCGAGCTGAAGAAGCACCGGAGCGCGGTCCGCACCAAGCTGGCCGAAGCCCGCAGGCTCCTGGCCACCCTCACGGCCGCCCAGCGCGCCGACTACGAGCGCTCCGCCGACGCCCAGCACGGCGGCAGCGCCGTCCGGGCCGACCGCAGCACCCCGCGCGGCTCCGTCAGCGCCCCCAACGCCCGTGCCGCGCAGGCCGTCGACTTCGCTTACGGGGCACTGGGCAAGCCGTACGTCTGGGGTGCCACCGGCCCGTCCTCGTTCGACTGCTCCGGCCTCACCCAGGCCGCCTGGAACGCCGCGGGCGTCTCGCTGCCCCGCACCACCTACACGCAGATCAACGCGGGCAGCCGTGTCTCCCGCTCCGAACTGGCCCCGGGCGACCTGGTCTTCTTCTACTCGGGCGTCACACACGTCGGGCTGTACATCGGCGGCGGACAGATGATCCACGCCCCCCGCCCCGGCGCGCCGGTGCGCATCGCGCCGATCACCGAAATGCCTTTCGCGGGAGCGACCCGGGTGGCATAGGCTCCGCGCCGACCGGCCCAGCGAGAGAGAGAAGGCTCCCCGTGCCGATGGACACCGATGTCCAGAACTACGCGCGAACGCTCACCCTCCGCTCCCCCGACCACTACCGGGTGGGCCCCTTCACGGTGCGCCACAACCCGGGCTGGAACCTGAAGTACGCCAACTACGCCATCCCCGACCGCGGGGCCGAGCCCACCGCCGGGGACATCGACGACCTCGTCGCGGCATTCCGGGAGCGGGACCGGCTGCCGCGCCTGGAGTACCTGCCCTCCTGGGCCCCCGCCGTCGAACCGGCCCTGCTGGCCGCCGGCTTCACCGTGGAGAACCACGCGCCCGTACTGGCCTGCACCCCGGCCGGGTTCCTGCCGCCGAAGCCGGTGGACGGGCTCCGCGTGACCGAACCCGTCACCGACGCGGAGTTCACCGCGGCCGCCGCGGTCCAGCACACGGGCTTCGGCGGCGAAGGCGGCCCCGACGAGGGCGGGATCGCCTGGCTGCGCGCCGCGGTGGCCGGCAAGGGCGTCGCGGCGCTCGCCCTGCTCGGCACCGAGCCCGCCGGAGCGGGCGGCTGCTCGGTCCCCGTCGACGGCATCAGCGAACTGGCCGGCCTCGCCGTGGCCGACGCCCACCGCCGCCGGGGCATCGGCGCCGCGCTCTCCGCCTGGCTGACCACGACGGCCTTCGAGCGCGGCTGCTCCGCCGTCTGGCTGGAGCCGGGAAGCCCCGAGGTCGAACGGATCTACGCGGGCATCGGCTACCGCAGGATCGGCGAGAAGACCAACATCTCGCTCGCGGCGGAAGCCCGCTGACGCGGGCCGACCGGCAACCGGGGCGCGACGCCGACCCCGCTCGCGGCCGGTCTCAGACCAGCCGCCGTGCCGTCGCCCACCGCGTCAGCTCGTGCCGGTTGGACAGCTGGAGCTTCCGCAGCACCGCCGAGACGTGCGACTCGACCGTCTTCACCGAGATGAACAGCTGCTTGGCGATCTCCTTGTACGCGTATCCGCGTGCGATCAGCCGGAGCACCTCGCGCTCGCGCTGCGTCAGCCGGTCCAGGTCCTCGTCCACCGGCGGCGCGTCCGTCGAGGCGAAGGCGTCGAGGACGAAGCCGGCCAGCCGCGGAGAGAACACGGCGTCGCCGTCCTGCACCCGGAAGACCGAGTCGACCAGGTCGGCGCCGGTGATGGTCTTGGTGACGTAGCCGCGGGCGCCGCCGCGGATGACTCCGATGACGTCCTCCGCGGCGTCCGAGACCGACAGCGCCAGGAAGCGCACCGGGTTCTCCACGGCACCCATCATCGGTGCGCAGCGCCGCAGTACCTCGACCCCGCCGCCGCCCGGGAGGTGGACGTCCAGGAGGACGACCTCGGGGCGGGTCGCGGTGATCACGGTGACTGCCTGGTCGACGTCCGCGGCCTCGCCGACGACCTCGACCCCGGTCTCCTCGGTGCGCCCGATCTCGGCCTGGACCCCGGTGCGGAACATCCGGTGGTCGTCGACGAGCACGACCCGTACCCGGCGCTCCGGGCCCCCGGCAGCTTCGGTGTTCTCGGTCATTGGCTCGCCCTTTCCATTTCCAGCTCGACTTCCGTGCCCCCGCCGGGCACCGAACGCAGTCGCGCCGTACCGCCGTTGCGCTGCATCCGGCCGATGATTGATTCTCGTACGCCCATCCTGTCGCCCGGGACGGAATCCAGGTCGAATCCCGGTCCCCGGTCCCGTACGGACACGAAGACCGTGCGGCCCTCGACCTCCGCGAAGACCTGGACGGCGCCGCCTTCGCCACCGTACTTGGCGGCGTTGACCATCGCCTCGCGTGCGGCCTGCATCTGTGCCGTCAGCTTCTCGTCGAGCGGGCAGTCGCCGACGACGACGACCTCCAGCGGGACGCCGTGCTTGTCCTCCACCTCGGCGGCGGCACGCTTGACCGCCTCGGCGAGCGTCTCGGGTTCGTCGTCCTCGTCCTTGCCGGTGCCCTCCGGGTTGTACAGCCAGTTGCGCAGCTCGCGCTCCTGGGCGCGGGCGAGCCTGCGGACCTCGCCACCGTCGTCCGCGTTGCGCTGGATCAGGGTGAGTGTGTGCAGGACCGAGTCGTGGACGTGGGCCGCGACCTCGGCTCGCTCCTGGGCCCGGATGCGCATCAGGCGTTCCTCGGAGAGGTCCTGCGTCATCCGCGCGAGGTAGGGGCCCGCGAGCAGTGCGATGCCGGTCAGTACGGCTATGGCGGCGGTCAGCACATTGCCGAGCTGGGCCGCCGAGCCGCGGACCACCATGAACACCGCGAGACCGAGCCCGACGAGTGCGACGCCAGCCAGACCGCGGGCCAGGTGCAGTACACGGCGGCGGCGGCCGACCTCGATCCAGCGGGCCCGGCGCGCGTTGTCGGCCTGGCGCCACACCAGGACGGAGCCCGCGCCGATCAGGAGCGTCGGCCAGATGTAGCGGTCGGCCTTGCTGCCCATGTCGACGTTGCTGACGAAGATCATGGCGCCGACGGCCAGCGCGACCAGGGCGAAGACCTGGCCCTTGTCGGGCTTGCGGAGTCTGCGCCGCCCGTCCGGGGCGGTCTCGAACACGGAACGCGTCGCCTCGACCCCGCCGATGCCGAGCGGGACGACGATCCAGAACACGGCGTACAGCAGGGCGCCGAGACCGTTCGCGAAGAACAGCCCGAGGAAGACGAACCTGACCCAGGCGACGGGCAGCCCCAGATGACCGGCGAGCCCGCGCGCGACGCCACCGAGCAGGCGCCCGTCGGCGCTGCGGTACAGCTTGCGCACCGGCGGCTCCTCGGGGTCCAGGGTGTGGGAGCTTGCGGCTCGGGTCGTGGCGGCTGGCATGGACCGATGGTCACACGGCCGGGCCGGTCGTGGCATCAGGGTCGGCCCCGGAGGCGACCCTGATGCCCGCGCTGCCCGGATCCCGTTGCCGGAAGCGCCCTGAGGGGGTGCCCGGGGGCAATATCAGGGATCGGCCAGGGTCGTCGCGGGTCCCACAAGGGCGTACGGGCCGTCACCATGGAGCCATGACCGTTCCCCAGGGCGCCACCCCCGGCGTCGCGCCGCCACCCGAGCCGAAACCGCAGCTGCGGCGCAGCCCGCGGCAGAAGGTGGTGGCCGGGGTCTGCGGCGGGCTCGGCCGGTACTGCGACGTGGACCCGGTGATCTTCCGGATCGTGCTCGGCGTCCTCGCGGTGACCGGCGGCATCGGGCTCATCTTCTACGGCTTCGCCTGGCTCCTGCTCCCCGTGGAGGGCGAGGAGGAGAACGAGGTGCGCAGGCTGATGTCGGGCCGGGTCGAGGGTGCGTCGCTGATAGCGCTGCTCCTCGCGCTGGTGGGCTGCGGTCTGCTCCTGTCGATGCTGCACAACGGCGGGATGCTGGCGTTCGCCGCGATGCTGTCGCTGGCCGTCATCGGCTTCTCCGTATGGACACAGCACCGCAGGACGGCGGCGCCGGAGGATCCGCCGGGCGCGGCCGCGGCGCAGGCGCCGGGAGGCGCGGCGCACACCGCCGGGCACGGGGCACCGCCGGAGGTGAAGGCGCCGCCGACACCGGGCACCCCGTCGTGGTGGCGGGATCCGATCGTCAAGGACGGCACGTCGGGGCCGGTCGGTCCCGGCTATCTGTGGGGTCCGGTGGACGCCGTGCTCGACGCGGCCGACCGCGGCAGGCGCAGGGCCACCGCGGAGTCGCCCTATCGCGCCCCCTACCGTCCGCCTGGGACCCGGGGCCCTCGGTCGATCGGCGGTCTCGTCTTCCTGCTGGCGCTGGTCGCGGGCGGTCTGGGCACGGGGCTGAGCTGGGAGACCCAGCCACTGGGGACGAGCCTGCAGTTCGGGCTCGCCGCCGCGCTCGCGGTGTTCGGCCTCGGACTGCTGGTCGCCTCGGTCCTGGGCCGTACAGGGTTCGGCACGATCATGCTGGCGATGGTGACGGCGGGGCTGCTGGCGGGTGCGGCGGCCCTCCCGAAGGACATCAGCACCGAATGGGTCCGCACGCAGTGGCGGCCGGCCTCGGTCGCGGCGGTCCAGCCCCGGTACGAGCTGGGCACCGGGGTCGCGCGGCTCGACCTCTCCCGGGTCACCGTCCCCGAGGGCGATGTCCTGCGCACCGGGATCGAGGTCGGGGCGGGCCGGGCGCTCGTCGTCGTACCGCAGGGGATGACAGTGAAACTGCGCGCCGAGGCGGGCCTCGGGGACATCCAGCTGCCCTCCGACCTCCGTGAGGACGTGGATGTCTCCCCGAGCCGGCAGACGCGACAGACCCTTGAACCGGTCAAGGGCAGCAAGCCGTCCGGCATCCTGGAGCTGAGCATGGAAGTCGGCATCGGACAGGTGGAGGTCGCCCGTGCTGCGTCATGAGATCCGGCCCGGCCGCGCGGTGGCGGGCGTCGTCATGCTCGCCCTGGCCGGTGCCTACACGGCGGACGCGGCGGGGGCGTGGACGGTCCCGTGGGTGTTCTTCCTCCCGGTGTTCCTCGGGGGCCTGTGGCTGGCCGCGACCGTGACGTGGGTGAGCTACCGGCTGCGTCGCCGCCGGGACGTGAGGAAGGCGTCGGCGGAGAACTCGGCGGCGCCGGCGAGCAGCAGCGGCAGCCAGGCCATGAGGTAGATCAGGTCGTTGCCGTAGTAGTACGGCTCGGTCTGCCAGCTCACGGTGAGCCACAGGCTCAGCGAGATCAGCGCACCGCCGAGTGCCGCGAGGCGGGCCCACAGGCCCACGAGGGTACCGAGGCCGACGGCGAGCTCGCCGAACGCGATGGCGTAGCCGAAGCCTTCGGGGCTCTTGAGAGCCAGGTCGACGAGGGCCGGGATCGCGGAGGTGTCGCGCACCCCTTCCATCAGCTGCCCGATGGAACCGTCGCCGCTCGCCGACATGAAGGCGCTGTCGGTCAGCTTGTCGAGCCCCGCGTAGATGAAGGTGACTCCGAGAAAGATCCGCAGGGGCAGCAGCGCGTACTGCCTCGCCCGCTCCCGAAGGCTCCTCGGCTCGCCCAGACCGTGTGAACCGCCGCCGTAGCCATGCATGACCGCTCCGCCTTCCGTTGGCCCGTCAACCAGACCATACGTACGCGGTGAACGGGCTGCTCACCAGGGTTGCGACTCAGTCCGTGACATCGATCGGGCAGGGGTTGGTCTCCACACCTGCCGCGGTGACGACCTGGACGTCCACGATGCCCGGTTCGACCTCCACCGGCACCGGCACGGTGAGCACCGTGTCGGACGGGTTGGCGAAGCCTCCGGCGACCGGGATCAGCGGTACGTGGACGTGCACCCGGCCGATCCTGACGACCACGCGCGCGAGCCGGTCCGGGCTCCCCGCCCCGGGCGGCACGAAGCCGGCTCCGCGGATCTCGATGTCGTCGCCGGTACGGATCGGGGCGTCCAGGTCTCCGGCTTCCCTGGCCCTCACGACCGACAGGATGACCGGCCGGCCGCCCTCGGCGTACTTCCCGGAGAAGTACGTGGCCGCCGAGACGACCACCAGGATCGCCAGGCCCCACGGCAGGTCGGGCAGTTGTTCCGGGCGGCGGGCGAGGCGGACCGCTGCGAAGAGGACGGCGACGGCGCTGACGAGCACGTACTGCACATCGGTGAAGCTGCCGCGGCCGGAGTCGTCGGTGAGCAGGTCGGCGGCCCGCGGCCGGTCGGCGCGCAGTTTCTGCAGCCGCTGCCCCAGGACGCGTACGGTCACCACCCGGCGTACGAGGACGGCGACGGCGCACACCAGCGCGAGCACGGTCAGCACTCCGGCGGAGCGCACCAGGTCCAGGCCCTCGATCAGCTCGTCGCGGTCGCCGTGGTCGGACGCGCCGGCCAGTTGGAGGGCGAGGACGAGCACGGCGAAGACGGCGAGCAGGACCCAGGACGCGGCGACCGTGCGCGAGGTGGAGAGCCGGTTGTCCTCACCGATCAGCGGGGCGAGGAGGCCGCCGCGGGGCCGGTGGAGCCGGGCGGCGGCGGTGAGCAGGCCCGCCGTGATCAGTCCGGCGACCAGACCGGCGGTGCGGGCGGTGGACCAGCCGGCGCCGATGGCGGTGACGGCCTCGCCGATGACCAGCAGCGCGACACCGCCCCAGACGGCGACCAGGGTGCGCTGCCAGACCACGTGGAGCCAGGCGTCGCCGGCCTCGCGGCTGCGTTCGGCGACCGTGCGCGCGGACTCGGTCAGCTCGTCCGACACCCACTGCCGGGATGCCGAGGCGGACTGGGCGACCCCGGCGGGCAGGCCCTTGCCGGCCGCCAGCTCATCGCGTTTGGCGAGGAAGGCCGCGACCGCGCGCCGGTGTCCTTCGCGTGCTCCGTGCGGGCAGTCGCCGCACGTACAGCCACCGCCGTGCGTGCTGCTCGTCCTCGCCTCGTCCAACGCCACGGGGAACGCCGCCCTTTCCTGCACCGGTACAACCAACTCGCTTGTGATTTCTGCGAATTGTGCCGTACAGGGCGGGCCCGTCCCGCATCGGGGCGGGCTGCGCGTACATGTCGTCCACATGTACGAATGTCAGGTGCTGAGTACAAGATACGCAAGGCCCAGCGTTCCGCGGTATCCGCCGTAGTAATCGGTACGACGGGCGTCGACTGCCGCGGTCACCTCCGCGTGCAGAGGGTGCCCCGGATTGGCCAGCGCCCACCGCTCGCCCCGTCCGATGTTGGCGGAGGACTCGAAGAGGTCCCATTCACGCTGGTCGGCGACGGTGACCTGCAGCGGCCGCAGACCGACGGCCTCCGCCTGCCGGACCAGGCCGAGGAGCGAGCCGAAGTCGCCCGGCTCGGCGCCCAGTCCCTCCAGCGCGGCCGCCGAGGGCTCCCTCTCCCAGAACCCGTCCCCGAACAGCACCCGCCCGCCCGGCCGCACGGCGGCCCGCAGCGCCTTGAGCGCCTCGGGGGTGCCGCCGGGCCAGGCGTGCGAGGAGCCGATGCAGACGGCCAGGTCGTAGCCGTCCCCCGGGAACTCGGCCGCGGACACCTCGTGGAACCGCACCCGGCCGCTGAGCCCTCGCTCCCCCGCCAGACGCTGTCCGCGCGCCACGGCGTCCGGGTCGGTCTCGACGCCGTCCCCGGTGGCGCCGGGCGCCGCCGCCACGAGACGCATCAGCAGCTCGCCCCAGCCACTGCCGAAGTCCGCGATCCGCGCCCCCGGGGCGGGTTCGCAGGCGGCCACCAGCCGGGCGGCGTGCTCCTCGGACAGAGGGGTGTTCCAGGTGAGCCGGTCGTTTCCCGGGGCAGCCATGAGGGCGCGGACTTCGTCGGCGGACATAGGCGCGGATCCTGCCACGGCCGCGGCGGGCCCTGCCACCGGTTTCCGGCCGGGAAGTCCCGGGAAAGCGGCGACGCCGCCACCCCTGAGGGGTGGCGGCGTCGGCACGGCGTCCGGGTGGGACTACTCCCACTCGATCGTCCCCGGGGGCTTGCTCGTCACGTCGAGGACGACGCGGTTCACGTCGGCGACCTCGTTGGTGATGCGGGTGGAGATCTTCGCCAGCGTCTCGTACGGCAGACGCGACCAGTCGGCCGTCATGGCGTCCTCGGAGGACACCGGGCGCAGCACGATCGGGTGGCCGTAGGTGCGGCCGTCACCCTGGACGCCGACACTGCGGACGTCCGCGAGGAGGACCACCGGGCACTGCCAGATGTCGCGGTCCAGACCGGCGGCGGTCAGCTCCTCGCGGGCGATGGCGTCGGCCTCGCGCAGCAGGTCGAGCCGTTCCTTGGTGACGTCGCCGACGATGCGGATACCGAGGCCGGGGCCCGGGAACGGCTGCCTCTGGACGATCTCCTCCGGCAGGCCGAGCTCCTGGCCGACCATCCGGACCTCGTCCTTGAACAGCTGGCGCAGCGGCTCGACGAGCTGGAACTCGATGTCGTCGGGGAGGCCGCCCACGTTGTGGTGGGACTTGATGTTGGCGGTGCCGGTACCGCCGCCGGACTCGACGACGTCCGGGTAGAGGGTGCCCTGCACGAGGAAGGCCACCTCGGGGCCGTCCTCCTGGAGGATCTCCAGCTGGGCCTGCTCGAAGACGCGGATGAACTCGCGGCCGATGATCTTCCGCTTCTGCTCCGGGTCGGACACACCGGCCAGGGCGTCGAGGAAGCGCTTCTCCGCGTCGACGACCTTCAGCTTCGCGCCGGTCGCGGCCACGAAGTCCTTCTCGACCTGATCGGTCTCGCCCTTGCGCATCAGACCGTGGTCGACGTACACGCAGGTGAGCTGCGAGCCGACGGCCTTCTGGACGAGGGCCGCGGCGACCGCGGAGTCCACACCGCCGGAGAGGCCGCAGATGGCACGCTTGTCGCCGACCTGCTCGCGGATCAGGGCGATCTGCTCCTCGACGACGTTGGTGGTCGTCCAGGTCGGCTCGATGCCCGCGCCGCGGTAGAGGAAGTGCTCCAGGACCTGCTGGCCGAAGGTCGAGTGCATGACCTCCGGGTGGTACTGGACGCCGTACAGCTTCTTCTCGTCGTTCTCGAAGGCGGCGACCGGCACGACGTCCGTGGACGCGGTGACGGTGAAGCCCTCGGGGGCGGCGGAGCAGGCGTCGCCGTGCGACATCCACACCGGCTGCTCCGTGGGCGTGCCCTCGAAGAGGGTGGAGCCGACCTTGGAGACGGAGAGCTGGGTGCGGCCGTACTCGCGTGCGCCGTTGTCGTCGACCGTGCCGCCGAGCGTGGTGGCCATCAGCTGGAAGCCGTAGCACATGCCGAAGACCGGGACCCCGGCCTCGAACAGCGAACGGTCGAGGCCGGGCGCACCCTCCGCGTACACCGAGGACGGACCGCCGGACAGGATGATCGCCCGGGGGTTCCTGGCCAGCATCTCGGCCACCGGCATCGTGGACGGGACGATCTCGCTGTAGACCCGGGCCTCACGGACGCGGCGGGCGATGAGCTGGGCGTACTGGGCACCGAAGTCGACAACCAGAACCACGTCGGTGGTGGTGTCGGGGGCGGCGGGGGGCGCTGCTGGCACGGGGCGGCCTTCCGGCGGTGGAGAGGGGGTCGGTCCTCCCAATTCTACCGGCCGTGGGACCACGCCCTGCCGGGCTCCCGTCTCACCATCCGGGCCCGGCGTGGACCCGGCCCGCGGACGGGGTCCATACTTGCCCCCATGCGTCAGCACACGATCTTCGTCTTTACCTATGGCACCCGGCCCGCCGGCTGCCATGGTCGTGCTGCTTGAGCAACTGACAAGCAACGTTCCAGGCGCCCCGGGCCGACAGGCCCGGGGCGTTCTGGCGTTCCGGGCCTGTCGCTCCGGGGGGCCGTAACCCCGCCAGGAGTCACGGATGAACAGCACCGCTCCCACCAGGACCGCGACCGAGCAGACCGGCGCTCACACCGACGAGGCCGCTTCCCTGATCGGCGACGCCCGGGCCCGCATCGACACCCTGGACGACCGGATCATCGGTCTCGTCCAGGAACGGATGGCCGTCTCGGCCGTCATCCAGGACGCCCGGATCACCTCCGGGGGCCGCCGGGTGAACCTCTCCCGCGAGATGGACGTCCTCAGCCACTACAGCGACGCCCTGGCCAGGCCGGGTACGGCACTCGCCATGACGCTGCTGGAGCTGTGCCGCGGCCGGGTGTGAGACCCGGGAAGGCTGTACGGCCGTATCTGCGTTCGGGCCCGGTCTCACCCGTACGGCGCGTGACCGGGCCGCGTGCCGCTTCGTTGGTCCGTGTGTCCGTGCCAGCCAGGGGCGGCAGCGGTAGGAAACCACGCGTGGCTCCGCCGGGATGTGTGACGTACTGCAGGTACGTCGTGGGACCACACCCCGGCGCGCGTGACCGGTCGGCAGGGGACAGCAGCCCGGTCACCCCAATTGCGGCCGGCCCCGGGGACGCCCGGGACCGGCCGCCCTCGGACCGGCAGTGCGCCGGTTCTAGCCCCGCTCGGCGCGGCGTCGGGTCGTCGCGTACAGCACTCCGCCCGCGGCCAGGGCGACGGCTGCCGCTCCCGAAGCCATCAGTGCGACGGAACCGGTGGAGGCGAGACCGCCTCCACCGTCCGCCGCACCGGAGCCGGATGTTCCGGTGGAACCCGAGGCCGACGAGGTGGATGACCCGCCCGTCGTACCGGACGTGGAGCCGGCCGTCCCGCCCGTGGTGCCCTCGGTGGAGCCGCTTGTCGTGGTGGTGCCGTCCGTGGTGCCGCCGGTGTCCTCGGAGCCGGAGTCCTCGCCGTTCAGGACCAGCTGCGCGGTGTTGTTGCCCGGGGTCGGGTCGAACGGCAGGTCCGGGTCGCTGAGCCACGTGTTGCGGACGGCGACCTCGCCGGCCGCGCCCGGAACCACCTCAGTGATCTTCAGGTCGAAGGGCAGGGCGACCTCGGCCCCGTCGCGGACGGTCATCGACGAGTCGCAGACGTAGCGCGGCGCGCCGAGCTGCTCCTCGCGGTACTTCCCCGCAGCCGTCACTCCCTGGCAGGAGTCCGGCTTCCCGGTGACCTCGGCGCCGCGGGGGACGGTGAAGTCGACCGTGGCGACGGGCTCGCCGGAACGGATGTAGCCGATCCAGGCAGGCCCCTCGTTGCGGAAGCCGATCGAGGCCGTGACGGTCTCGCCCACGGAGCCCGCGCCCTTGCCGCCGGTCGCCACGAAGTCGGCGGTGTTCTCCGTACGGAAGTCGGCTTCCTGCTGGTTGTCCCAGGGGTTGAGGTCACCGCTGCGGGCGGAGGACGTGACCTTCTTCAGGGCCAGCTCGGGGCCGGTGCCCCTGGTGAACGGCGCGCCCGCGCGCTGCGCGGAGCGCTGTGCGGCGCTGTCCTCGTTGATGCGGTAGATGAAGGTGTCGTAGTACGCGCGCTCGGTCGCCTCGACGGAGAGCGGCACCCCCAGCGTGTACGTGGCGCCCGGCTCGTAGGAGCCCTCGACCGAGCACAGGGCGGTGGACCAGGCGAAGTCGTCCTGCGACTCCTCCCCGGCCTCCCCGTTGTACTCGCAGTTGGCGTAGCGCTCGGGGATCTCCAGGCCGCGCGAGTACATCAGGGTCAGCAGGACGCCGTCGGCGGCCGTCGTGCCCCGGTTGGTGAACGTGATCGGGGCCGGCTGTACGTCACCCGGCTCGAGCTGCTGCTCGAAGGGGAGCTGCTTCATGACGAGGTCGGGGCCGCCGATCGTCACCTTCGTGGAGAACGGGACGAAGGTGACCCCGTCCGCCGAGCCGGTCACCTGGATGGTGCCCGACGCACCGTCCTCGGCGCCCTCGGCCGCGGTGAGGTCGAAGTCGGCGACGGTGCTGAGCCCGGCGTACACGCCGTAGTCGTGGCAGACGGCCGTGGCTCCGGTGATCTCACAGTCCGCGCCTGTGTCCTCCGCGACGTCGATGGCGGCGACGCCCGCGATCCCGCTGAGGTCGAGGGTGTAGGTCACCTCTCCCCGGTAGCCCTCCTCGTCCTCGCCCTGGACCGGGTTGTTGACGGTGAAGCCGAGGGAGGTCTTCTGCGGGGACCCGGTCGCCGGGTACGGGTGCAGAGCCGTTTCGGCCGGACCGCCGAGCGTGAACGCGGGATCGGCGGCCTGCGCCGGTGCGCCGACGGCGAGCGACCCGGATGCGAGCAGCCCGGCGGCGGCAAGGCTGCCTGCGGTTCGGCGCAGCGCGGTTCTCGGAGAAGAGCGTGTCATCGCGGACCTCTGGGGTGGGATCGACAGGTGCTGCGCAACTGCTGTGACGCAGCACGAGTTCGACCGCGCAGCCGTACGAAGAGTTGCGCTGGGCAAGATCACGGATTGGGCACGAGGGGCGCATGTGGCGAGCGCCACATAAAGATTCTGTGAAAGACGGGACAACCATCGGACCGCATGACAGGTCATGGATGGCGAACACACTGACTCTTTCCGTCTCCACGCCGATGTTCACCCCTCGCGGGCGGCGCGGCCGTAGTGCTCGGTGCCGGCGCGATGTTGATCGTGCGGCGCCGTAAGAACGGTGACACCGCCGCGTAGGGCGCGTCACCGGTCGAACGTGAGGGGCTGCACTCGGAGGGGGGTGCAGCCCCTTGGCGTTCCCGCGCTCAGGCTTCGGACGCGGTCGCCTTCGGCGGCACCACGGGCATTCCCAGGAACGGGAGCTTCAGCGCACCGAACGCCTTCTCGGGCACCGCCGGAGCCTTCGGCTCGACCGCGGACAGCCGCGCGTACGCCTCGCCCTGGGCCGGACGCGGGTCCGTCTCCCCCTTGTTGGGCCAGAAGGACATGGCGCGCTCCGCCTGTGCGGTGATGGTCAGCGACGGGTTGACGCCGAGGTTGGCGGAGACCGCCGAACCGTCGACGACCGAGATGCCCGGGTGTCCGTACACCCGGTGGTACGGGTCGATGACCCCTTCGTCGGCGCTCGCCCCGATCGCACAGCCGCCCAGGAAGTGCGCGGTGAGCGGAGTGCCCATCAGTTCCCCGATGTTCGATCCGGGGAAGCCGTTGATCTCCTCGGCCAGCAGCGTCGCGCCCTGTGTCGCCTCGGCGATCTGCGTCGGGTTGGGCGCACCGTGCCCCTGCCGGGCGGTGAGCAGGCCCTTTCCGATGCCACCGGGCTTGCGGTACGCGGTCAGCGAGTTGTCCAGCGACTGCATGACGAGACCGATGATGGTCCGTTCCGACCAGCGCCGGTTGGAGAGGGAGCGCGCCGCCAGCGTCGGGTGCCTGACCATGTTCCCGAGCCAGCCCAGCACCCGGTGGGTGCTGTAGGGGACCTGGAGGATGGTGAGCGCGCCCATCGCGTTGGAGCCCTTGCCGTAGCGGACCGGCTCGATGTGGGTGTTCTCGTCGGGGTGGATCGACGAGGTGATGGCGACGCCCTTGCTGAAGTCGGCCTTCGCGATGCCGTGCTTCTTGCGGTAGCGGCGGTCGCTGGTCTGCGCGCCCACCAGTCCCTCGGAGTTGGTACGGGTCAGCTCGCCGAGCTTCGAGGAGAGCCGCGGCAGCAAGCCCTGGTCCTTCATGGTGTGCAGCAGCGTCTGCGTTCCGTACGTGCCCGCGGCCACCACGACCTTCCGGGCCCGCAGCACGGTCGGCTCCGCCTTCCTCCGGCGGTTCGTGGGAACGGTCGACACCCGGTAGCCGCCCTCCGGATCGTCCGTGACCGCGGTGACGGACGTCATGGGGTGGATGACGGCACCGGCCTTCTCGGCGAGGTACAGGTAGTTCTCGTTGAGGGTGTTCTTCGCACCGTGGCGGCAGCCGGTCATGCACTCGCCGCACTCGGAACAGGCCTTGCGGGCGGGGCCCGCTCCGCCGAAGTAGGGGTCGGCGACCTCGACGCCGGGCTTCGCCTTCGACGTGCCGTCGGCGTCCACGCCGTCGCCGAAGAAGACCCCGACCGGGGCGAAGTGGAAGCTGTCGCCGACGCCCATGGCCTCGGCGGCCGCCTTGAGGTGGACGTCCGCCGGGGTCATGGTCGGATTGAGCCGGACCCCCAGCATCCGCTTCGCTTGGTCGTAGTACGGCGCCAGCTCGTCCTGCCAGTCGGTGATGCCGGCCCACTGGCGGTCCTCGAAGAACGGCGCGGGCGGTACGTACAGCGTGTTGGCGTAGTTGAGGGAGCCGCCGCCGACGCCCGCACCGGCCAGCACCATCACCTTGCCGAGCAGGTGCACGCGCTGGATGCCGAACAGCCCGAGGGCCGGGGCCCACAGGTAGTTCTTGATGTCCCAGGAGTTCTTGGGAAGGGTTGCCGGTGTGAAACGGCGCCCCGCCTCCAGGATGCCGACCCGGTAGCCCTTCTCGCTCAGCCGCAGGGCCGACACCGCGCCGCCGAAGCCCGATCCGACGACGAGCACGTCGTAGTCGTACGTGGCGTCGTCGTCGGGCCCGTCGGAGCGCGGGGTCTGATTCTGGGCAGCGCTGTCCTGGGACATGGCTCTCCTCGGTGCGGAAGGGAGGGAAGGGCAGGAGTCGGGCGCCCGTGTCAGCGCAGCCGGAAGGCCTTCATCGCCTTGAGGCCGAAGCTCATGAGGGCGGCGTACTTCTCGTCGTCCATGCCGAAGGACGGCGCGAGCGGGATCAGCCGCTGCTGGGCGACGGTCTGGGCCTCGGTGTACTTGAGGATCCCCTCCGAGCCGTGCCGTCGTCCGAGGCCGGAGTCCTTCATGCCGCCCATCGGGGACTGGGCACTGCCGTAGGCGGGTGCGTACCCCTCGTTGATGTTGACCGTGCCGGCGCGCAGCCGGGCGGCGATCCGGTGGCCTCGCCGCCCGTCCTTGGTCCAGACGCTGGCGTTGAGGCCGTACGACGTGGCGTTGGCGAGGGAGACCGCGTCGTCCTCGTCGGTGAAGCGGTAGACCGAGACGACGGGGCCGAAGGTCTCCTGGGCGCAGACGGCCATCGGTTCCTGGACGTCGGTGAGGATGGTCGGTTCGTAGAAGAGGGGACCGATGTCGGGGCGGGCGACGCCGCCCGCGACGAGTGTGGCGCCCTTCTCGACGGCTTCGGCGACGTGCTGGGCGACGGTTTCCAGCTGGCGCTCGCCGACCAGGGAGCCCATCTCGGCACCGTACGCCAGGGAGTTCCCGAGCCGCATCGCCTTCGTGCGGGCGGCGAAGCGCTCCACGAAGGCGTCCGCGACGGACTCGTGGACGTACAGCCGCTCGATGGAGATGCAGAGCTGCCCCGCGGAGGAGAAGCAGGCACGGACGGCGCCCGCGGCGGCCTTCTCCACATCGGCGTCCTCGAGGACCAGCATGGGGTTCTTGCCGCCGAGCTCCAGCGAGACCCCGACGAGCCGGGCCGCGGCGCCCTGGGCGACCTCGCGGCCGGTGCGGGTCGAGCCGGTGAAGGAGACGTAGTCGGCGCGGCTGACGACCTCCGGGCCGACGACGGGGCCGTCCCCGAGGACGACCTGGAACACCTCGGCGGGCAATCCGGCCTCGATCAGCAGGTCACGGGCCCACAGCGCGGTCAGCGCGGTCTCCGTGTCGGGCTTCATCACGACGGCGTTGCCGGCGACGAAGGCGGGCAGCGCGTCGCCGACGGAGAGTTCGAGCGGGTAGTTCCAGGGGGCGATCTGGCCGATGACCCCGCGCGGCTGGCGCAGCTCGGTGACCTTGGTGAGGGTCGGGACGACTCCGGTGTGCCGCTTCGGCTTCAGGTAGGAGGTGGCCGTGCGCCCGTAGTGGCGGGCCGAGACGGCGACGGCCAGCACCTCTTCGTGGGCGTGCAGCCGGGCCTTGCCGGTCTCCAGCTGGATGAGGTCGAGGACTTCGGCCTGGCGCTGCAGGACGAGGTCGTGGAAGCGGAGCAGTACGGCCGCCCTGGCACGGACGGGCGTCGCCGCCCAGGCCGGCTGGGCGGCGCGGGCCCGCTCGAAGGCGGTCGCGACGTCCTCGGGGGTGGACTCGGGCAGGTCGGCCAGCTTCTCCCCGGTGAAGGGGCTGTGGTTGGCCGTGCGGCCGGAGCCGACGACGCCACGGGTCAGCTGGGCGATCACCTCGGGTGTGACCACGTCGGCGGCGGTGCGAACGCCTGCGGGGGCCGCTGCCACCGGGTTGGTGCCGACACGGGTGCCGGGGGCGGCGGAGGTGGTCGTGGAGGCCTGCGAGTCCGTCATGAGGGCGAGAGTATGTCCACCCGCCCGCTTTGGGTACCCGTCGGTAACAGGTTTTCACAGACCCCACAACACTGCCGTACCGCACCCGGCGAACCAGCCAGTGATCACTGGCGGAATAACCGCTGATCAGGGGGTATCTTCCCGGTCGGCTCAGGAGT
The DNA here is from genome assembly GCF_040605575.1 of Streptomyces sp. NPDC005566. Lineage (NCBI taxonomy): Bacteria > Bacillati > Actinomycetota > Actinomycetes > Kitasatosporales > Streptomycetaceae > Streptomyces > Streptomyces sp. NPDC005566. The sequence continues at coordinate 133,812 of NZ_JBEXDB010000019.1, read as the reverse complement.
CGTGAATCTTCAGCCGCTCGGCGACCTCGGTGTAGATCTTTTCGCCGTCCGTCGCCGCCTGACCGGCCGCGGGCATCCTGACCCGGACGTGCCAGTACGGATCGCTCGCCGTCCGCCCCGGGATCAGGAGCTCGTGGTAGCGGTAGCGCAGCGCGTCGTCCTCGGTCGAGGAGTACGGGGTGTACTCGGTGACCATGTCGTACGCCGTGCGGCCCTGGTGTGCGGTCTTCGTGGAGGTGACGGTGGCGTCCTTCATCTCCAGGGTGTTCGCCCCGCCCTTCTCGTAGTACGCCTTGCGGTCCTCCGGGTCGGCGCCCGCGGACTTCTCCGCCGCGGTGTCGTCCTTCTCGACGGCCTTGTGCCAGAAGGCGATCTCGAAGACCCCGCTCGGATCCGCGTACCGGACGACGTCCCCGGTGTCCTCCTGGATGCGCTTGTAGTCCTCGGGCACGGCCACGTCCGCCGAGAGCACCTCGTTCTCCGGCCTGACCTGCCAGCCGCCCGGCAGCTCGTCACCGCCGAACGGGTCGGCGAGGACGAGAACGAGCGCGAGGGCCACCGCCAGCAACCCGGCGCCGAGCCCGAACTGCGCCTTCCGGTTGCGGTGCAGCACCGGAGGCACCCACCGGCCGCCGCCGGACGCACCGTTCCCGTACGGCTGGGTGAGCGCCGGAGAGACCGACGGGAGGGTCGCCACCGACTCCAGGGCGGAGCGGACCTCGGCGGGTCCCGGCCGTGCCGCCGGGTCCTTGCGGAGCAGCTGCATGACGAGCGTGCCGAAGGCGCCCTTGCCCCGGGCCGGCATCTGCGGCTCCGCCGAGAGAATGGCCTGCAAGGTGGCCGGGGTGTGGGAGCGGCGGTACGGGGACATGCCCTCAACCGCCGCGTACAGCACGACACCCAGCGACCAGAGGTCGGACTCCGGACCGGGCAGCTGGCCCAGCACCCGCTCCGGGGAGATGTACTCGGGCGACCCGACGAAGGCGCCGGTCTCGGTGAGCCGCTGTTCGCCCTCGACCTGCGCGATGCCGAAGTCGGTGAGGACGACCCGGTCGTCGCGGCCGAGCAGGACGTTGTCGGGCTTGACGTCGCGGTGGAGTACACCCGCACCGTGGGCGGCGTTCAGCGCGCCGAGAACGGCGAGGCCGATCCTGGCGGCCTCGCGCGGGTCGAGGGTCCCCTCCTGGAGGCGGTCGCCGAGCGACTGGCCGCTGACCAGTTCCATGACGATCCACGGCTTGCCGTCCTCGACGACCACGTCGTGCACGGTGACGACGCTGGGGTGCTCGATGCGGGCGGCGGCACGCGCCTCGCGCTGCATGCGCAGGTAGACGACTGCCCGCTCGCGTTCCCCGAGGTGGTCCGGCACCCGTGGTTCCTTGACGGCCACGTCACGGTCCACGATCTCGTCGTGGGCCCGCCATACCGTTCCCATGCCGCCGTGCCCGAGTCGCCCGACGAGCCGGTAGCGGCCCCCGATGAGCCGGTTCGGCGCACCTTCGAGGGACCGCTCGGTCACGGTCGGGGTGGGCGCGGGCGCCCCGGGAGGCTCCGGGAAGCCGGACTGTGCCGGGAGACCCGCCTGTCCGTGCACGGGACCCGGCGGCTCCTGCGGTGCGTGCGGCGGCCGGAGCCCGTAGCTCGTGGGCTCGTTCGCCCGTCCCCCATCGTTGGTCATGCCCTCATCCTGTCGGAAGCACACAGGGCGTGACCACCGCGACGGAACAGAGGGTGCAGAGCCGTGACAGTCGCCGCGGGGGTGACCGGTCGTCAGCCCGTGGACTCCGGGGGCTTCCAGCTGCGCAGCATCGTCGCGAAGCGGTCCCGGCTCTCGGCCCAGTCCTCCTCGGGCCCCGTCATGTAGATCGCGTACTCGGGGCCGCCCGTCTCACCGAAGTACATCTGGTCGATTCCGTGGCGCGGCCCCGGATGGTCCTTGGACTCGAGCCAGGTGAACTCCCAGAGGGAGCCCGGCCGGTCCCGGAAGGTGTTCGAGTGCAGCGTCAGCCGGTCGTAGCCCGGCAGCCGCTCGGAGAGGTCCTTCTCGATGCTCAGCATGTGCATGTACGAGTTGTCGAAGTCGGGCTTCGGATCGAGGCTGATCCGGATGCGGTGCGCCCCGTTGTCCGGGGTGTAGTCGATCTGGTTGCCGTCCGTCTGCCGCGTCCAGCCCTCCGGCACGGCGAGACTGAAGCCTTCGGGGTCGTGGACCCGTATCCAGCCGTCGGGTATGTCCTTCGTGCCGGACCGCGGACCTGTGGACGGCGTCGACGGGCCGGCCGAGGACGGACCGGCGGTGGTCCCGGTTCCGGTGCCGTCCCTCCCCGTGCTCCCCTCGTCTCCGCCGTACTTCATCGCCACCAGGCCCGCCGCACCGCCGAGCAGCGCGGCGACGGCGATGACCAGCAGCGCCGTACGCCACCTGCCCCGGCTGCGGCGGACCGCGGGCACGGAGGTGTACGGCTGCGCGGGAACGTGCGGCTGCGCGGCCTCCGGCCCGGCCGGGGGATGTGCGGGCGCCGCGAGGCGGGCCGTCGAGCCGTCAGGGACGACGAAGGCGCGCAGGTCGTCCTCGGACACCCGTTGGGTCGGCACGTACGCCTGCGCCGTGAGGGGCTTGCGCCCCTCCATCGCCTCCAGCAGCATCCGTTCCGTCTCGGCGGCCGTCGGCCGGTCCGCGGGGTCCTTGCGCAGCAGCGCCGTGATCACGGGCGCGAGCGCCCCGCCGCGCTCCGGCGGGGGCGGTTCCTCCGTGACCACGGCCTGCATCGTGGAGATCGGGGACGTACGGCGAAACGGTGAGCGCCCTTCCACTGCCGTGTAGAGCGTGGCGCCCAGCGACCAGAGGTCGGATGCCGGGCCCGGGTCGCCGCCGCGTACCCGTTCGGGTGCCAGGTAGTCGATGGAGCCCACCAGTTCACCGGTCCTGGTGATGGTGGAGTCGCCCTCGATCGCGGCGATCCCGAAGTCGGTCAGCAGCACCTGTCCGTCCCGGGCGAGCAGGACGTTGCCCGGCTTGACGTCCCTGTGCAGCACCCCCGCGCCGTGTGCGGCCCGCAGCGCGCTCAGCACGTGGAGGCCGATCCTGGCCGCCTCGCGCGGCTCGACCTCACCGGTCTCCTTCGTGGCGTCGGCGAGCGAGGGCCCGTCGACGTACTGCATGACGATCCAGGGGCGGTTGTCGTACTCGATGACGTCGTGGACCGTGACGACCCCGGGATGGGTGATGCGGGCGGCCGCGCGCGCCTCCTTCTGCGTGCGGGCGTGCAGCACGGCCCGGTCCGCCTCGGCGGCGTACAGCCCCGCGGTCAACTCCTTGACTGCGACGGTCCGGTGGAGCACCTCGTCGTGGGCGCGCCACACCTTGCCCATACCGCCGCGGCCGAGGACGTCGCCGAGCCGGTACCGCCCCGCCAGTACGATTCCCGAGTCCGTGCCCTGCGCATGTTCCACGTGTGTCCCCGCCCCATTCCTTCGAACGACAGGTTACGGAGGGGAGGCGGCGCCACGGAACCTCGCACCGCGGCACGAGACCGCACTGTGATGCATGTCGCGCGCTGCCGCAGGGTCAGGAACCCACGCGGTAGGAGGAGATGGCCTGTTCGTAGACGTCGGAGACCTTGTCGCGCTCGTTCGACGGGCCGATGACCTGGATGATGTGGTACCTGCCGTCGACGATCATGACGAGGTTGCGGACGTAGACCTCGCGGCCGTCGCTCTCCTGCCAGGTGAACTGCCCCTCCGCCATGACCTGTCGGCCGACATCGACCCGGCGCATGCCCGTGGACGTCGCCCAGCTGGACTCCCGGAAGGGCTGCAGTTCCGGTTCGCGACTGCGCTGATAGTCCAGCGGATCACTGCCGTTGGCCTTGACGGTGTCGCGGCCGGGCACGATCAGCACGCTGAACCCGTCGCTGCCGTACCGGATCTGCCGGTCGGCGTTGGCGGGGCTGCGCTGCCAGTCCTTGGGCACACCGATCTCGAAGCCTTCGGCATCCTTGCGCAGTGCGTAGCCCGGGGCGAGCGCGACGGCCGAACGGCTGCTCTGCGGCTTCTCCGAGCCGGAGGAACCGGAGGGGTCCGCCTCTCCCGCCGAGGAACTCGGTTCGGGTCCCGGCTCCGCGGGCGCGGCGGATCCGGAGGGCTGTCCCTGCGACCCCGTGTCCGTACCGCCGTCGGATCCGGCCTTGGGCATGAACATCACGGCGTAGGCCACCGCGGCGGCCATCGCCAGCAGGATCAGCACCAGCAGCAGCCGACCGAGCCGCCTCGGCGGCCGGCCACCGGGCCGCCGGCCGGGCTGCGGCTCGCGCAGCACCCTGGGGCCCTTGGGCTCGCGCGGTGCGCGCGGCGGCTTCTTCGCGTACTCGGGCTCGTGGACGGGCTGCTTCTCGTACCGCTGCGGCTTGCCCTGGCGGTGCCGGCCGTGCGCCGCCCCGCGGCCCCGGCGCCTGCGCACCAGCTCGCCGCGTCGGCGTACGACGGGGAGCCGGGTGGCGTCAGGAGGAGGCAGCGGTACGACGTCGTTGCCCGCCTCGGGCTCGGGCGCCGACCGCACGAGGGAGCGCAGCCAGCCGCGCAGCTCCTCGAAGTCGGGCCGTTCCGTGGGGTCCTGACGCAGCAGTGACTCGACGACGGGGCGGAGCGGGCCGCACTCCTCCGCGAAGGCGGGCGGCTCACCGCAGACCATCTGGACGAGCTCGGCCGCGTTCTCCTCGGGGTACGGGGCATGGCCCTGTACCGCGCGGTAGAGCAGGGCGCCCAGAGCCCACAGGTCGGTGGAGGGTCCGATGGGCGGGGCCAGCTGCCAGTTGTCGTGGACGGGGCCCGCCTGCTCCGGCGCCCATCGCTCCGTGACGGCGCCGACGACGGCGATGCGGGCCTGCCGGGCGCGTTCGGCGGCGAGGGGTGTGGCCGGGCCGCGGTAGGCGGGCGTGCCGCCGCTGCCCGCGACGACCTCGTCCCAGCCGCCGGAGGACGCCTGTGCGGCTGCCACCGGCTGCGGCAGACGGTCCTGCCGGGCCGCGGGAACGGCGGGGCCGCTGCCCGTGCGCCGGGAGTCGGCGCGCAGCGCGTCCTCCCCGGAGCCGCCCGAACCGCCCGCGGGAACCGGGCGGCCGGCGCCGGGTCCGTCGCCCCAGGTGCCTGCGAGGTGGACCCGCCGGGGGCCGCCTGCGTAACCGCCGGGGCCCTCGTCGTCCTCGTCGTCGTCATCGTCGTACGGGTCGTAAGCGGCGTCGCCCGCCCGGCCCCAGGTGCCGGCCGGCCGCGGGGAGCCGATGGCGGGAGGCACAGCCGTCCCGCCGCGCTCACCGGCGTCCGCGCTCGCGTCGTCGCGGTCGCGCTGCTGGTCCTCGTTGACCCGGGCCGCGGCGCGGGCACCCGCCCGGTAGGCGGCGATGGCCCCGGCGCGTGCGGCGCGCAGCTGCGCGGCGCTTCCGGCGCCGGGTTCCGCCACGGGGACGGCGGGACGGGGCGGCCGCGGGACGAGCTCCTGCCCGTGCCGGTCCGCACCCGGGTCCGCACCACCGGCCGGCGGAGTCGGCGCCTCGATCTCCGCCGGGCCGCGCGAGGACGGCACCCCGGTGGCGGGTGGCCCCTCCGGGGAGGGCGGGGCGTACTGCTGGGACGGGGCGGAGGGCGGGGCGTACTGCTGGGACGGGGCGGAGGGCGGGGCGAAGGGTGAGGGCGGTGCGAACTCGGGGGGCGGGGCGAAGGGCGAGGGCGGTGCGAATTCGGAGGGCGGCTCGTACGGGCCGGTGGGACCCGACTCGACCGCCGGAGCGCCGTAGGTGTCCTCGTCGTCGGGCTGCGGTGCGGGGACGTACCCGCACAGCGCCTCCTCGGCCGCACCGGCGGCCAGCCCCGTCAGCACGACGCGGCCGTCGTCGCAGACCAGTACCGTGCGGACGGTGATGTTGCGGTGGGTCCAGCCGTGGGCGTGCAGCACCCGCAGCGCGGTGAGGACGTCGGAGCCGATCTCGGCGGCCCGGTACGGATTGAGGGGACGCTCCGCGAGGAGCGCCGCGAGCGGGCGGGCAGCGACCAGTTCACTCACTATCCAGAGTGAACCCGCCTCGGCGAACACGTCGAAGACCTGGTCCAGGCGTGGATGGTCGGGCACCTGCGCCGCCGCCTGTGCGGCCTCGATCGCCCTGCGGACCGCGGGGTCCGTGGAGCGTCGCACGGTACGCCCGGTGGCACGCCTGGCCGCCGAGGGCAGCCCGTCGGCGTCGAGCACCTCCGCGTCCACGACCTCCGGCAACGGCACCTGCCGGACCAGGACTTCCTGCCCGCTGTACGTGTCGAACGCCCGGGTCTCGACCAGTTCGTACGCATCGGACGGGGGCAGCGGAAGGCGGTAGCGGTCGGCAAGTACCCGACCCGCATAGTCGTCCACGACGCCTCCCCAGAGCGCGCTGTCCCCCGGTCACGGAGACCGCATAATCAGTCAGTTGCGGTCACTTGCTGTGCAATTGACCCATGATCCCGGCTGCGTACGGTCCATGGTCTCTCACGATACGTGGCAACGCGCGACGGTGCGGCCGGGTCGGGGCAACCCGGCCGTTCCGTTCGGCGGCGTACCGGTCAGTCCGTGGGCTTGAACGTGGCGAACGCCGTCTCCCGCAGCGCGGTGCACTCCGCACCGTCCCACTCGCTCTCCTTGCAACTGATCATGATCGAGTAGCCGTGGGTGGCGTCGGCCTTGAACCCGCGGTTGAGCACCCGGACCCGCACGCCCTGCTGGGTGCGCACGAACTCCCAGTCCGCGACGGTCGGGTAGCCGTTGAACTCGACCTTCTTTATGCCGATGTGCTTGTAGCCCTTGCTGAAGGCCTTGGTGCCGGCCACGGCCGCCGTCCAGGCAGCTGCCGCGTCGTCCTTCGGGGAGGCGTTGTAGTCGACCTGGACACGCGGGAAGCCGCCGTCGGCGTTGTAGATGCGTCCCGAGTTCCTTCCCGCTATGGCGTCGCGCCTGAAGTCCTCGGGCATCGCCATGCTGAAGTGGAACTGCTTGTCGGTGACCTGCTTGAACCCGGCGGGCACGGCGTCCGGGGCAGGTGCGTCGGTCTCCGGATCGGGCGACGGCTTGCCGGTCGCCTCGCCCTGGCCCTCCTTCCGGCCCTCGTCGTTCTTGGCGCCGTCCTTGCCCTTGCCCGAGTCGGTGGCGCTGTCGCCACCGGCGGCGGCGCCTGCCGACGCGGCCTTGTCGCTCCCGCCGACCGTGCCACTGCCCTTGTCGTCCTTGTCGCCGTCGCCCAGGGTGAGCGCGAGGACCGTGCCGAGGACGGCGAGCACGACGACACCGGCGATGACCGCCAGGGTGCGGCGCGGCACGACGTCCGTGAGCGAGGCGCGGGCCGGTGCGGTGGACGGGCCTCCGGGCCGGTGCGGCGCTGCGGCGGGCCCGGAGGCCGATGCCGTGGCGGTACCCGCGGCGGGCGGTACGGCCGGCGCCTGCGCGGGCACCGGCGGAACAGCCGTGCCCGCGGCCGCTGCCGGCGCCTTCGCGTTCCGTACGGACCGCAGCGCACCGCGCAGCCGGTCCCGCGCGCTCTCTCCCGGACCGTTCGCGGCCGTGGCCGCGTCACCGGCCGGGGGCACCGTGCCGGTGGCCCCGCCCGATGCCGCGCCTGCTGCCGTGCCCGCCACGGGCGCGGCTGCCGCTCCGGCCGCCTTCTTGTTTCCGCTCTTCGTGCCGATACTCCCGGGCAGTGCCATGACCTGCGTGGAATCGGCCGGCGGGGGCACCGGACGCTCCGGCTGCTCGGGAGCATTGATCACACCGGTGAGCAGGGCTCGTGCCCCGGCGTCGTCGAGCCGCTGCTCGGGGTCCCTGGCCAGCAGGCCGTAGATGACCTCCTCCAGCGGACCCGCGTTCTTCGGCGGGTCGAGCGGTTCCGTCATCACCGCTGTCAGCGTGGCGATGGCCGAGCCCTTGTCGTACGGGGGACAGCCCTCGACGCTCGCGTACAGCAGTCCGCCGAGCGACCACAGGTCGGCGGGCGGGCCGGGCTTGTGCCCGCGGGCACGCTCCGGCGAGATGTACGAGGGAGCGCCGACGAGCATGCCCGTCGAGGTGACGGAAGGGTCGCCCTCGACCTGGGCGATGCCGAAGTCGGTGAGCACGACCCGGCCGTCGTCGGAGATCAGCACGTTCGACGGCTTCACATCGCGGTGCAGGATGCCCTCGCGATGCGCCGACCGCAGCACGTCGAGGATGGCCAGGCCGACCTCCGCGGCGCGCTTCGGCGTCAGCGTCCCGTCCTCACGGATGGCCTCGGCGAGCGACTTGCCCTCGATGAGCTCCATGACGATCCACGGCCGGTCGTCCTCGTCGACCACGTCGTAGACGGTCACGGCGCTGTTGTTGCGGATCCTCGCGATCGCCTTCGCCTCACGCAGGGTGCGCGTGATCAGACGCCGCTTCTCGTCGTCGTCGATGGCCGAGGGGAACCGCAGTTCCTTGACCGCGACCGTGCGTCCCAGCGTCTCGTCGGCAGCACGCCAGACCGTGCCCATGCCGCCCCGGCCGAGCACCGCCCCGAGCCGGTACCGCCCCGCGAGAAGACGTCCGTCCTTGTCCCGTTGGGGCTCCCGTGACTGCTCCGCCTCCGACATGCGTCCCCTCTGCGATCAACCCGCCCTGGCAGAGCGTTCATTGTCCCTCACCCCGGGACCGGCCATGGTGCCGGGTCCTTGGTCGGCCATGATGTGGCCGGAGGAAGGAGCCCCCTGCCATGCCGACACTCAGGGCGATGCTCGCCGCCCCGGTGGTGCTGGCCCTGCTCGCCCTGGGAACGGCGAGCCTGCCCAGCGAACCACACCTCACGCCCGCATCCTCCTCCCTTCCCCGGCTCGTCGTCGAGGGCGACGCCCCCGCGGCGGCCTTTCTGTCCCGCCGCGACTCCCCCGCACCACGGGAGACCTACCGTTCCGCCGGAACCGGGATCCGGCCCGGCGACCGCTTCCGGGCAGGCAGCGTCACGAAGACATTCGTCGCGACGGTGGTCCTCCAACTCGCCGGGGAAGGCGCGCTGCAGCTGTCCGACACCGTCGACACGCATCTGCCGGGCCTCATACACGGGCACGGCAACGACGGACGCCGCATCACCCTGCGCGCCCTGCTGACCCACACCAGCGGTCTCTACGACTACACCGAGGCCCTGCCCGCCACGGACCCCGCCGTCACGGGCGCTGCCGGTCCGTCCGCGCAGCCCCTCACGCCGGGCACCGCGGTCCGCACCGCCCTGACCCGTCCCCCGATGACGGCGCCCGGCACGTTCGCGTACTCCAACACCAATTACGTCCTGCTCGGCCTGGTCGTTCAGCGCGTCACCGGACACCCGTACGCCACCGAGATACAGCGCCGCGTCCTCACGCCCCTCCGGCTGACCGGAACCTCGTTCCCCGGTGCCCGGCGGGCCCTCCCCTCCCCGCACTCCCGCGGCTACCACCGCGTCCCCGGTGACGGCACGCTGCGCGATGTCACCTCGGCCGGCCCACGGACGGCCGGCGCGGCCGGGGAGATGGTCTCCACGCTCGCCGATCTGACCCGCTTCTACGCGGCCCTGCTGGGCGGCCGTCTGCTGCCGCCCGCCCAGCTGGCCACGCTGCTCGACACCCGCACGGCACACGGCTTGTACGCCATGGGCATCTACCCGCAGAAGCTCTCGTGCGGCACCACCGTCTGGGGGCACAACGGGCACATCACCGGAAGCTACGTACGGGCCGCCGCGACGCGCGACGGCCGGCACGTCCTCGTCCTCCGGGCGAACACGGACACGCTGTCCGATCCGGACCTCGAACCGGACCTGCTGGACGCCGAGTTCTGCCGCCCGAAGTCCCCCGGGTCAGGAGCGGCGGCCCTGCGGGGGAGGTTTTAGAGGGGGACGATGTCCGGTGCCCCCAGCCGAGCCGCGTCCGCGGTCAGGTCATCCGGCTGGCGCTGCGACTCCCGCTCGGCCTCCACCCGCTTGCGGTAGTGCTCCACCTCCCGCTCGACCTGGTCCGTGTCCCAGCCCAGCACCGGTGCCATCAGGTCCGCGCACTCGCGCGCACAGCGGGTGCCCCGGTCGAACGTCTCGATGGAGATCCGGGTGCGCCGCGTCAGTACGTCGTCGAGGTGGCGGGCGCCCTCGTGCGAGGCGGCGTAGACGACCTCGGCCCGCAGGTAGTCCTCGGCGCCGGCCAGCGGCTCGCCCAGCGAGGCGTCACCCGCGACCAGGTCGAGCAGCTCCTCGGCCATCGCGCCGTAGCGGTTGAGCAGGTGTTCCACCCGGGCGACGTGCAGCCCGGTCCGGGCGGCGATCCGCGCCCGCGCGTTCCACAGTGCCCGGTAGCCCTCGGCGCCCAGCAGCGGGATGTCCTCCGTGACACAGTCGGCGACCCGCTGGTCCAGTCCGTGCACGGCCTCGTCCACCGCGTCCTTCGCCATCACGCGGTAGGTCGTGTACTTGCCCCCTGCGACGACGACGAGTCCCGGCACCGGGTGCGCCACCGTGTGCTCGCGCGACAGCTTGCTCGTCGCATCGGACTCACCGGCCAGCAGGGGCCGCAGTCCCGCGTAGACGCCCTGGACGTCATCCCTGGTCAGAGGGGTGTTCAGGACGGAATTGACGTGTTCGAGCAGATAGTCGATATCGGCGCTGGACGCGGCCGGGTGCGCCTTGTCCAGGTCCCAGTCGGTATCCGTCGTGCCGATGATCCAGTGCCGTCCCCACGGGATCACGAAGAGCACCGACTTCTCGGTCCGCAGGATCAGCCCGGTCGAGGAGTGGATGCGGTCCTTGGGTACGACCAGATGGATGCCCTTCGACGCCCGGACGTGGAACTGTCCGCGCTCACCGATGAGCGCCTGGGTGTCGTCCGTCCACACACCGGTCGCGTTGACCACCTGCTTGGCCCTGACCTCGTACTCCCCGCCGCCTTCGACGTCCTGCACCCGGGCGCCGACGACCCGCTCCCCCTCGCGGAGGAAGCCGATCACCCGCGCCCTGTTCGCCACGTGCGACCCGTAGCCCGCGGCCGTGCGCACCAGCGTCGCCACGAAGCGGGCATCGTCCATCTGGGCGTCGTAGTACTGCAGGGCGCCGACCAGGGCGTCCTTCTTCAGGGCCGGCGCGACCCGCAGGGCACGGCGGCGCGAGAGGTGCCGGTGCACGGGCAGGCCCCGGCCGTGCCCGGAGGACACCGACATCGCGTCGTAGAGCGCGACGCCCGAGCCCGCGTACAGCCGTTCCCACCCCTTGTGCTGCAGCGGATAGAGGAACGCAACGGGCTTCACCAGGTGCGGGGCCAGTCGCTCCAGGAGCAGCCCCCGCTCCTTCAGCGCCTCCCGCACGAGCGCGAAGTCCAGCATCTCCAGATAGCGCAGCCCGCCGTGGATCAGCTTGCTCGACCTGCTGGAGGTCCCGGACGCCCAGTCGCGCGCTTCGACGAGCCCGGTCGAGAGCCCTCTGGTGGCCGCGTCCAGCACCGTCCCGGCGCCGACCACGCCCGCTCCCACGACCAGTACGTCCAGTTCGCGCTCGGCCATCGCGGCGAGCGCCGCGGTGCGCTCGGCGGGTCCCAGTGTCGCTGTCCTCACTGCTGCCTCCCGGTAGATCGGGGTGGTCCGGCACGGGAGCGGGGACCGGCCGCGAGGCCGGGCACCCGTGCCCACCATCCGATTCTGTCCGCGGACCACGACTTCAGCCACCGCCTGTGGACAACACCCGGTCGACGAGAGTCACAGAATGCGACATATAGGTCATATTTACGCCTAGTCTGACATTGCGCTGTCCCCAGCAGTTGCACTTTCTGTCTTCTTGGTCTTAGGGAAGGACGGCCCTCGACATGCCCGCCGACCTCGCTGTCATCGGACTCGGTCACCTAGGCCTGCCCCTCGCCCAAGCAGCCGTCGCCGCCGGAATCCACACCGTCGGCTACGACACCGATCCCCGCCCCCACGCCGAACTCTCCGCAGGCCGTACACCGGTCGAGGGGTCCCTCAGCGCCTCCGACATCCGGCGGATGCTCTCGGGGGGATTCCGGCCCACCGCCGACCCGGCCGAGCTGGGCCGGGTCCGCACCGCCGCGATCTGCGCCCCCACCCCGCTGGGTCCCGACCGCACCCTCGACCTCGGCGCCGTGACCGACGCGGCCCGGGCCCTCGCCGCCCGGCTGCGCCCGCACACCACCGTGCTGCTGGAATCGGCCGTGCCCCCCGGGACCACCGAGAACGTCGTACGGCCGCTCCTGGAGGAGGGCTCCGGGCTGCGCGCCGGACGCGATTTCCATCTCGCGCACTCCCCCGGCCGTCTCGATCCCGGCAACCGCACCCATGTCTTCGCCAACACCCCCAAGGTCATCGGCGGCCTCACCCCCGCCTGCACGGAGTCCGCCGCCGCCTTCTACGGACGGCTCACCGACAAGGTCGTCCGGGCACGCGGGCCGCGCGAGGCCGAGATGACGAAGGTCCTCGAAACCAACTTCCGGCACGTCAACATCGCCCTGGTCAACGAGATGGCGGTGCTCTGCCACGACCTCGGCGTCGACCTCTGGGACGTCATCCGGTGCGCCGAGACGAAGCCCTTCGGCTTCCAGCCGTTCCGGCCGGGCCCCGGCGTCGGCGGCCACGGCGCCCCCGTGGACCCCGGCTACTTCCCGTACAACAGCCGTACCCCCGGCCACCCGCTGCGCATGGTCTCGCTCGCCCAGGAGATCAACGACCGGATGCCGAGTTACGTGATCCAGCGCTGCGCCACCCTGCTGAACGAGCACGGCAAGTCCGTCCGGGGCGCGCGGGTGCTGCTGCTCGGCGTCACGTACAAGCCGGACCTCGCCGACCAGGAGGCCTCCCCCGCCCGGGAGATCGCGACCCGGTTGATGGACATGGGTGCGCAGATCGGCTACCACGACCCCCACGTCCTGGACTGGCGCGTGCGCGAACTGCCGGTTCCGCGCGCCGACTCGCTGTACGAGGCTGCCGCCGGTGCCGACCTGACGGTGCTCCTCCAGCAGCACCGCACGTACGACCTCCAAGGCCTCGCCGTGAAGGCCCAACTCCTCCTGGACACCCGGGGAGCCACCCCGGCGGGGGCTGCCCACCGGCTGTAGTCCGGCACGGGATCCAGCAGAATTCCGCTGGGCCGTGTCGGGGTGGGCTGCTAGCCTGCGGCGTCACTTCTCGCACAGCTGTGCGCATCGCCCCAGGGGGAGCACCACCATGAGCCATCCCGTACCACCGAACCAGCAGCCGCACGACGGGCAGCCCGTCAGCGGCAACCCGTACGCGCAGCAGCCCGGCGCCCCCGTCGGCGACCCGCAGGCGGGTCAGCAGCCCGGAGCTCCGACGGGCAACCCGTACGCCGGTCAGCAGCCCGGCGCCCCGACGGGCAATCCGTTCGCCGGCCAGGGCGGTGTTCCGTACGCCCCCGGCCCGCCGCCGGCCCCGGCCCGCAACAACGTCGGGCTCGGGATAGCCGCGGGGATCGCCGCCGCGATCGTCGGCGCCCTTGTCTACGGTGGCCTGATGCGTGCCTTCGCCGACGAGGACGGCAGCTACACCCAGATCGGCTGGGTGGCCCTCGGTGTCGGCGCCCTCGTCGGATTCGCCCTCGGCAAGATCGGCGGTCGCAATCCGATCCTGCCGGTCATCGGCATCCCGCTCGCCCTGGCCGGCGTCTTCCTCGGCCAGCTCTTCGGCTTCGCCCTGATCATCAGCTGGTGGTCGGAGGCCGGTCCCGACCCGGTGACAGCGATGGAACTCCTCACCACCCGGCTGAGCGATCTGGTCGAGGTGTGGAAGGAGGAGGCGGACTTCATGACGGTCGTCTTCCTCGGCGTCGCCGGCTTCGAAGGCTTCGCCCTGACGAAGAAGGCCGCGGCCTGAGGCTGCCACCGAGTCCGGGTGAACCGGTACACGCCGTCACCTGCGAAGGGGCCCGACGCACTGTGCGCCGGGCCCCTTCCCCGTCTACTTCACGGAGTGCTTGTACTCGTAGCCGACTGCCTTGAGGGCCGTTCCCTTACCGACCCGCTTGCCGTCGAACTTGCCGTACGCCTCGAAGGAGTAGGCCTTGTAGACCGGATACGCCTTCAGGGTCCCGAACTTGTTCTTCGGCACGGTCCAGCTGCCGGACATGCTCTTCGTCCGCGACTTGGTCACGTCGAAGCCGACCGCCGCCGATACCGGGCCGGCGGTGACGTCGAACGAAGAGCTCTTGGTGTTGCTCACCGTCTCCATGTTCGTGAGCGTGAGCGTCATGGGGCCGCGCCCCTGGACGACCGCGATGTAGTTCTTGCCCGTCCGCAGCCCGAGGTACTTGACCTTCTTGATGTTGCACAGGTTGTGGGCCTTGGGGCGGCCGAACTCGTCCTTGTACCGCGCGGCGCAGCTCTTCTGGGCAGCGGAGCTCGGTCCGGCTGCCATGCCCAGGGATCCGGCCACCAGGGCCAGGATCACGATGGAGCTGCGGCCCGCACGGACCGGCGAAAACGCACGCTTGGTCAAAAATCCCCCTTGTTTCCCGTCGTCCCGACGACCGGGACGACGGTCGTGTGCGGCCGACGGCCTCGTGTTCCCCCAAGACCGCCGGTCGTCCTGAACGGGATCGAGCCTATCGATCTTGGGGAGCGGGTCCCCTCCTGAGCCGTATTTCTTGATCAAGATCTGAGCCTTCGGCCGTGCCGGCCGTCGCCAAGCACCCCGGGCACCCCGGGCACGGGAGAGGAACTGCGTTCGGGCATGGGAAAGGGGCCCGGAGCACCGACCGGTGCTCCAGGCCCCTTCCGCGTCCGAACCGTGTCAGCGGCGGTGCTGCGAGTCCGCCACCGTCACCTCGACGCGCTGGAACTCCTTGAGGTCGCTGTAGCCCGTGGTGGCCATCGCCCGGCGCAGCGCGCCGAAGATGTTCATCGAGCCGTCGGGGTTGTGCGAGGGGCCGGTGAGGACCTCCTCCGTCGTGCCGACGGAGCCCAGGTCGACCAGCTTGCCGCGCGGCACGTCCTCGTGGACGGCCTCCATGCCCCAGTGCCGTCCGCGGCCGGGCGCGTCCGTCGCACGGGCCAGCGGGGAGCCCATCATCACGGCGTCCGCACCGCAGGCGATCGCCTTGGGCAGGTCGCCGGACCAGCCGACACCGCCGTCGGCGATCACGTGCACGTAGCGGCCGCCGGACTCGTCCATGTAGTCGCGGCGGGCCCCGGCCACGTCGGCGACCGCGGTCGCCATCGGGACCTGGATGCCGAAGACGTTGCGTGTGGTGTGCGCGGCGCCGCCGCCGAAGCCGACGAGGACACCGGCCGCGCCGGTGCGCATCAGGTGCAGGGCGGCGGTGTACGTGGCGCAGCCGCCGACGATCACCGGGACGTCCAGCTCGTAGATGAACTGCTTCAGGTTGAGCGGCTCGGCGGCGCCCGAGACGTGCTCGGCGGAGACCGTCGTACCGCGGATGACGAAGATGTCCACGCCCGCGTCGACCACGGCCTTGGAGAACTGCGCGGTGCGCTGCGGCGAGAGCGCCGCGGCGGTGACGACGCCGGAGTCGCGCACCTCCTTGATGCGCTGCCCGATCAGCTCCTCCTGGATGGGGGCGGAGTAGATCTCCTGGAGCCGCGGGGTGGCGGTCTCGACGGGCATCTCGGCGATCTCGTCGAGGAGCGGCTGCGGGTCGGCGTGCCGGGTCCACAGCCCCTCGAGGTTGAGGACGCCCAGGCCGCCCAGCTCACCGATGCGGATGGCGGTCTGCGGGGAGACCACCGAGTCCATGGGAGCGGCCAGGAAAGGCAGCTCGAAGCGGTAGGCGTCGATCTGCCAGGCGATCGAGACCTCCTTCGGGTCACGGGTACGACGGCTCGGCACGACAGCGATGTCGTCGAACGCGTATGCCCGCCGACCGCGCTTGCCGCGCCCGATCTCGATCTCAGTCACGATGATGTGGCCTTTCCTCTACGTCTGCGCTGACCAGTATCCCCGACACACACATGAGGGGCGGTCCCGGGAACCCCGGACCGCCCCTCACCTGCACTGATGCGTTACTTCCTGCTGTAGTTCGGCGCTTCGACCGTCATCTGGATGTCGTGCGGGTGGCTCTCCTTGAGACCCGCCGAGGTGATCCGTACGAAGCGCCCGTTCGCCTGGAGCTCCGGGACCGTCCGACCGCCGACGTAGAACATCGACTGGCGCAGACCGCCGGTGAGCTGGTGGACGACCGCGGACAGCGGGCCGCGGTACGGGACCTGGCCCTCGATGCCCTCGGGGACCAGCTTCTCGTCGGAGGCCACGCCCTCCTGGAAGTAGCGGTCCTTGGAGTACGAGCGCTGGTCGCCCCGGGTCTGCATCGCGGCGAGCGAACCCATGCCGCGGTACGACTTGAACTGCTTGCCGTTGATGAACAGCAACTCGCCCGGGGACTCCTCGCAGCCCGCGAGCAGCGAGCCGAGCATCACGGTGTCCGCGCCGGCCACCAGGGCCTTGGCGATGTCGCCGGAGTACTGGAGGCCGCCGTCGCCGATGACCGGGACGCCGGCCGCCTTGGCGGCGAGCGATGCCTCGTAGATCGCGGTGACCTGCGGGACGCCGATGCCGGCGACCACACGCGTGGTGCAGATGGAGCCGGGTCCGACGCCGACCTTGATGCCGTCGACTCCCGCGTCGATCAGCGCCTGGGCGCCGTCGCGGGTGGCGATGTTGCCGCCGATGACGTCGACACCGGACGCGTTCGACTTGATCTTGGCGACCATGTCGCCGACGAGCCGGGAGTGACCGTGCGCGGTGTCCACGACGATGAAGTCGACGCCGGCCTCGGCGAGCGCCTGCGCCCGCTCGAAGGCGTCGCCCGCGACACCGACGGCGGCGCCGACGAGCAGCCGGCCACCCTTGTCCTTCGCGGCGTTCGGGTACTTCTCGGCCTTGACGAAGTCCTTGACGGTGATGAGGCCCTTGAGGATCCCGCCGTCGTCGACCAGCGGAAGCTTCTCGATCTTGTGGCGGCGGAGAAGCTCCATGGCGTCCACGCCGGAGATGCCCACCTTGCCCGTGACCAGCGGCATCGGCGTCATGACCTCGCGCACCTGGCGGCCGCGGTCGGACTCGAAGGCCATGTCGCGGTTGGTGACGATGCCGAGCAGCTTGCCCGACGCGTCGGTGACCGGGACACCGCTGATACGGAACTTGGCGCAGAGCTGGTCCGCCTCGCGCAGCGTCGCGTCCGGGTGCACCGTGATCGGGTCGGTGACCATGCCGGACTCTGAGCGCTTCACCAGGTCGACCTGGTTGGCCTGGTCGGCGATGGAGAGATTGCGGTGCAGAACACCCGCGCCGCCCTGCCGGGCCATGGCGATCGCCATGCGCGCCTCGGTGACCTTGTCCATCGCGGCGGAGAGCAGCGGGATGTTCACCCGCACGTTCTTCGAGATGTGCGAGGAGGTATCGATCTGATCGGGCGCCATGTCGGACGCGCCGGGCAGCAGCAGCACGTCGTCGTATGTCAGCCCGAGCGTCGCGAATTTCTCGGGCACTCCGTCGACGTTTGCAGTCATGACACCTTCCCCAAATGGCCTTGATCGGTGCGGATGTCCATGCTAACGGGCTCGCGGGGTGTCTCATTCCACGATCAAGATCACCTGGCGGTTTCGTGGCTTCGTACAGAACGGCTGGTGCCGTCCCGCCCCCGCCCGACTACTGCCCCGCGAGAGCCCTCAGTCTGCTCAGCGCGCGGTGCTGGGCGACCCGCACCGCACCCGGGGACATCCCGAGCATCTGTCCGGTCTCCTCCGCGGTCAGTCCGACCGCGACCCGCAGGACCAGCAGCTCGCGCTGGTTCTCCGGGAGGTTGGCGAGAAGCTTCTTGGCCCATGCGGCATCGCTGCTGAGCAGCGCACGTTCCTCCGGGCCGAGCGAGTCGTCGGGCCGCTCCGGCATCTCGTCGGAGGGCACGGCCGTCGATCCGGGGTGCCGCATCGCGGCACGCTGGAGGTCGGCGACCTTGTGGCCCGCGATGGCGAAGACGAAGGCTTCGAAGGGTCTGCCGGTGTCCTTGTACCGCGGCAGCGCCATCAGCACCGCGACACAGACCTCCTGCGCCAGGTCCTCCACGAAGTGGCGAGCATCACCGGGAAGCCGGTTCAGCCGGGACCTGCAGTACCGCAGGGCAAGGGGGTGGACATGGGCCAGCAGATCGTGAGTGGCCTGTGCGTCGCCGTCGACGGCACGGTGCACCAGAGCACCGATCACCGTCGTCTCGTCGTCGCGCATCGGACCATGGTGCCCTGACGCCGTCCGATCCGCGGCATCGCGTCCTGAGTTGTGCACCGAAGCGTTATGAGCGGGTGCGCCGGATGTCATGTCCTGCGCCCTCCCCTTCCGCTCGACCGAATCGTTCCCGAGGAACTCCACATCTCAAGGATGCGTCATCGGCCGGGAAGCGTCACGCACCGCTGGTGGGAGGGCCCGGCCGCAGGTCCGCCGCCACCGTCGTCCCGTCCGCGGGTGGGCGGACGGGATCGCCACGGCTACCGGCCGCACCGCGGCATCAGCGGACCAGCCCCCAGCGGAAGCCGAGCGCCACGGCGTGGGCACGGTCCGAGGCGCCGAGCTTCTTGAACAGCCGCCTGGCGTGGGTCTTCACGGTGTCCTCGGAGAGGAACAGCTCACGACCGATCTCCGCGTTGGAGCGGCCGTGGCTCATGCCTTCGAGCACCTGGATCTCTCGCGCGGTGAGCGTGGGCGCCGCACCCATCTCGGCGGACCGCAGCCGGCGCGGGGCGAGCCGCCACGTCGGATCGGCGAGCGCCTGGGTCACGGTCGCCCTCAGTTCGGCGCGCGAGGCGTCCTTGTGCAGATAGCCGCGTGCCCCCGCGGCGACCGCGAGAGCCACCCCGTCCAGGTCCTCGGCGACGGTCAGCATGATGATCCTGGCCCCGGGGTCCGCCGAGAGCAGTCGCCGGACCGTCTCCACACCCCCCAGACCGGGCATGCGTACGTCCATCAGAATCAAATCCGAACGGTCGGCTCCCCAGCGGCGGAGGACTTCCTCGCCGTTGGCCGCCGTCGTCACACGCTCGACGCCGGGCACGGTCGCAACCGCGCGGCGGAGCGCTTCTCGGGCAAGCGGGGAGTCGTCGCAGACGAGGACGGATGTCATGACTGTCCTCCGCAGCTGATGCGCGTCACCTTGAGCCTCCAGGCTGATACAAGTCGTCACCTGTGCGGTTGACCCCCTCGGACATCTGCCCGAGCTCGTTGTCCGTCAACCACTTCCGCCTTCTCAACGATGGTCACTCGAAAGAGTTACGGGTCGAAGGAACCGGTTCGGCACTCTAAGTGAGGGGCCGGGCACGGAGGAGAACGGCGCGGAGTCATTCACCCGTCAACCGTTGCCTCACCCCTCAGCGTGCCCCATTTAGCGGGTTTTCTTCCCTTTTGCTGGCGTCTGTGGCTAGATTCGCAATCAGTCATATTTACATCTACTAACACCGTAGATGTACGGTCGGGACTCCGGTCACCGACGATCCATGACGGTCGAGGACGCCGTTTCCGACTCAGCAAGGTTTCGAGGGGACACGCAATGGCAGATTTCTCCCGCCTTCCCGGACCCAACGCAGATCTGTGGGACTGGCAGTTGCTGGCCGCCTGCCGCGGGGTCGACAGCTCCCTGTTCTTCCACCCCGAAGGGGAACGCGGGGCGGCACGGAGCGCCCGCGAGACCTCGGCGAAAGAGGTCTGCATGCGCTGCCCGGTACGCGCCGAGTGCGCGGCACACGCCCTGGCGGTACGAGAGCCCTACGGCGTCTGGGGCGGCCTGACCGAGGACGAGCGCGAGGAGCTGATGGGCCGCGCCCGCAACCGCCTGATCTCGGCCCACCCGGTCGCCACCCAGGGCCCCGGACACACCTGACACCCGCTACGAATCGGTCGGCGCAGAAACGTTTCTTCGCACCTGCCGCACCCCGCCCGGACGCAGCGCACCGGGTGCGACGGGCGTCGGCCGTGCCCGCTCAGCGCGCGGCCGCCAGGGACAGCTGATCCAGGGTGGCCGCCACCGCCGGGACCCGGGCCAGGTCAGGCAGGGTCAGCGCGACGATCTCCCGCTCCACGGCCGGCTCCACCATGACGGTGCGGGCCCCCTTGGGGCGTACGGACTCGATCGCCAGCTCCGGCAGGACCGCGACGCCGAGCCCCGCCCCGACCAGGCCGATCACCGCCGGGTAGTCGTCCGTCGCGAAATCGATCCGGGGGGTGAATCCGGACGCCTCGCAGACCTCCACCAGCTGACGCCGGCATCGCGGGCAGCCCGCGATCCACGGCTCGTCGGCCAGCTCGCCGATGCCCACCGAGTCCGCCCCCGCCAGCCGGTGCCCCTCGGGCACCAGGCCGATCAGCCGGTCCGCGAGCAGCGGGCGCACCACCAGGTCGTCCCACTCGCCGCCGGTCACCCCGTAGCGGAACGCCAGCGCGATGTCGCAGTCCCCGTCGCGCAGCATCTCCACCGACCTCGGCGGCTCGGCCTCGACGAGCGAGACGCGGGTGCCGGGGTGCGCGGCGCGCAGGGCCGCCAGGGCCCCCGGCACGAGGGTGGAGCTCCCGCTCGGGAACGAGACGAGCCGGACCCGGCCTGCCCGCAGGCCGGCGATCGCGGCCACCTCCTCCTCCGCCGCGGTCAGGCCCGCGAGGATGCCGGACGCGTGGCGTACCAGCGCCTCGCCGGCCTGGGTGAGCCTCATCTCGCGTCCGGTACGGATCAGCAGCGGGGTGCCCGTCGAGGACTCCAGGGCCTTCATCTGCTGGCTGACGGCGGGCTGGGTGCAGCCCAGGTCGCGCGCGGCGGCGGAGAACGAACCGGTGGTGGCCACGGCGCGCAGGACACGGAGATGACGGGCTTCGATCACCCCTCAACCATAAGCGAGTCTTGAGGTATCAGCTGATTTATCATGAACATCTTTGAGGGTCGAATGGTTAGCGTGTACACATGAAGCTGCTGACTGTGAATCTGGGACGTCCCAAGGCCTCCGAGCACACCCAGAGCCCCGGCGGGGTCACGGGGATCGACAAGCGCCCGGCCGACGGCCCCGTACGGGTCTGCGACCCCGGCCCCAAAGGCACGGGCGCCAGCGGTCTGGCCGGTGACACGGTCTGCGATCTGCGGTTCCACGGCGGCTCCGACCAGGCGGTGTACGCCTTCGCCCGCGAGGAGCTCGACACCTGGGAGAAGGAGCTGGGCCGCACCCTGCCCAACGGCACGTTCGGCGAGAACCTGACGACCCTCGGCCTGCCGGTGAGCACCGCCAGGATCGGCGAGCGCTGGCTGGTCGGCGGCGAGCTGCTCCTGGAGGTGACCTCGGGCCGCATTCCGTGCCGTACGTTCGCGGGTCACCTGGGCGAGAAGGGCTGGATCGGCCGGTTCACGCGTGAGGCGGCCACCGGCGCCTATCTGCGCGTGATCGAACCGGGGACGATACGTTCCGGGGACCCGGTCGCGATCGTGCACCGCCCGGACCACGAGGTCACCGCCGCTCTGCAGTTCCGGGCGGTCACGACCGAACGGGGGCTGCTGCCACAGCTGTTGGCCGCCGGGGACGCACTGCACCCGGAGGCACTGCGCCAGGCCCGGGAGTACGCGGCGAAGAACGGGTCATGACCACCACCCGGGCGGATGAACGGCCCGCGGTCACCGGGCACTAACGTGCCGCGTATGACGACTGCACTGATTACGGGCGCGACGGCGGGGATCGGGGCCGCCTTCGCACGGCGGCTCGCGGGTGACGGGCACAATCTGGTGCTGGTGGCGCGGGACACCGAACGGCTGCGGGTCCAGGCCACGGAGCTGCACGACCGGCACGGCATCGAGGCTGAGGTCCTGAGGGCCGACCTGTCCACGGACTCGGGCATCGAGGCGGTCGAGGCGCGCCTGGGTGACCGCCAGAACTCCGTGGACCTGCTGGTCAACAACGCCGGGTTCGGCAACAAGGGCCGCTATCTGGACGTTCCCATGGCGGCCGAGCTGACCATGCTGAAGGTGCACTGCGAGGCCGTGCTGCGGCTGACCTCGGCCGCGGCGGCCGGGATGCAGGAGCGCGGGCGCGGCGGGGTGGTCAACGTGGCCTCCGTGGCCGCCTTCCTGCCCCGGGGCACGTACGGGGCGTCGAAGGCGTGGGTCGTGCAGTTCACCCAGGGCGCGGCCAAGGACCTCGCGGGTTCGGGGGTGCGGCTGATGGCCCTGTGTCCCGGCTTCGTGCGGACGGAGTTCCACGAGCGGGCCGGCATGGGGACGGGCAACATCCCGGACTGGATGTGGCTCGACGCGGACAAACTGGTCTCGACGGCCCTGGCCGACCTGGCCCGGGGCAGGTCGGTGTCGATTCCCGACCCGCGGTACAAGGCGCTGATGGGCCTGGTGAAGGTGGCGCCCCGGGGCCTGCTGGGCGGGGTGACGTCCCGCGCGGGCCGCACGTACGGCCCCAAGTAGCGGGGCGGCCGGGGCAGTTCCCCGGCCCGCGACCGCGAAACGGCCGAGGCCCGGTGCCCCCGCGACGGGGGTACCGGGCCTCGGCTGCGTACGGGACGTACTAGTGGGAGTGACCGTGGCCGTGACCGGCGTCGGCCTCTTCCTCGGCCGGCTTCTCGACGACCAGGGTCTCGGTCGTGAGCAGCAGCGACGCGATGGACGCGGCGTTCTCCAGGGCGGAGCGGGTGACCTTGACCGGGTCGATGACGCCGGCCTTCACCAGGTCGCCGTACTCGCCGGTGGAGGCGTTGAAGCCCTGGCCCTTGTCGAGCTCGGCGACCTTCGAGGTGATGACGTAGCCCTCGAGGCCCGCGTTCTCCGCGATCCAGCGAAGCGGCTCGACGGCGGCGCGGCGCACGACCGCGACACCCGTGGCCTCGTCGCCGGTCTTGCCGAGGTTGCCCTCGAGGACCTTGACGGCGTGGACCAGAGCGGAGCCACCACCGGAGACGATGCCCTCCTCGACCGCGGCGCGGGTCGCGGAGATGGCGTCCTCCAGACGGTGCTTCTTCTCCTTGAGCTCCACCTCGGTGGCGGCACCGACACGGATCACGCACACGCCGCCGGCCAGCTTCGCGAGGCGCTCCTGGAGCTTCTCGCGGTCCCAGTCGGAGTCCGTGGACTCGATCTCGGCCTTGATCTGGTTGACGCGGCCCTTGACGTCGGCGGACTCGCCGCCGCCGTCGACGATGGTCGTGTCGTCCTTGGAGACGGTGACGCGGCGGGCGGTGCCCAGCACGTCCAGACCGGCCTGGTCGAGCTTGAGGCCGACCTCCTCGGCGATGACGGTCGCACCGGTGAGGGTGGCGATGTCGCCGAGCATGGCCTTGCGGCGGTCACCGAAGCCCGGGGCCTTCACCGCGACGGCGTTGAAGGTGCCACGGATCTTGTTGACGACGAGGGTGGAGAGCGCCTCGCCCTCGACGTCCTCGGCGATGATCAGCAGCGGCTTGGAGCCACCCGCCTGGATGACCTTCTCCAGCAGCGGGAGCAGGTCCTGGATGGAACCGATCTTGCCCTGGTGGATCAGGATGTACGGGTCGTCGAGGACGGCCTCCATACGCTCCTGGTCGGTCACCATGTACGGGGACAGGTAACCCTTGTCGAAAGCCATGCCCTCGGTGAACTCGAGGTCCAGACCGAAGGTGTTGGACTCCTCGACGGTGATGACACCGTCCTTGCCGACCTTGTCCATCGCGTCCGCGATGAGCTCGCCGACCTGTGCGTCCTGCGCGGAGAGCGCGGCGACGGCGGCGATGTCGGACTTGTCGTCGATCGGTCGGGCGGTCGCGAGGAGCTCCTCGGACACGGCCTTGACCGCGGCGTCGATGCCCTTCTTCAGGGCTGCCGGGGACGCGCCCGCGGCGACGTTGCGCAGCCCCTCGCGGACGAGTGCCTGGGCCAGCACGGTGGCGGTGGTGGTGCCGTCACCGGCCACGTCGTTGGTCTTGGTCGCCACCTCCTTCACCAGCTGGGCACCGAGGTTCTCGTACGGGTCGTCGAGCTCGACCTCGCGCGCGATGGTGACACCGTCGTTGGTGATGGTGGGAGCGCCGAACTTCTTGTCGATGACGACGTTGCGGCCCTTGGGGCCGATCGTCACCTTGACCGTGTCGGCAAGCTTGTTGACGCCGCGCTCAAGGGCGCGACGGGCGTCCTCGTCGAACTTCAGAATCTTCGCCATGGGCTGTACTTCCCTCTCGAACGAACTGCGCCCCTCGCCGCCCGGCTAGGTATTTCGCAGGGGGCCAGGGGCGCAGAACACAAGCAAACGTGGGTGAATTACTTCTCGATGATCGCGAGCACGTCGCGAGCCGAGAGGACGAGGTACTCCTCGCCGTTGTACTTCACCTCGGTGCCGCCGTACTTGCTGTACAGAACGACATCGCCGGTCTTGACGTCGAGCGGAAGGCGCTCGCCGTTCTCGAAGCGGCCCGGGCCCACGGCCAGGACGACGCCCTCCTGGGGCTTCTCCTTGGCGGTGTCCGGAATGACCAGGCCAGAAGCCGTGGTCTGCTCGGCGTCGAGCGGCTGGACCACAATGCGGTCCTCGAGCGGCTTGATCGCAACCTTGGAGCTGGTGGTCGACACGATCCGGTCTCCCCCTTCGGAGATCTCACGGGGTTTAACAGTCTGTGGTCGGCGACCAGGTCGATCCGTCGTCGCGGGTGCCGGACCTGCCCTGTCGCGCAGTGGTGCTGGCACTCTCCAGTGGGGAGTGCCAGGCCTGAGACTATGACCGCGATTAGCACTCGGTCAAGCGGAGTGCCAATTCACCACCCGCGCGTGGCGGGCGGACCGGGCCGCCGGACCGCACCGGGCCCGGTACCGAGCGGGATTTCGCACGGTCACCGTACGGACAACGCGGGGGCGCGCCGCGGCGTTCCGTACCTCCAGGACGGCTTGCACGGAGTTCGGCGGAGGCGCGCACGCAGCGCTCCACGGGCACGCGCGCGGGACCGGAACCTTTCAGACGTAGTCCTCCAGCCTGGCCACCGCGTACCCCTTGTCGGTGATCGTCTTCATGACCTGGCGGACCATGTCCGCCATGGATCCCTTCCAGTTCGCACGCCCGCGGAAGTGGGTGAGGATGATGTCGCCGGGGTGCAGGTCCCGGTCCCACTCCCGCCATTCCATGCGGTCGGGGAAAGCCTCCGCGTTCCACAGGGGCACGGCCTCGACTCCGCAGGACTTCGCGATGCGCAGGGTGTCGCGGTTGTAGTTGCCGTACGGCGGCCGGAAGAGGGTGGGCCGCTTCCCGAAGTACTTCTCGATCTTGTCCTGTTCGCCGCAGATCTCCCGGCGCTGATCGGCCTTCGAGAGCCCCGGCAGATAGCGGTGGTTCAGCGTGTGGTTGCTGAGGGTGACGCCGCGCGCCTGCATCTCCTTGAAATAGCCGTAGTTGTCGCTCACCACGTAGTCGCTGAGGAAGGCGCTGTACGGGATCTTCAGCTCCGTCATCATGCGCAGCAGTTCGGGGTCCTTCTCCGCACCGTCGTCCATCGTCAGGAAGACGATCCGTTCCTCGGTCGGAACGGTGGTGAAGACCGGCGGCAGCTCTTCCCCGCCCTCGACCTCGAAACCCTCGCGGGTGGTGATGCGCGGTTTCACGGCGGGCGGCGCCGGTGCAGCCAGTGGGACTTTGGCCAGCCCCCACTTCTTCGCGGCGACCGCGCGGGCGGCCTGCTCCCGCTTCAGCCGCTCGGCACGGGTGTCGACCGCGGGTGCCGGCCCCGCCTGGGCGGCCGCGCCCGGCTGCCCCGCGGCCGGTTTCCCCTGCGCGGCCCCGCGGCCGGACTCCGCCGCGCACCCGGAGGCGACGGCGGCGGCCAGCAGGGCGACCAGAGCTCCGCGGACCGTTCTATGACGCTTTGTGATGTGCTTTTCGTTTTGTCGTACTAGCTGCATGGCGCCGCATCCTGCCAGCAGGTCACCGACCTCCTCCCGCGACACCTCCACCGGAGCCGCCGCGTCCCCCGGCTGGCTCACAATGGAGTCGTGAACGCCGCCCACTCCCCCGACGATCCCGCCGATTCCGCAGACCCCGCCGGTCCCGCGGATCCCACCGGCCCCACAGATCCGCTCGTGGCCTTCGCCGCCCTGCGCAGCCCCGAGGGCACGGCGCTCCTGGACGAACTGCGCGACTACGACCCCGCCCGGGAGCTGGCCACGGCCACCCGGCTGCGCCGCTCCCACCCGGCAGGCCTGGTGTCGGCTGCGCTGGGTCAGGCGCGGCTGCGGCAGCGGGCCGCGGCGAAGTTCGGTGCCGAGGACGCACACCGGATGTTCTTCACCCCGAACGGAGTGGAACAGGCGACCCGGACCTCGGTCGCCACCTACCGCGCCGCACGGTTCGCCGGTCTCGGCGGCGTGCGGAGCGTGGCCGACCTGTGCTGCGGGATCGGCGGGGACGCGATCGCCCTCGCTCGGGCGGGTATCTCGGTCCTGGCCGTGGACCGCGACCCACTGACCGCCGAGGTCGCCCGCGCCAATGCGGAGGCTCTCGGCCTCGACGGCCTGATCGAGGTGCGGTGTGCCGACGTCACAGAGATCGACACCTCCCCGTACGACGCGGTCTTCGTCGACCCGGCCCGGCGCGGCGGGCGCGGCAGGATCTTCGACCCCGAGGCGTACTCGCCGCCGCTCTCCTGGGCGACCGCCGCGGCGCTGAAGGCCCCCCGCGCGGCGCTGAAGATCGCCCCCGGTGTCCCGCACGAGGCGATCGGACCGCAGGCGGAAGCCGAGTGGATCTCGGACGGCGGTGATGTGAAGGAGGCCGTGCTGTGGTTCGGCGAGGGCTTCACCCCGGGCGCCTTCCGGGCCACCCTGCTGCCCTCCCGCGCGACCCTGGTGGCCGCCGCCCCGCTCCCCGCACCGCCCGTCGGCCCCGTCGGCCGCTTTCTGTACGAGCCGGACGGCGCCGTCATCCGCGCCCATCTGGTCGCCGACATCGTGCAACGGTGCGAGGGCAGGCTGGTCGACGAGACGATCGCGTACGTCACGAGCGATCAGCCGTACGACTCCGACTACACGGCCGCGTACGAGATCACCGACCGGCTGCCCTTCAACATGAAGAAGCTCAAGGCCCTGCTGCGGGAGCGGAAGGTCGGTGTCCTGACCGTCAAGAAGCGCGGATCGGCGGTCGAACCCGAGGAGCTGCGACGGAGGATGAAGCTCCAGGGGCCGCATTCGGCCACCGTGTTCCTCACCCGGGTGGCCGGTGCCCCGACGATGCTGATCGGACACCCGGTGAAGCAGCCCTGATCAGTGGCAGGCGCCGTCCACCCGGACCAGCGGCTCGGCCGGCGCCCCGATCAGCACCCGCACCACCCAGCGGCGGTGGGCGAACGCCTTGACGAGGCCGATCAGCCCGGTCAGCCAGGCGACGAAACCGAGCCCCATAAGGAACGCCACCATGCCGTAGGTCTCCTGGCCCGCCCTGGCCGTGGCAGGGACGGTCACACAGGTGTACAGGCCGACCGCGCACAGCAGGTACGACGTCAGCATCCAGACGGTTCCGGCGGCGGGCCTGCGCAGCGGCACGTCGCCCACCGGGTCCCGGTCGAGCCCGCCCCATTGCGCGAGGAGCCGGCGCACCCGGCGGTCCCTGAGCACACCGAGAGCGACGAAGACGGCCGAGGGAACCAGCAGGCCGGCGCCGACGACGACGCAGACGAGGCCCATGAACGCGCTGATGACGTCGTAGGACCCCTCGAAGGTGAGCATCGCGGTGCCGACGAACGACCAGCCGAGCGCGGCAAGTCCCGCCCACAGCCACAGCATTCCGAGCCGGCCCGGCCCGATGTGCATCCTGACGAGCTCGCCGAGGACCAGCGCCCGGTCCCGCAGCAGGGCGTCGCGGTCGGGCCAGGAACGCATCTCCACGGGCGGCGGCGGAGGCGGCAGCGGAGAACGGGGTGGCATGGACAAGACACTACCCAGACCGTGCACGTGCACGTGCCGGTGACCCTCTCCGCTCCGACTCCCGCCGCAGGAAACGGAATCGCGACTGCCGACACGCAACCGGCCGTACCTGCCCGGCCGTCCCAGGTTCCGGATACAGTACGGCTCGTTTCGAGTCCAACCAGGCCGGCCGGGGGCAGCAGCACGATGAGTCATCAACACCAGGAAAGCGACGGGGTCTTCCAGCCGCTGGAGGAAAACGATCCGCGGACCGTGGCCGGCTACCGGCTCACCGCGAAACTCGGCTCCGGCGGGATGGGCAAGGTCTACCTCTCGTACACGCCGGGCGGACGGCCCGTCGCGATCAAGGTGATCCGGCCGGACTTCAGCGAGGACGCGGAATTCCGCCGGCGGTTCCAGCAGGAGGTGCAGGCCGCCCAGCGCGTGCAGGGCCTGTACACCGCGCCGGTCATCGACAGTGACACCGACGGCGGCCAGCCCTGGCTCGCCACCGCGTACGTGCCCGGCCCCTCCCTCGCGGCGGCCGTCGGCGAGCACGGGCCGCTGCCCGTTCCTGCCGTGCTGCTGCTGGTCGCCGGGATCGCCGAGGCGCTCCACGTCATCCACGGGGCGGGCATCGTCCACCGGGACCTGAAGCCGTCCAACGTGCTCCTCGCCGCCGACGGGCCGCGCGTCATCGACTTCGGCATCGCCCGCGCCGCCGACGCCACCTCGCTGACCGGCAGCGGTGTCACGATCGGGACCCCGGCCTTCATGTCGCCCGAGCAGGCCTCGGGACGGCAGGTGACCGCGGCGACCGACCTCTTCGCGCTCGGGCTCGTCGCGGCCTACGCGGCAACGGGCTCCCCCGCCTTCGGTGAGGGCGCCTCGCACGGTGTGCTGTACCGGATCGTGCACGAGGAACCGGATCTGACCACGGTCCCCGAGCAGTTGAAGGAGCTCGTCACCCGGTGTCTGGCCAAGGCGCCGGAGGACAGGCCGTCGGTCACCGAGGTGATCGAGCTGTGCCGTACCGCCAACAGTGAGACGCAGCTGCGCCGTCCGGAGGACTGGCTGCCGCGCGCGGTCGCCGCCGACATCAGCGGCCGGACCGCCGCACCCGCCCCGGACCGGACCCCGCCGCCCCCGACCGTGGCGCCCACCGCCCCGGCCACGGCTTCCGCGACGCATCCGCCGACCGCCCCGTCGGCCCAGGTGGCGCCGCAGCCCTCGACCGTCACGGCGGCCCCGGCGCCCGGCGCGTACGGCTACCCGACGCCTCCGCCGTCCGCAGGGCACCAGCAGCATCCGGTACCGGGATACGGCTACCCCGTCCCCACCCAGCAGCCCCAGCAGCACACGCAGCAGCCCGGCGGGTACGGCTACCCGACCGGGCCGCACACGTATCCGACGGCGCAGGTACCGCCCGCCGGGCCCACCCGTCCCAAGAAGCGCACCGGAAAGCTCGTCGCGATCGGGCTGGCCGCCGCGCTGCTCGTCGGCCTCGGCGGTGGCCTCGCCGCCTACAAACTGCTCGACGGCGGCGGCAGCGAGGACAAGGGGAAGCAGACCCAGGCGGACGGCAAGGAGAAGGCGCCGGCCGCGAACCCCTCCTCGGACGCCCCGTCCGAGGGCTCCGGGGAACCGGCGGACGACGGCGGGGACGACTCCGCGCCGCTGCCCGACCCCGAGCCGGTCGTCTACAAGGGCATCGACCTCACCGGCGGCTACCACATCAACTTCGCCGATGCCACGGACAGTCCGCTCGACGGGTCCGAGGGCGACTTCGCCTACAGCTCCATCAGCAGCGTGGTCCGCACCAGCGATTCCATGATCCTGCTGAACCCCGGCCAGCAGGGCAGCCTCGACACCTGCCGGTCGGAGACCCGTTACTCCACCGACCTCGACGTGGACCGGCTCGTACGGGGCACCCAGATCTGTGTCCGCACCGACACCGGCCACCTCGGACTCGTCGTCGTCCGCGCCCTCCCCTCGGAGACGGCGGCCAGCAACTACATGACGCTGGACGTCACGGTGTGGCGCAACGCCCTGAAGGTCGACGAGTCCTGACCCGGTGCCGGTGCCGGTGCCGGTGAGGGGATCAGGTCAGCGGGTACGACGTCCTGCCGGACGCCTCGTCGATCTCGTCGTGTGCCTTGGTGAGCAGCTTCATCGCCAGTTCGTTGAGCGCACGGGCACCCGCGATCTCCTCGCCGACTCTCGGCTGCTCCGCATCGGAGGGGTGGCGGCTGGCGTAGCCGTGGGCCCGCACCTCGCTGCCGTCGCTGAGACGAACGAGAGCGGCGGCGCGGGTGCGGTGGGTGTCCTCCTCGAATTCCAGCTCGATATGCCACCCGACAGTGGTCTCCATCATGGCGGGTCACCTCCCGAAGTCCCTGCTTCCAGGGTGCGCCCGTTTCCCCTGCCGCGCACGGCGTGCGGCACGCTCGGGCCGGAGAGGGCTCAGGCGTCCCGCAGCGCCTGGACGTCCAGCTTGCGCATGCCGAGCATCGCCTTCATCACCCGCTCCGCCCTGTCCTTGTCGGGGTCGGCCAGCAGCTCCGGCAGGGCGCGGGGAACGATCTGCCAGGACAGCCCGTACCTGTCCTTGAGCCACCCGCACACGCTCTCCTCGCCGCCCTCGGTGAGCCTGTCCCAGAACCGGTCGACCTCCTCCTGCGTCTCGCAGTCGACGGAGAGCGAGATCGCCTCGCTGAAGTGGAACATCGGGCCTCCGTTGAGGCCGATGTACTCCTGGCCGGCGAGCCGGAAGTCGACGGTCATGACCTTGCCCGTCTCACCCGGTGACGCCTCGGTGTAGCGGGTGATGTCCACGACGGCGGAGTCGCCGCCGAAGACCGAGACGTAGAAGTTCGCCGCGTCCTCCGCCTGGTCGTCGAACCACAGACAGGGCTTGATCTTCTGCATGGTCTTCTCCTTGCCGCATCGGGCTGCTCCGGAACGCTGTGCAAGGTAGACCGCGCCCGGTCCGGAAACTCATCGGGACACGCTCTCCGCCCGTGCCAGCAACATCGCCCGCTCCCGGGCGTTGCGGGTCAGCCCGGCCGCCAGCACGAAAGCGGCCCGCGCCTCCTCCGTACGCCCCAGCCGCCGCAGCAGATCGCCGCGCACGCTGGGCAGCAGGTGGTACGAGGCGAGCGCCGGGTCCTGGGCGAGCGCGTCGGCCAGGGCGAGTCCGGCCGCCGGGCCCTCGGCCATGGAGACGGCGACCGCGCGGTTCAGCTCCACCACGGGGGACGGGGCCACCTTCACGAGATGGCCGTACAGGGTGGCGATGGTCGTCCAGTCCGTGTCCGCGTACCGCAGCGCGCGGGCGTGACAGGCGGCGATCGCGGCCTGCAGGGCGTACGGCCCCGGGGCGCCGCCCGCGGCGTGCGCCCGCTCCAGGGCCGCGAATCCGCGCCGGATCAGCAGCTGGTCCCAGCGGGAGCGGTTCTGGTCGGCGAGCAGGACGGGCGCGCCGTCCGCACCGGTCCTGGCCCTGGTCCGGGATGCCTGGAGCTCGAGCAGTGCCGCCAGGCCGTGAACCTCGGGTTCCCGGTCCATCAGCCCGGCCAGCAGCCGGGCCAGGCGCAACGCGTCCTCGCACAGTGCGGGGCGCAGCCAGTCGTCGCCCGTCGTCGCCGCGTACCCCTCGTTGAAGATCAGGTAGATGACGTCCAGCACGGAGCCGAGGCGAGCGGCGCGCTCGGGGCCGTAGGGCACCTCGAAGGGGACGGCCGCCCGGCTCAGGGTCCGCTTGGCACGGACGATGCGCTGGGCGACGGCCGACTCGGTGGCCAGGAAGGCGCGGGCGATCTCCTCGGTGCTCAGGCCGCCGAGCAGCCGCAGGGTCAGGGCGATGCGGGCTTCGGTGGACAGGACCGGGTGGCAGGACGTGAAGATCAGCCGGAGCAGGTCGTCGTCGATGCCGTCCGGGTCCGCGGTATCGGGCGCCGGTACGGCCTCCAAGGCCCGCCCGGCCTCCGCCAGCTTGCGCGCGTAGGTCTCCTTGCGGCGTACGAGGTCGATCGCCCGGTGCTTCGCGGTGGCCATCAGCCAGGCGCCGGGCCGGTCGGGGACACCCGTGCGCGGCCACTGCTCCAGCGCGGCGACCAGGGCGTCCTGCGCGAGCTCCTCGGCGATGCCGACGTCCCGCACGATGCGTACGGTTCCGGCGATGATCCGCGCCGACTCGATCCGGTACACGGCCTCGACGGCACTGCTCGCTTCTGTCACGGCCACCCATCAGAGCAGCCGGGGGCGGGTGCGGCAAGGACCCGCCGCACCCGCCCCGCTCCGGAGGGCCGCCGCCGTCAGCCCTCGGCGATCTCGCGGATCTCGGAGGTGACGGTCCAGTAGGTCTCGTGGACCGCGAGGAAGCGCTTGGTCCACTCCAGGATCTCGGCCTTGTCCTTGGCCTGGATGATGGCGTAGCCGCCGATGACTTCCTTGGTCTCGGTGAACGGCCCGTCCGTGACGGTGAACTCCCCGTCGGACCAGGTCACCCGGGTGCCCTGGGAGGTCGGGGTGAGCCCGGCCGTGTCGAGCAGGACACCGGCCTTGGTCATCTCCTCGATGAGCGCGCCCATGCGCTCCATCAGACCCTCGCTGGGGCCTTCGGCGGGAGCGTTGTTCTCGTCGATGCGGACCATCGTCAGATAGCGCGGCATGGTGACTCCTCGGATCGGGCGGCGGGGCTCGTCCCCGCCTCTCACCCCTGCGTCGAACGGGAGGGGCCCGGATCGACACGTCCGGCAGAATTCTTCTGAGATTCTTCCGCGACGGCCACCGGAGGCGGCTGTGGCGGGCGGCCTCAGCCGTCCGCCGGCCCCAGCGACTCGAAGCGCCAGCGGTGCACCGGGCGTGTGATCAGCGCGGCGTCCGGCTCGGGCAGCTCCGGCAGCTCGTCGTCGTACCCCGCCTCCCACCAGGTGAGGACGAGGACCCGGTCCTGCGGGGCACGCAGCAGCTCGCTGCGCAGCGGCTCCCGGGCCAGCTCACCCGCCCTGGACCGGGCCCATTCCAGCAGTTCCGCGCCGCGGCCCTCGGTGGCGCGCGCCTCCCACATCAGGGCGACGGTCATGAGTAGAGGTTGTCCTTGCTGATCTCGTGCACGTGGTCGTGGTCGTGGGCGTGGCTGTGCGCCCCCGGCACATGGGTCTCGGTGACCGGCAGCGAGGAGTCCGCCGAGAGCTCCCAGTCGGAGGCCGGGCGGTTGCGGGCCACCATCTCCGCGCCCAGCGCGGCGACCATGGCCCCGTTGTCCGTGCACAGTCCGGGCCTCGGCACGCGCAGCCGGATCCCGGCCCGCTCGCACCGTTCCTCGGCCAGCGCCCGCAGCCGCGAGTTGGCCGCGACACCGCCGCCGATCATGAGGTGGTCGACGCCCTCGTCCTTGCAGGCCCGCACGGCCTTGCGGGTCAGTACGTCCACGACGGCCTCCTGGAAGGACGCCGCCACATCCCGTACGGGAACCTCCTCGCCCGCCGCCCGCTTCGCCTCGATCCAGCGCGCGACCGACGTCTTGAGGCCGGAGAAGGAGAAGTCGTACGCGGGGTCGCGCGAGCCGCTGAGCCCGCGCGGGAACGCGATCGCCTTCGGGTCGCCCTCCCTCGCCAGCCGGTCGATGACCGGTCCGCCGGGGAAGCCGAGGTGCAGCACCCTGGCGATCTTGTCGAAGGCCTCGCCCGCCGCGTCGTCGATCGTCGCGCCCAGCGGCCGTACGTCGTTGGTGATGTCGGGCGCCAGCAGCAGCGAGGAGTGCCCGCCGCTGACCAGCAGGGCCATCGTCGGCTCGGGCAGCGGGCCGTGCTCGAGCTGGTCCACGCAGATGTGCGAGGCGAGGTGGTTGACCCCGTACAGCGGCTTGTTCAGCGCGTACGCGTACGCCTTCGCCGCCGACACCCCGACGAGGAGCGCCCCGGCGAGCCCGGGACCGGCGGTGACCGCGATGCCGTCGAGGTCGCGGGCACTGATCCCGGCCTCCTTCAGCGCTCGTTCGATGGTGGGAACCATCGACTCCAGGTGGGCGCGGGAGGCGATCTCGGGGACGACGCCTCCGAAGCGGGCGTGCGTGTCGACGCTGGAGGCGACGGCGTCGGCCAGCAGTGTCGTTCCGCGCACGATGCCCACGCCGGTCTCGTCGCAGGAGGTCTCGATGCCGAGTACGAGCGGTTCGTCAGCCATCAGTCAGTCTCTGTTCCTTGTACGGTCAGGCGCATGACGAGTGCGTCGATGTTCCCGGGCTGGTAGTAACCCCGGCGGAAACCGATCGGTTCGAAGCCGAAGCGTTCGTACAGCTTCTGCGCGCGGGTGTTGTCGACGCGGACCTCCAGGAGCACCGCGGTGCACTCGAAGGCGGTGGCGTGTCTGAGGAGGTCGGTCAGGAGTTCGGAGCCGAGGCCGCCGCCCCACTGGCCGCGGCTGACGCCGATCGTCTGGACGTCGGCGAGCTCACCGGCCGCGGCGAGGCCCGCGTAGCCGACGATCCGGCCGTCGACGGGGTCCTCGGCGACGACATAGCGCCGGGTGGCCTGCGGGCCGCGCGCGTGGGCCAGCTCGGACCAGAACATCCCGGCCGACCATGCGTCCTCGGGGAACAGCTCGTGCTCCAGGTCCAGCACCGGATCGATGTCCCACCAGCGCATCTCGCGGAGCACAGCGGTCACGGTCGTCACTTCGGGGTGACCACCTTGTAGTTCTTCGGGACCTGGGCGTCGGGCCTGCGCAGGTAGAGCGGCTGCGGGGGCAGCAGTTCCGCCCCGGCGGCGAGGCGCTCGGCGGCGAGGGCGGCGAGGGCTCCGGCAGAGACGTGTTCGGGGCTGCGCGCGTCCGGGAAGGCCTCGGGGTAGAGCAGGGCGCCCGCGCCGACGACGGGCAGCCCGGCGAGCTGCTCGGCGATGTCGGCGGGCCGGTCGACGGCGGGCTCACCGGACCGGGTGCGGGAGTCCTCGTACCGTGCCCAGTAGACCTCCTTGCGCCGCGCGTCCGTCGCGACGGCGAACGGGCCTTCGAGGCCGGCCTGCCCGGCGGCGTACGCGAGGCCGTCGAGCGTGCACAGTCCGTGCACCGGTACGGAGAGGGCGGAGCCGAACGTCGCCGCGGTCACCAGACCGACGCGCAGCCCGGTGTACGGACCGGGGCCGACCCCGACGACCACGTCCGTCACGGCGTCGAGTTTCACCCCGGCCTCGGCGAGGACACGGTCGACGGCGGGGAGCAGGAGCTCCCCGTGCCTTCGGGCGTCGACCTGGCCGGTCTCGGCTACGACGGAGGTCCCGTCGTGGAGGGCGACGGTGACGGCGGGCGTGGCGGTATCAACGGCGAGCAGGAGCACACAAACAGCCTACGGCTCCGCCGACTCGGGTACGTCCCGCCCGTACGTCGTACCGGTCGGCACTGCCGCTGCTGGTACCGTCGCCGGGTATACGTGTGTACGACGTAAATGCTTGTACGACATGCGACGAACGGCATGCGAAAGGGGAGCTCACGGTGGCTAGGGGCAGCTCGGGAATCGTGGCCGGGCTCACGGCGGCGGCGGTGGCCGCGGTCTGTTTCCTCGCCTACCAGGCGTCGGCGAACGCGCCCGAATCCGTCGTCGCCCCCACGGCGCGGTCCTCCGGCAGCTCGTCGGCCGCTCCCACCGAGAAGTCCGAGGCCCCGAGGGAACCGCTCGCGGTCCCCGCGGACTCCGACACCGGGGCGCGCGTCGTGTACGCGCTGAAGGACCGTCGGGTGTGGATCGTGGACGCCGAGGAGAAGTCGCTCCGGACGTTCACCGTGATGCCGAGCGCCATCAGCCCGCTGCCCGGTGTCTACCGGGTGACCTCGCGCTCCGGCAGCATCAAGGGTTCGGACGGTGTGCCCATCGAACACGTGGTGCGCTTCGCGAACGTCGACGACGTCTCCGTGGGCTTCAGCGCCGCACAGGACGACTCGATGCACAGCCCCGACCCCACGATCAAGACCGGCGGGGTCCGGATGAAGCGTGCCGACGGCAACGCGATGTGGACGTTCGCGACGGTCGGCGTCAAGATCGTCGTCGTCCCGTAGGACCGCGACCGCCCGTCATCCCGTACCGCCCGTCCCGCAGCGCCCGGTCGGGGTCCCTCAGGCCGCGTCGCGTCCGGCAGGCAGCTGTTCCTGCCCGCCGTCCTCGTGCTCCTCGCGGGGCGGCGTCGAGACCGCCGTCGCAGCCGCGCAGGAGGCCAGCAGGTCCTTCATCGACACCGCGGACGCCGACGGCGGCTCCGCCTGCGGCGACTGCGGCTGCACTTCACGCTCGGGTGTCGGCATGCATGCCTCCTCGGGCTTCGGTGAAAGATCCGGTTAGGCAGACCTAACCAATCTCGCAACCATGTGACCACGGCCGCAGCCCCCTGCGCAACATTTTACCGACGGCTTGTCGGAAAGCACCGGCCGGAACGTCGGCCGATGCGGCGGAAACCGGTCAGGCTCCCGCCAGATCCGCGTCCAGACCCGCCCAGCGCGCCCCGATGCCGACCAGCGTGACCGTGCGCCGCTCGTCGTCCGTGTCACCCACCGCACGGTGGATCAGCACCTGCAGCCGGTCGTCCGAGAGCTCCTCGACCTTGCCGTCGCCCCATTCCACGACGACCACCGACTCCGGCAGCGACACATCGAGGTCCAGGTCCTCCATCTCGTCGAGCCCGCCACCCAGGCGGTACGCGTCGACGTGGACCAGGGCGGGCCCGTCGCCCAGGGGCGGGTGCACCCGGGCGATCACGAAGGTGGGCGAGGTGACGGCACCGCGTACCCCGAGGCCCTCGCCGAGCCCCCGGGTGAGCGTGGTCTTGCCCGCGCCGAGCTCGCCGGTGAGCATCACCAGGTCGCCGGGGGCCAGCACACCGGCGATACGGCGGCCGAGGTCCCTCATCTGTTCGGGGGACTCGACGGCGAGGTCGACGGTGACGGTGCCCGGTACGACGGTGTCAGCCACCGGGCCGTTGTGCGCTGCTTCCATGCTCGCCAACGTTAGAGGATCCGGGCGCCTCGCCCGGAACCGCTCCGATCCGCACCAGCAGGTCCGCGAGCCGGTCGGTGACCGTCTCCGGGTGCTCGAGCATCACCAGGTGACCGGCGTCCGGCACGATGACCAGCTCCGCGTCCGGCAGCTCGTCCGCGATGGCCTCGCTGTGCGAACTGGGTGTGACCAGGTCCTTGTCGCCGGCCAGGATCAGCACCGGAAGATCGAGGAAGGCGGGCAGCGCCCCGCTCTTGTCGTGCTCGGTGAACGCCGGGTAGAACTCGGCGACCACATCGATCGGGGTGGACTCGATGAGCCGCTCCGCGAACCGAGCGACCGCCGGGTCCACGTCCCGCGAACCGAACGAGTACCGCTTGATCAGCCCCGCGAACAGGTCGGCGGTCGCCCGCCGTCCGCGCTCCACGAGCTCCGTCTGCGAACCGAGCGCCTTGAGCACCCCGGGCAGCACCCGGCGCACCGCGTTCACGCCCGCCACCGGCAGACCGAAGTTCACCTCGCCGAGCTTCCCGCTCGACGTGCCGACGAAGGCGACCGCGGCGACCCGGTCACGGACCAGTGCCGGGTACTGGTCGGCGAGCGCCATCATCGTCATGCCGCCCATCGAGTGCCCGACCAGCACCAGCAGGCCCTCGGGGGCCGCGGCGTCTATGACCGCCTTCAGGTCGCGGCCCAGCTGGTCGATGCCGACGGCCACTCCCTCGGCCTGTGCCCGTCCGCGCTCGGAGCGGCCGTGACTGCGCTGGTCCCAGTGGACCGTGCGCACCAGGCCGCGCAGGGCCGCCCGCTGGAAGTGCCAGGAGTCCTGGCTGAGGCAGTAGCCGTGGCTGAAGACGACGGTGACGGGCACGGGTGCCTTGCGGCCGAAGAGCCTGCGCCGTCGCGAGCCGGGGGCCGTGGACCCGGCACCCGCCTTCGTGCCCGCGCGGCCCGTGCCGCCGTCGGGTTCGACCTCGTCGACCTCGTAGTACAGCTCGGTGCCGTCGTCGGCGACGGCCCGGCCGGACACCCCGCGCAGCGAGCCGTACGGTCCCGCGGCGTCCAGCGCGAGCCGGGCCTTCTTGCGCATGCCACGGCCCACCGTCAGCCGCTCGACCGCGACACCGGCCGCCGCACCCGCAGCGATGACGCCTATCGCCGCCCCGGCGACGCCCGCCCGGCGCCAGCCGGCCGCGGCGACGGCAGCCGTCGCCACCACGTCCCCCGCACTGGTGTCGCTCACCGTGCCGTGCTCCTCGTCGTTGTCGCCGCGTCTCGATAGACGCGGGGTACGCGTGCACCGATGCGTGTGACGATCTCGTACGCGATCG
The DNA here is from genome assembly GCF_040605575.1 of Streptomyces sp. NPDC005566. Taxonomy (NCBI): domain Bacteria; kingdom Bacillati; phylum Actinomycetota; class Actinomycetes; order Kitasatosporales; family Streptomycetaceae; genus Streptomyces; species Streptomyces sp. NPDC005566. The sequence continues at coordinate 95,602 of NZ_JBEXDB010000019.1, read as the reverse complement.
TGTCGGCCGCGACCGCCCAGTCCTGGGCGCTCGGCTCGCCCCGGTCGCCCGGCCCGAACAGCACCGCCTCCGTACCCGGTTCCGGGGTGTCGCCCTCGAGGTCGACCACGAACTGGTCCATCGCCACTCTGCCTGCCACCGTCCGGATCCGGCCGTCGACGAGAACGGGGCCCCGGCCGGAGGCGTGGCGCGGGATGCCGTCCGCGTAACCGACGGGCACGAGGGCGAGCGTCGTCTCGGCGGAGGTCGTGTAGTGGTGGCCGTAGCTGACGCCGTGGCCCGGGGGCACCTGCTTGACCAGCGCGATCGACGCGGCGAGCGTCATCACGGGACGCAGGCCGAAGTCGGCCGGTGTGCCCAGCTCCGGGCTCGGCGAGATGCCGTACACGGCGATCCCGGCGCGTACGAGATCGAAGTGCGACTCGGGCACCGTGAGGGTCGCCGGCGAGTTGGCGATGTGCCGCACCTCGGGTTCGGCGCCCGCCTTCTCCGCGTACGCCAGCATGTCGCGGAACACGTTCAGCTGGGCGGCGATCGAGGGGTGGCCCGGCTCGTCCGCGCAGGCGAAGTGGGACCACAGGCCGGTGATGCGCAACGTGCCCGCGGCCTCGGCGGCGCGGGCGGCGGAGATCAGTTCCGGCCAGTCGGCGGGCTGGCAGCCGTTGCGCCCGAGGCCCGTGTCGGCCTTGAGCTGGACCCGGGCCGGAATGCCGGCCTCCGTGGCCGCGGCGACGACCTCGGTGAGCGCCCACAGGCCGCTCACCGAGACGTCGATGTCCGCCTCGATCGCGTCGCGCCAGGGGCCGCCGGGCGTCCACAGCCAGCACATCACCCGTCCGCCGATCCCGGCCGCCCGCAGGGCGAGGGCCTCCTGCGGGGTCGCCGTGCCCAGCCAGGTCGCACCGGCCTCGATCGCGGCCCGGGCACAGGGCACCGCGCCGTGCCCGTACGCGTCGGACTTCACGACGGCCATGAGCTGCGCCCCGGACGCCCGCGCACGCAGGGCGCGCACGTTGGCGCGCACCGCGGCGAGGTCGATCTCGGCACGGGCTCTGGGGGACGCTGTCTCGTTCATCGCGCCCAGTCTCTCAGAGCCGTACGCATGTGCCCTCGATCTCCCGGGCGCGGTGAGGCGTCAGCCCTGCTCCAGGGCGTGTTCCAGGTGCTCGGCGAGGACGGGGACATGGCTGCCCGGGATGTCCTTCACCGCCGTGAGCAGCGTGACCGGGCCGCCCTCGCGCAGCAGCCCGAGCAGCTCGTCCACGGCTCGGGTGTGGGCGGGGTCGCCGAGTTCGGTGCGGTAGCGGCCCACGAAGTCGTCGTAGCGGTTGCCGGAGCGGTCCTCGTGGTACCAGGAGCGGAGCTCGTTCGAGGGGGTCGCGTCCTTGGCCCACACGTCGACGGCCGCCCGCTCCTTGGACACCCCGCGCGGCCAGAGCCGGTCGACGAGGACGCGGGTGCCGTCGCCGTCCTCGGGCGGGTCGTACACCCTGCGCATGCGTACGGTGCCGCTGCTGCCCACGTCCGATCACCCTTCCGGCTCCCGTTGTGCTCCTGCCAGGGTGGATCAGGCCCGCACATCCCGCCAGGCCGCCGGGATCGCGTCCGCGACGTCCTGCGCCGCGACCGGCGCCCCGCCCGAGACCCGGCGCGCCGCGAGCCCGTGCAGGTAGGCGCCCACCGACGCGGCGTCCCGCGGGGCGAGGCCCGCAGCCAGGAGCGAACCGGTCAGCCCCGAGAGCACATCTCCGCTCCCCGCCGTGGCCAGCCACGACGTGCCCGTCGGGTTGACCCGTACGGGCGCGCCCCCGGCCTCCGCGACCAGGGTCGTCGACCCCTTGAGCAGCACCGTCGCGCCGTAGCGCGCGGCCAGTTCCCGGACGGCGGCGAGCCGTCCCGCCTCGACCTCCTCGCGCGGGACGCCCAGGAGCGCGGCGGCCTCCCCGGCGTGCGGGGTGAGGACGGTGGCGGCGGTGCGCGCCCGTACGGCCCCGGCGTCCATCAGCCGCAGCCCGTCCGCGTCGACGAGCACCGGAACGTCCGTGGCCAGCACGTCGGACACCGCGCCCGCCGCCGCGGAGGAGTCGCCGAGCCCCGGCCCGACCACCCAGGCCTGCACCCGGCCGGACTTCGACGGCGGCCACGGGTGCACCAAGGTCTCCGGGAACCGGGCGATCACCGCGTCCGCGCCGGGACCGGCGTACCGCACGGCTCCGGCGCCGCCGCGCAGCGCGCCCGCGACCGCGAGCACAGCGGCACCCGGGTACCGCTCCGACCCTGCGGCCACGCCGACCACACCGCGCCGGTACTTGTCGCTCTCGGCCCCCGGCACCGGCAGGAGGTCTGCCACGTCCGCGTACTGCAGGGCCTCCAGGTCGGGTCGCCCGGGCAGCTCGGGGCCCAGCCCGATGTCGATGAGACGCAGGGCGCCCGCCCGTTCGGCGGCCGGGTCGATGAGCAGCCCCGGCTTGTACGTACCGAAGGTGACGGTGGCGTCCGCCCGTACGGCAGCCCCCAGGACCTGACCGGTGTCCGCCTCGACCCCGCTGGGCAGATCCACGGCGAGCACCGGCGCGTGTCCGCCGGTGACCGCGCGGACCAGCTGCTCCGCCTCGGGGCGCAGACCGCCGCGGCCCCCGATCCCGGTGATCCCGTCGACGACGAGGTCGACGGGCCCGAAGGCGTGGCCGATGCGGTCCGGGGAGTCCAGGACCTGGCCGCCCGCCGCGAGCAGCGCTGCGAGACCGCCCCGGTGGACCTTGTCGGGCGCGGTCAGCAGGGCCCGTACGCCCGCTCCGCGCCGGGCCAGCCGGGCCCCCGCGTACAGCGTGTCCCCGCCGTTGTCGCCGCTGCCGACGAGCAGCAGCACCCGGGAGCCGTACACCCGGCCGTTGCGCCGGAGCAGGTCGCCGCAGGCCACCGCCAGGCCGGCGGCGGCGCGCTGCATCAGGGCGCCCTCGGGCAGCCGTGCCATCAGCGCCTGTTCGGCGGCCCGTACGGTCGAAACGCTGTACGCCTGTCGCATGCGCTCAACCCTCCGCGATCACCACGGCCGACGCCACCCCCGCGTCATGGCTGAGCGATACGTGCCAGCTGCGCACGCCCAGCTCGGCGGCGCGGGCCGCGACCGTGCCGCGGACCTCCAGCCGGGGCTGCCCGCTGTCCTCGACGCACACCTCGGCGTCCGTCCAGAGCAGCCCGCCCGGCGCCCCGAGCGCCTTGGCCAGCGCCTCCTTGGCGGCGAACCGGGCGGCCAGTGAGGCGATGCCCCGCCGCTCGCCGCTGGGCAGCAGCAACTCCCTCTCCAGGAAGAGGCGGTCCGCCAACTGCGGCGTACGCCCCAGCGCGGCGCCGAAGCGTTCGATCTCCGCCACATCGATCCCGACCCCGATGATCACGTGCTCACCCTCACCCTGATCCACTGCACGGCCTGCTCCCCCGTCTACTCCACGGTCACGGACTTCGCCAGATTGCGCGGCTGGTCCACCTCGTTGCCGCGGGCCGTCGCCAGCTCGCAGGCGAAGACCTGCAACGGCACGGTGGCGACCAGCGGCTGAAGCAGCGTAGGCGTAGCGGGGATCCTGATGAGGTGGTCCGCGTACGGGACGACCGCCTCGTCGCCCTCCTCGGCGATGACGACGGTACGGGCGCCGCGGGCCCTGATCTCCTGGATGTTCGACACGATCTTGTCGTGGAGCACCGAACGGCCGCGTGGGGACGGCACGATGACGACGACCGGCAGCCCCTCGTCGATGAGCGCGATCGGCCCGTGCTTGAGCTCTCCGGCCGCGAAGCCCTCGGCGTGCATATACGCGAGCTCCTTGAGCTTCAACGCGCCTTCCAGGGCCACCGGGTAGCCGACGTGCCGGCCCACGAAGAGCACCGTGTCGCGGTGCGCGAGCGAGCGGGCGAGCGCGCGCACCGGCTCCATCGTCCCGAGGAGCTCCTCCACCTGCCGGGGGATTTCGGAGAGCTGGCGCACCACCGTGCGGATCTCGTCGCCCCACTTGGTGCCGCGGACCTGGCCGAGGTACAGCGCGACGAGGTAGCAGGCGACGAGCTGCGTCAGGAACGCCTTGGTTGAGGCGACGGCCACCTCCGGACCGGCGTGGGTGTACAGGACGGCGTCGGACTCCCTCGGGATGGTCGACCCGTTCGTGTTGCAGATGGCGAGGACCTTCGCCCCCTGCTCACGGGCGTGCCGCAGGGCCATCAGCGTGTCCATCGTCTCGCCGGACTGGGAGATCGCGATGACCAGGGTGTGCCGGTCCAGGATCGGGTCGCGGTAGCGGAACTCGCTGGCCAGCTCCGTCTCGCAGGGCAGCCGGGTGACGTGCTCGATGGCGTACTTGGCGATCATCCCGGCGTGGAAGGCGGTCCCGCAGGCGACGATGACGACCTTGTCGACCTCCCTGAGCTCGCTCGGCGGGATCCGCACCTCGTCCAGGTGCAGCGCACCCGCGGAGTCGATCCGGCCCAGGAGCGTGTCGGCGACGGCCTTCGGCTGGTCCGCGATCTCCTTGAGCATGAACGAGGCGTAGCCGCCCTTCTCGGCGGCGGAGGCGTCCCAGTCCACGTGGTACGCACGCGACTGGGCGGGAAAGCCGTCGAACCCGGTGACGGTCACCCCGTCCCTGCGCAGTTCCACCACCTGGTCCTGGCCCAGCTCGATGGCGTCCCGGGTGTGCGCGATGAAGGCGGCCACATCGGAGGCCAGGAACATCTCCCCGTCCCCGGCCCCGACCACCAGGGGCGAGTTCCGCCGGGCCCCGACGACCACATCGGGCTCGTCCGCGTGCATCGCGACCAGGGTGAACGCGCCCTCCAGCTGCCGGCAGACCTGGCGCATGGCCTCGGCGAGCTCGCCGGCCGAGGAGTACGCCTCCGCCAGCAGGTGGGCGACGACCTCGGTGTCGGTCTCGGAGGCCAGCTCGTGGCCGCGCCCGGTCAGCTCCTCGCGCAGGGCGGCGAAGTTCTCGATGATCCCGTTGTGTACGACGGCGACGCGCCCCGCGTTGTCGAGGTGCGGGTGGGCGTTGGCATCGGTCGGGCCGCCGTGGGTGGCCCAACGGGTGTGCCCGATCCCGGTGTTCCCGGCGGGCAACGGCCGCTCCTTGAGCTCCTTCTCCAGGTTGAGGAGCTTCCCGGCCTTCTTCGCCCCGGCCAGACCACCGTCCGCGAGGACGGCGACCCCCGCGGAGTCGTACCCCCGGTACTCCAGCCGCTTCAGCCCCGCGACGACGACGTCCTGCGCCGACTGCCCACCGACGTAACCCACGATTCCGCACATATCGGCACCATAAGGCCGCAGGCCGGTGGGGGACAGTAGCCGTGCTCCACGCCCGGTCGGGGCATCAGCCGAACCGCGGCAACCGGGAGGGCAGCGTCCGCGCCTCCTGGCACCCCTGGATCCTGTAGCTGTACTTGAGCAGCTCGAACCGCGGCGCAACCTCTCAGGCCGGCAGGGTCAGCCCACGTCGCGGACGCAGTGCTCTTTCAGGTCGGGCGCATGCCGGGCGACGGTGCGGTAGTCCGCATCGTCGTGGAGAACAACCAGCCCGTGGTGGGCAGCAGTCGCGGCGATCATCAGGTCCACGGCCGAGGCGCTGCGGTGCTCCCCGACCCGCGCCATACGCTGCTGCACCGCGCTGATCCAGCGTCCCGCGTTCTTCGGTACCGAGACGTCCGGGTAGAGATCGGTGAACATGTCCACGATCTCGTCGTACTCACGACCGGTCCGGGCGCTGTGGAGGAACTCCGCGCGCTGCGGATAGCAGGAAGCCAACGCCTCGGCGCTGATCGCGTCGTACCAGGCCGACTGCAGGCCGGTGTCTCCGAGCAGACGGACCAGACCGGACGTGTCGAGCAGATAGATCACTGCCCGTCCTTCTCCGCCTGGTGCCGGCGCTCGGCGTCCTCCACTGCTCCCCACTGGCGAGCCCGCTCGAAGTGGCGGCTGATCCGCACCGCGCGGTCCTGCTGGTCCGCGTAGTACCGGAGGGCCAGATTCACCGCCTCCTTCTTGGTCCTGGCCTTGGACAGAGCCATGGTGCGCTCCAGCGCGTCATCGTCTATGTCGATCTGGGTCACGGACATCCAGCACCTCCCGCGAGCATGGTCATGTACAAAGAACTGTATGGCACCCACAAGAAGGGCGCTCGCCTCGCCGCAGCCCCAGCTGCCCGGTTGCGTTCGGAGAGCCAGGAGTGCCCGGTGACCTGCGCGGTCACCGTGGCACGCGGGACGTCTGTTCGCCCTGGGACGCAACTCGTTCCCCGAGTTGTCGCGCCGCGTTGTCTCCGCGCCACGAACCCCACCGGTCCGCACTCCCCGGGGCTCTCCCCTCCGGCTCGCCCCTGGCGACTCTGCGGCTCCGGGCGAACCCGCCACAGGCCCCGCCCCGTCCCCCACGTGACCGAGCCCACCCCCCACTCCGTTCAAACTCCCGCAACAATGAGTACGTGATCACCTCGCCCGCACGGAGCTCCCGTCGCACCGAGCACGCGCCGACGCCGTACGTCGACCTGACGCGGGCGGAGTGGAGCGCGCTGCGCGACAAGACCCCGTTGCCACTGACCGCCGCGGAGGTCGAGAAGCTGCGCGGGCTCGGCGATGTCATCGACCTCGATGAGGTGCGGGACGTCTATCTGCCGCTCTCCCGGCTGCTCAACCTCTACGTCCAGGCCACCTCCGGGCTGCGCGGGGCGCTGAACACCTTCCTGGGGGACGCGGGCAACGGCCACGGCGAGCAGCGCGGCACCCCGTTCGTCATAGGGGTCGCGGGCAGCGTCGCCGTCGGCAAGTCCACCAGCGCCCGCATCCTGCAGGCGCTCCTGGCACGCTGGCCGGAGCATCCCCGGGTGGAGCTGGTGACCACGGACGGGTTCCTGCTGCCGATGAAGGAGCTCCAGGCGCGCGGGCTGATGTCGCGCAAGGGGTTCCCGGAGTCCTACGACCGGCGGGCCCTGACCCGCTTCGTCGCCGACATCAAGGCCGGCAAGGACGAGGTGACTGCGCCCGTCTACTCGCACCTGATCTACGACATCGTGCCCGATGAGCGGCTCACCGTACGCCGACCGGACATCCTGATCGTCGAGGGGCTGAACGTGCTGCAGCCCGCGCTGCCCGGCAAGGACGGCCGGACCAGGGTCGGCCTCGCCGACTACTTCGACTTCAGCGTGTACGTCGACGCGCGCCCCGAGGACATCGAGACCTGGTACCTCCACCGCTTCCGCCGGCTGCGCGAGACGGCGTTCCAGAACCCGTTCTCGTACTTCCGCAAGTACACCCAGGTCTCCGAGGAGGAGGCGCTGGACTACGCGCGCACCATGTGGCGGACCATCAACAAGCCCAATCTGCTGGAGAACGTGGCACCGACACGGGGCCGTGCCACTCTGGTGCTGCGCAAGGGGCCTGACCACAAGGTCCAGCGTCTGTCGTTGCGCAAACTCTGACTCCGAAGGGGTGCACCGTGCTGCATCTGCGCCTCATCGTGCCCGCCGACCGCACCGAGGAGGTGCTGCGGCTGCTGGAGCGCACGGTGGGCACCGCGCATCTCGCGGTACTCAGCGGTGCGGCCCGCAGCCCGGCGGGCGATGTGGTCCTGTGCGACGTCGCGCGCGAGGCGGGTGACGAACTGATCGGCGGGCTGAGGGAACTCGGTATCGACAAGTCCGGTTCGATCACCGTCGAGAACATGGACCTCACCCTGTCCGCGCACGCCGACAAGGCGGAGAAGGACGCGCCCGGCGAGGGCGCGGACGCGGTGCTGTGGGAGGAACTGTCGGAGGTCACCCACGAGGAGTCCACGTTCAGCGTCACGTATGTGGCGTTCCTCTCCGTGGCCACGATGCTGGCCGCCTGCGGGGTGATGCTCGACAACGCGATCCTGATCGTGGGCGCGATGGCGGTGGGCCCGGAGTTCGGCCCGTTGGCCGGGATCTCGACCGCGCTCGTGCAGCGCGCGCCGCGGCTGGTCGCGCGGTCGCTGTGGGCGCTGATCGGCGGGTTCGCGGTGGCGATGGTGGTGACGGCCGGGTTCGCCTGGCTGCTGGACGCCTTCGGGCTGTTCGACGAGGGCATGGTCTCGGCGGACCGGCCCAACACGGGATTCATCTGGCATCCGGACTGGATGTCGTTCGTGGTGGCGCTCCTGGCGGGCATCGCCGGAACGCTCTCGCTGACCTCGGCGAAGTCGGGGGCACTGATCGGCGTGGCCATCTCGGTGACCACCGTGCCGGCCGCCGCCAACGCCGCAGTCGCCTTCAGCTACCAGGACCTGCAGCAGACCTGGGGCTCCACGGCTCAGCTCCTCGCCAACCTGGGCGGCATCGTGGTCGCGGGCACGCTGACGCTGCTGCTCCAGAAGGCGCTGTGGGCCGCACAACGCCGGACGGGCCCGGCCGCGCGGCCGAGCCCGTCCACCGTCAGGTAGTCCGTCAGCCGAGCGCGGACTTCACCACGTCGGCCAGCTGCCCGGCCACGGCGCGCGCCTGTTCGATGTCGGCGGCCTCGACCATGACCCGTACCAGCGGCTCCGTGCCCGACTTGCGCAGGAGTACGCGCCCGGTGTCGCCCAGCTCGCGCTCGGCCTCGGCGACCGCGGCGGCCAGTTCGGGCGAGGTGTCGACGCGGGACTTGTCGACGTCCGGCACGTTGACGAGTACCTGCGGGAGGCGCTGCATCACACCGACGAGGTCCGCGAGCGTACGGCCGGTGGCGGCGATCCGTGCCGCGAGCATCAGACCGGTCAGCGTGCCGTCACCCGTCGTGGCGTGGTCCAGGACGATGACGTGGCCGGACTGCTCGCCACCCAGTGCGAAGCCTTCGGCCTTCATCGACTCCAGGACGTAGCGGTCGCCGACGGCGGTCTGGACGAGTTCGATGCCCTCGCGCTCCATCGCCATCTTGAAGCCGAGGTTCGACATGACCGTGCCGACGACGGTGTCCTTGCGCAGCTGTCCGGCCTCGCGCATGGCGAGGGCGAGCACGGCCAGGATCTGGTCGCCGTCGATCTCCTCGCCCGTGGCGTCCACGGCGAGGCAGCGGTCGGCGTCGCCGTCGTGCGCGATGCCGAGGTCGGCGCCGTGCTCGACGACGGCGGCCCGCAGCAGACCCAGGTGGGTGGAGCCGCAGCCGTCGTTGATGTTCAGGCCGTCCGGCTCGGCACCGATGGTGACGACCTCGGCCCCGGCGCGGGCGAACGCCTCGGGCGAGACGCGGGCGGCTGCGCCGTGCGCCTCGTCCAGGACGACCTTCAGCCCGTCGAGCCTGTTCGGGAGGACCGCGATGAGGTGCGCGACGTACCGGTCGAAGCCCTCGGTGTAGTCGGTGACCCGGCCGACTCCGGCACCCGTCGGACGCGCCCAGGGCTCGCCGGTGCGGTGCTGCTCGTACACCGTCTCGATGCGGTCCTCCAGCTCGTCGGCCAGCTTGTGGCCGCCGCGCGCGAAGAACTTGATGCCGTTGTCCGGCATGGCGTTGTGGCTCGCGGAGAGCATCACGCCGATGTCGGCGCCGAGCACGCCGGTGAGATACGCCACGGCGGGGGTCGGCAGTACGCCGACCCTCAGGACGTCCACGCCCGCGCTGGCCAGGCCCGCCACGACGGCGGCCTCCAGGAACTCTCCGGAAGCGCGGGGGTCGCGGCCCACCACGGCTGTCGGCCGATGTCCCTCGAAGGTGCCTGCCTCGGCCAGTACGTGCGCCGCAGCGACCGAGAGCCCGAGCGCGAGCTCGGCCGTCAGGTCCGCATTGGCGACACCGCGCACGCCGTCCGTGCCGAAGAGTCGTCCCACTGGTGTCCTCCGAAGGTGCTCCGAAACCACAAAACCAAAGTACTCAAAACAGGGCACATCACGGCAATGCGCAGCAAAGTGAGGCGCGATCAAGGCCGTCGGCCCTATAAACGTCTTAAGCCGTTATACGCCCGCGGGCGCCGATAAACGAACGCCCCAGCAGCACGAGGTGTGCCGCCGGGGCGAACGTGTAAAGCAGACGAGCAGGCGATTTAGCGCTTGCTGTACTGCGGGGCCTTGCGGGCCTTCTTGAGACCGGCCTTCTTGCGCTCGACCGCACGGTCGTCACGGCAGAGGAAGCCGGCCTTCTTCAGCGTGGCGCGGTTGTTGTCCACGTCCGCCTCGTTCAGCGAGCGGGCCACGCCGAGGCGCAGGGCGCCGGCCTGACCGGAGACGCCGCCACCCGAGATGCGGGCGATGACGTCGTAGCGGCCGTCGAGCTCGAGCACCTTGAAGGGCTCGTTGACTTCCTGCTGGTGCACCTTGTTGGGGAAGTAGTCCTCAAGGGTGCGACCGTTGATCTTCCACTTGCCGGTGCCCGGAACGATCCGGACGCGGGCGATGGCGTTCTTGCGACGGCCCAGGCCGGCCGCGGGCTGCGGGTCGCCGAAGCGGCCCGCGAGCGACTCGGAGGTGTACTCACCCTCGACGGGGACCTCCGACTCGAAGGTGGTCACCTCGGCGAAAACCTCTTCGCCCTCGGTGGTGCCCTCGACGGGCGTCTCTGCAGTGGTCTCGGCCACGATTCTCCTCAGATCTTTCTTTACGTCTTAGGGGGGAGGCCGGAACTACTGCGCGACCTGGGTGATCTCGTACGGGACCGGCTGCTGCGCAGCGTGCGGGTGCTGGTCGCCCGCGTAGACCTTGAGCTTCGAGATCATCTGGCGACCCAGGGTGTTCTTCGGGATCATGCCCTTGATGGCCTTCTCGACGGCCTTCTCGGGGTTCTTGGCCATGAGCTCGTCGTAACGGACGGAGCGCAGACCACCCGGGAAGCCGGAGTGGCGGTACGCCATCTTCTGGGTCTTCTTGTTGCCGGAGAGGTGGATCTTCTCGGCGTTGATGATGATGACGAAGTCGCCCATGTCCATGTGGGGGGCGTAGATCGCCTTGTGCTTGCCTCGGAGGAGGTTCGCGGCCGTGGTGGCCAGACGGCCCAGGACGATGTCCTCGGCGTCAATGATGTGCCACTGGCGAGTGACATCGCCGGGCTTGGGGCTGTACGTACGCACTTCGTAGCCTTCGCTTCTTCAGTGGATGAGGTCCAGACGACACATGGCACCCCTGAAGCGATATGCAGCTGGGGCTCACAATGCCGGGGACGATGCCCGTATGCGAGCCACTGGTAACTGCTCCAGAGAACCTACGTAAGGGCCCTTCGCATGAGAACGACGAAGCCAATACGTATAACAACGCCCGACACTACCCGTCCCGCCCCGGACGGGTCAAAACGCGCCGCCCCCTACCGCTTCCTCTCGACCCTTCGCTCGTCCCAGACGGGCTCCGTGGACTCCCGTACGACCCCGTCCGAGCCGAAGACCAGGTACCGGTCGAAGGACCTCGCGAACCAGCGGTCGTGCGTGACGGCCATCACCGTCCCGTCGTACATCTCCAGCCCGTCCTGCAGGGCCTCCGCGGACTCCAGGTCCAGGTTGTCCGTGGGCTCGTCCAGCAGGAGCGCGGTGGTGCCGGCCAGCTCCAGCAGCAGGATCTGGAACCGCGCCTGCTGCCCGCCGGACAGCCTCTCGAAGGCCTGGTCCCCCTGCCGCTCCATCTCGTACCGCCGCAGTACGGACATGGCCCCGCCCCGGTCCTTGGCGTGCTCCGACCAGAGGATCTCGACGAGCGTCTTGCCCAGCAGCTCCGGATGGGCGTGCGTCTGCGCGAAGTGCCCCGGCACGACGCGCGCCCCGAGCTTCCACTCCCCGGTGTGGGCCACCGTGTCCCCCGCCAGCAGCCGCAGGAAGTGCGACTTCCCCGACCCGTTGGAGCCGAGGACGGCGACCCGCTCCCCGTAGTAGATCTCCAGGTCGAACGGCTTCATCAGGCCGGTCAGCTCCAGGTTCTTGCAGGTCACGGCCCGCACCCCGGTCCGTCCGCCGCGCAGCCGCATCTTGATGTCCTGCTCGCGCGGCGGCTCCGGGGGCGGGCCCGCCTCCTCGAACTTCTTGAAGCGGGTCTGCATCGCGTGGTAGCGGTTCGCCATGTCGGGGCTGTTCGCCGCCTGCTGCCGCATCCGCAGGACGAGCGCCTTCAGCCGGGCGTGCTCCTCCTCCCAGCGCCGCAGGAGCTCCTCGAAGCGCGCGAAACGCTCCTTGCGCGCCTGGTGGTACGTGGCGAACCCGGCGCCGTGCACCCAGACGTCCGAGCCGGCCGGGCCGGGCTCCACGCTGACGATCTTCTCGGCGGCCCGTGACAGCAGCTCCCGGTCGTGGGAGACGAAGAGCACCGTCTTACGGGTCTCCTTGAGCCTCTCCTCCAGCCACCGCTTGCCGGGGACGTCCAGATAGTTGTCCGGCTCGTCCAGGAGCAGCACCTCGTCGGGGCCCCTGAGCAGCGCCTCCAGGACGAGCCGCTTCTGCTCGCCCCCGCTGAGCGTGCGCACCTCGCGCCACTGCGCCTTCTCGTACGGGATCCCGAGCGCGGCCATGGTGCAGATGTCCCAGAGGGTCTCGGCCTCGTACCCCCGCACCTCCGCCCAGTCGCTGAGCGCCTGCGCGTACGCCATCTGCGCGGCCTCGTCGTCCACGGTGAGGATCCGCTCCTCCGCCGCGTCGACGGCCCCCGCCGCTTCCCTGATACGCGGCTGCGCAACGGACACCAGCAGGTCACGCACGGTCCGCTCGTCCCGTACGGAGCCCACGAACTGGCTCATCACGCCCAGCCCGCCGCTCACCGACACCGAGCCGCCGTGCGGCTGGATCTCCCCGGCGAGCAGCCTCAGGAGCGTTGTCTTACCCGCCCCGTTCGCTCCGACGAGGGCGACGACCGCCCCGTCGGCCACCCGGAACGAGGCATCGCCGAGCAGCACCCGCCCGTCCGGTAGGTAGTACTCCAGGTGGCCCGCTTCAAGATGTCCCATGCACAGCATTGTCACGGGCGGCGAACCCCTGGCCCAACCGGATTACGCAGGCTCTAGGATTCGCGGCATGAGCTTTGGGCAAGGGGGGCCCTCCTGGGGGCCGGGAGACAGCAGGACTCCGGACTGGGCGGCACTGGCCGATGAGTCCGCGGCACGCAGCCGCCGCAGGAAATGGCTGCTGATCGGGGGCGGCGCACTGGCGACCGCCGCCGTCGCGGCGATCGTGGCCACGGCCGTCGTCTCGGCGAACGACACCGGCAGCCCCCGGGCGGACAAGAACGCGAGCGATCTGCCCGCCCCCGCCGACCTGCCCTCGGACACCTCGGAGCCGCAGCCCTCCTTCTCCTCGGTCGCACCGCCGCCTCCGCCGGACCCGAAGGACTACATATCCGACGCCCGGAAGGACAAGGCACCGATCACCGTCGACGCCTTCTTCCCCGGCAAGAAGGTCACGGCGGGTGACCGTGTCCACGCCAAGGGCGCGACGAACAACACGAAGAGCTGCGCCGCGACCACCCAGGGCGCTCTCGGCTCGATCCTCACGTCGAACGGCTGCGACCAGGTCCTCCGCGCCACCTACAGCAACGACGGCGTCGCGGTCACCGTCGGCCTCGCGGTGTTCGGCACCGAGGCCGAGGCGAGGAAGGCGGCCCAGCAGGCGTCCGGCGGCATCGCCTCCCTGAGCGGCGCGGGCGTCCCCACGTTCTGCCGCGGCGGCTCCGTCTGCCGCCGCACCGCCAACTCCTACGGGCGCTACGCCTACTTCACCGTCGGCGGCTTCACCAGCGGCAAGAACGTCACGACGGCGTCCAAGGACGTGTACGCGGTGGGCGACGACCTGACCGAGTTCACGTTCCGTCAGATCCGCCACCGCGGCGAGGTCCAGGCATCGGCAGCGGCTGGGCTCCCCACCTCCTGACACCGCGTCACCGCTCCCTCACGCACCAGTCCCGTCCCTCCCCCTCCCTCGAGGACCCGCCGCCGTGCGTCTGACCGCCCTGTTCACCATCCCGCGCGTCCTGCGCCACAGCGATGCGATAGGCGCCGACCTGCCGCCGGACGAGGCCGTCGTGCTCGACGCACCGGACCCCTCGCTGCGGGACGCGCTGGCCGCCGCCGCGGCCGGTGACCACGGCCCGGCCGCCGAACTGCTCGCCGCCACCCGCGAGCACGCCCAGTGGGAACGCAGGGACGCCTGTGTCTCCCGGCTGGCGCGGGCCTCGCTGCACCACCCCGGCTGGCTGGACAGCTGGCTCGAGGACTCGCCGCAGGATCCCGACGCCGTACTGGTCAAGGCGGACCAGTATGTCTACCAGGCCTGGCAGATACGGACCGGCGCTCGCGCCAAGCACATCGAGCACGACCAGTTCCAGGCGTTCCACGCCGTCCTGCGGGACGCGGTCCCGGTCATCTCCGAGGCCGCCGAGCTCAATCCCGGCGACCCCGTCCCGTGGCGCATCGCCCTCACCCAGGCCCGCGGCATCCAGGCCCCGCGCGAGGTCTTCGACTCCTACCTCGCCGAAGCGGCGGACTGCGACCCGCACCACGAGGGCTGCCATGTCCAGGCGCTCCAGTACCTCTGCGACAAGTGGTACGGCTCGCACGAGGAGATGTTCGACTTCGCCGAGCGGTCGGCAGAACAGGCACCGCCCGGCTCCAAGCTCCACGCCCTGCCTCTCCAGGCGGTCGTGGAGTACCTCATCTCCGACGACGAGGTGCACGAACCCGACCCGTTCACCCCCCGCGCCGAGGCAGCGGTGACCCGCGCGCAGGCTCTGTCGGACAGCTACGCCCCGGGGGACCGGGAAGCGGCCGGCTTCCGCAACCACCTGGCCATGGTCCTGTGGTCGATGAACCGCTTCGAGGAAGCCCTCACCGTCTTCCGCTCCATCGGGGTGCACGCCACCACCTACCCCTGGACCTACTTCGGCGACGCACGAGCCGAGTTCCTGGAGGCGCGCTCCGACACCCGGGTCGAGCTGGCGATGAAGGTCCCCTTCTTCCGCTCCCCGCCGAAGCCCCCGGCCTCCGAAATCCTTGACTGGGAGCGGGAACTGGCACCCCGGTCGCTCGCCATCGCGGCCACCGGGCCCACCGAGGTCGCCCAGGCCGCACTGATCTGCGGCCACAGCCTCCGCACCGCCCCGGCGGGCAGCGGCCACACGTACGTCGAGATCGTCCCGGACCCCGTACGCGGCAAGCGCGCGGCCCTGCTCCCCGAGGACCCCCTCACCTCCGCGGCCGACAACTTCACGACCGGCGAGGACTGGCCCGCCCTGGTCCTCCACCGCACCCCTGAGCGCAGCAGCTTCACGCTCCTGCACCGGGGCAAGAAGGTGGCGTCCCACTCCTGGGAGACGGCGGCCCCGGCCGCCGACCACGCCGAGGTGGCCGAGACGGCCGCGGCACTGGCCCGGGTCTACGGGCTGTCCGACCCCCGCCCGCTGATCCACCTCCTGCGCGCCACCGGCGATCCGGCCCGCCACCAGGGGGGCCTCGTCGCGGCCCTGGGCCTCCCGCCCCTGCCCGCGGGCTACGGCGGCGAGCAGGAGATCCTCGCCGGCCTCCCGGGCGCCCGCGTCCTGGCCCGGCGCGGCTTCCTGGCGGGCATGCGGGACACGATGTCCACGAAGGACGGTGTCCACCCCGAAACCCCGGCCCCGGCCGAGCCCCACCCGCCCCTGTGGTGGGTCCTGCGCGTCCTGGGCCTGCTGCTGTTCACCGCGGCGGCCGTCTACGCCTGGTGGACCCCGGACATCGGCTGGTTCCGCTCGACCATGTCCAGCTTCGTCGCCGCGTACTTCGCGGCCAAGCTGGTACGGGCCCTGCGCCACCGCCGGATCAGCAGCAGCCCGCCCCCGGCAACGTCCTGACGTTCCGAGCCTCTTCGGCCCTGGCCGCAAGCAACGCGTCCGCCGGGTAGGCCACTTCCTCCAGCGTCAGACCGTGCGGCCGCACGACGTGCACCGCCGGATCGCGCACCTTCGCCGCCAGCACCTCGGCCGGCCACGCGGCCGGACGGCGCCCGTCCCCCACGAACAGCGCCGCGCCGATCAGCGCCCGCACCATGTTGTGGCAGAAGGCGTCGGCCTGCACCGTCGCGCCCAGGACCCCGGACTCCGCGCCCCGTACCCAGGACAGCTTCTGCAGCGTCCGGATGGTCGTCGCGCCCTCACGCTTCTTGCAGTACGCCGCGAAGTCGTGCTCACCGACCATCAGGGCGGCCGCCTCGTTCATCGCGTCGATGTCCAACGGCCGGTCGTGCCACAGCACATGACCCCTGGTCAGCGGGTCCACTCCGCCCGGCCGGTCCGCAACCCGGTAGACGTAGCGCCGCCACAGCGCGGAGAAGCGCGCGTTGAACCCGGCGGGCGCCTCGGCCGCCCGCCAGATCCGGACGTCCAGCGGCAGCCGCCCGGCCATCCGGCGCAGCAGCTTCTCCTCGTGCTCGGCCCACACCTCGGCCGGCAGATCCACGTGCGCCACCTGTCCGCGCGCGTGCACCCCCGCGTCGGTGCGCCCGGCGACCGTCAGGTCGTACGTCACCGAGGACCGTGTCACGGTCCGCAGCGCGTCCTCGATCTCGCCCTGCACCGTGCGCCTGCTGGTCTGCTTCGCCCAGCCGGAAAAGTCCTTCCCGTCGTACGAAAGGTCCAGCCGTACCCGTACGAAGCCGGGCTCTGCCTCATCACTCACCAGCGCATCCTCTCAAAACAGAACGGGCCCGCACCGCCCCGAAGGGTGATGCGGACCCGTACCGGGGTCTCAGGACGCTCAGGCGTCCTTGGACTCCTCAGCAGCGGCGTCGGCCGGCTTGGCGTCCTCGACGGTCTCGGCCGGAGCCTCGTCCTTCTTGAGGGCGTCTTCCTTGACCGCACGCTTCGTCGCAGCCTCGGCCTCACCGGTGGCGGCCTGCGCCACGGTCAGGGCCTCGACGAGCTCGATGACAGCCATCGGGGCGTTGTCGCCACGACGGTTGCCGATCTTCGTGATGCGGGTGTAACCACCGGGGCGGTTCTCGTACCGCGGGGCGATCTCGGTGAAGAGCGTGTGCACGATGCCCTTGTCCGTGATCGACTGCAGCACCAGGCGACGGTTGTGGATGTCGCCCTTCTTCGCCTTGGTGATGAAACGCTCGGCGACCGGACGCAGGCGGCGGGCCTTGGCCTCGGTCGTGGTGATGCGGCCGTGCTCGAACAGCGACTTCGCAAGGTTGATGAGAAGAAGCTTCTCGTGCGCAGCGCTGCCGCCCAGACGGGCACCCTTGGCGGGCTGAGGCATGGTTTTTCTCCTTGTGTGCTGCACCGGCCGTATCAGGTACCGGTGTCAGTTCCCGCGAGGCGGCTGCCCCGCGGAAGTTCTTGTTCGCCGAGGCTCGTATCGGGCATCAGCCCAAAATCAAGCCCGTCCGGCAATCGAGGACAGAGCCCTCAGCCCGGCGCGGGGCACCCAGGAAACCCGGGCACCCCCGCCGGAGGCGATCAGTACTGCTCGGTCTCCACGAAACCGGCGTCCGCGTCGTCGTCGGCGCCGAAGGCGTCGGCGGCGGCGGTCGGGTCGAAGCCGGGAGGCGAGTCCTTGAGCGCGAGGCCCATGCCGGCCAGCTTCGCCTTGACCTCGTCGATCGACTTCGCACCGAAGTTGCGGATGTCGAGCAGGTCGGCCTCGGAGCGGGCCACGAGCTCACCCACGGAGTGGATGCCCTCGCGCTTGAGGCAGTTGTACGAACGGACCGTGAGCTCGAGCTCCTCGATCGGCAGCGCCAGATCGGCGGCGAGCGCGGCGTCCGTCGGGGACGGGCCCATGTCGATGCCCTCGGCGTCGATGTTGAGCTCGCGCGCCAGACCGAACAGCTCGACCAGGGTCTTACCGGCCGACGCCATGGCGTCACGGGGACGCATGGCCTGCTTGGTCTCGACGTCGACGATCAGCTTGTCGAAGTCGGTGCGCTGCTCGACACGGGTCGCCTCGACCTTGTACGTGACCTTGAGCACCGGCGAGTAGATGGAGTCGACCGGAATCCGGCCGATCTCCTGGCCCGCCTGCTTGTTCTGGACGGCGGAGACGTAGCCGCGACCGCGCTCGACGGTCAGCTCCATCTCCAGCTTGCCCTTGCCGTTCAGCGTGGCCAGGACGAGGTCCGGGTTGTGGACCTCGACACCGGCCGGCGGGGCGATGTCAGCAGCGGTGACCAGGCCGGGACCCTGCTTGCGCAGGTACATCACGACCGGCTCGTCGTGCTCCGAGGAGACGACCAGCTGCTTGATGTTGAGGATGAGGTCGGTGACGTCCTCCTTGACGCCCGGCACGGTGGTGAACTCGTGCAGGACACCGTCGATCCGGATGCTGGTGACAGCGGCACCGGGGATCGAGGAGAGGAGGGTACGACGCAGGGAGTTGCCGAGGGTGTAACCGAAGCCCGGCTCCAGCGGCTCGATCACGAACCGGGAGCGGAACTCGTCGACGACCTCTTCGGTCAGCGACGGACGCTGAGCGATAAGCATGAAGGAATCCTTCAGTCGTGGGCACCCACTATTTGATGCCCGACAGATGTAACAAGGGTACGGGCGGCACACCCCCGAAGAGGCATACCGCCCGGACCCGCACTACTGACCGACGGCCGTCACCGGCCGTCGAACATCAGACGCGACGACGCTTCGGCGGACGGCAGCCGTTGTGCGGCGTCGGGGTGACGTCCTGGATCGAACCGACCTCGAGGCCCGTGGCCTGCAGGGAGCGGATCGCGGTCTCGCGGCCGGAGCCCGGACCCTTCACGAAGACGTCAACCTTGCGCATGCCGTGCTCCTGCGCGCGGCGGGCGGCCGACTCTGCGGCCATCTGCGCGGCGAAGGGGGTGGACTTGCGCGAGCCCTTGAAGCCGACGTGGCCGGCGGAGGCCCAGGAGATCACGTTGCCCGAGGGGTCCGTGATCGAGACGATGGTGTTGTTGAACGTGCTCTTGATGTGCGCGTGCCCGTGAGCGACGTTCTTCTTTTCCTTGCGACGCACCTTCTTGGCTGCGCCCTGACGACCCTTGGGGGGCATGTCTTGACTCCAGATGGAGAGGGGAGGTGATCGGTCCTACAGCGAAGACCGCTGGTTGCTGCGAAGGTCCGGTGGCCCGGACACCCGCAGTGCGTCCGCTGAGGACTACTTCTTGCCCGGCTTCTTCTTACCGGCGATCGCGCGACGCGGGCCCTTGCGGGTACGCGCGTTGGTGCTGGTGCGCTGACCGTGGACCGGCAGACCGCGACGGTGCCGGATGCCCTGGTAGCAGCCGATCTCGATCTTGCGGCGGATGTCGCCCTGGATCTCGCGGCGAAGGTCACCCTCGGTGCGGAGGTTGGCGTCCACGTACTCGCGGATCTTGACCAGGTCCTCTTCGGCCAGGTCACGAACGCGGGCGTTGGGGTTCACGCCGGTGGTGGCGAGGATCTCCTTGGACCGGGTGCGCCCGATACCGAAGACGTAGGTGAGGGCAACCTCCACGCGCTTTTCGCGCGGGATGTCAACACCTGAAACGCGTGCCATTCAATGGCTCCAGTTGTTATTTCGGGGGTCTTCCGCAGTACCACTCCCGAACGCCGACCTGATCCGTGCTGGAAGAGGTGGTACGTCCGGGTCCCCGGCCCCCGCCGGAGGTGTCGTCAGCCGAAGCTTGGACGGGCACTGCGTATGTACGTTTACGTGCGTCGCGCGAAGAGCTGCGAGATGCAGGTGGTCGTGCGTCAGCCCTGGCGCTGCTTGTGGCGCAGGTTGTCGCAGATGACCATGACCCGGCCGTGACGGCGGATCACCTTGCACTTGTCGCAGATCTTCTTGACGCTCGGCTTGACCTTCATGGGATGTCAGGTTCTCCGGGTCAGTGCCCTCACCGCGCCGTAGCAGCGGT
Source organism: Streptomyces sp. NPDC005566 (assembly GCF_040605575.1). NCBI lineage: Bacteria > Bacillati > Actinomycetota > Actinomycetes > Kitasatosporales > Streptomycetaceae > Streptomyces > Streptomyces sp. NPDC005566. The sequence continues at coordinate 75,831 of NZ_JBEXDB010000019.1, read as the reverse complement.
GGCGGCAAGATCTACTTGTACCGGTAGACGATCCGGCCACGCGTCAGGTCGTACGGAGACAGCTCCACCACGACCCGGTCATCCGGGAGGATACGGATGTAGTGCATCCGCATCTTGCCGCTGATGTGCGCGAGGACCTTGTGACCGTTCTGGAGCTCCACCCGGAACATCGCGTTCGGGAGGGACTCGATCACGGTGCCCTCAATTTCGATGGCACCTTGCTTCTTGGCCACGCTTCGCCTTTCGAATCGGCTACCTTGATCGACTCCGGCCGCCGTATGCGGACACACGGATGCACGAGAGCCGACGAGTCAGTCTACGTCAGCGGACTCCAAAAGACGAATCCGTCAAGTTTGCCCACTGGGACTGATCCTTAGACACGTATGCCCGACGCAGTCCTTGCGGACCCGGCGCCGGGACACGTCGTGAGTGGGCTCAGCCCAGGGGGTCCGGCGCCACCTCGACGCCGTACTGCGCCAGCCTCGCCCGCCCGCAGTCCGGTGCCGTCAGGACCAGCGGCCCCTGCTCCGTGAGAGCGATCGAGTGCTCCCAGTGGGAGGACCGGCTCCCGTCCGTCGTGAGGACCGTCCACTCGTCGGCGAGGACCTTCGTCTGCGCCGTACCCAGCGAGACCATCGGCTCGATCGCCAGGCAGACGCCCGGAACCAGCTTGATGCCCTTGCCGCGCTTGCGGGAGACGTAGTTCAGCAGGTGCGGGTCCATGTGCATCTCGGTGCCGATGCCGTGGCCGCCGTAGTCCTCGATGATCCCGTACTTGCCCGTCGCCGGCCGGGGCTGGCGGCGGATGTAGGACTCGATGGCCTTCGAGATGTCCACGAGCCGGTTGTTCACCTTCATCGCGGCGATCCCGGCCCACATGGACTCCTCGGTCACCCGGGAGAGCTCGACGAGCTCCGGAGCGTGACCGGTGCCCACGAAGGCCGTGTACGCCGCGTCCCCGTGCCAGCCGTCGATGATGGCGCCGGCGTCGATCGAGATGATGTCGCCGTCCTTGAGCACGGTCTTCTCGTCCGGGATGCCGTGGACGACGACCTCGTTGACCGAGGTGCAGATCGTCGCGGGGAATCCGCCGTAGCCCAGGAAGTTCGACTTCGCACCGTGATCGGCGATCACCTTGCGTGCGACCTCGTCCAGGTCCTTCGTGGTGGCTCCGGGAACGGCCGCCTCGCGCGTCGCGGCGTGAATGGCAGCGACCACCAGGCCCGCCTCGCGCATCTTCGCGATCTGCTCGGGGGTCTTGATCTGCACCATTGCTCGGCGCCTCTCTGCGTTCGATGGGACGGTCGGGGCCGTACTCCACGATACGGCGCAAACAACAGGCCGCGACGCCCTGAGGCGCCGCGGCCGGCTGCACTGGTGAAACGCGGGGGCGTCAGCCCTCGTCGGAGCTCTTGAGAGCCTCCATGGCCCGCTCGGTCACATCGGTGACCTTCCCGAGCGCGGAGATCGTCACGACCAGGCCCTGGGCCCGGTAGTAGTCGATGATCGGCTCGGTCTGCGTGTGGTAGACCTCGAGCCGGGTACGCACCGTCTCTTCGGTGTCGTCGTCGCGCTGGTACAGCTCGCCGCCGCACTCGTCGCAGACTCCGTCGGTCTTCGGCGGGTTGTACGTCACGTGAAAGACGTGAGCGCTCTCGTTCCGGCAGATGCGGCGGCCGGCGATGCGCTTGACCACCTCGTCCTCGGGGACCTCCAGGTCGAGCACCGCGTCCAGCTTGACGCTCTCATTCCTGAGCATCTCGTCAAGCGCCTCGGCCTGCCCCACGTTGCGGGGGAAGCCGTCGAGCAGGAAGCCGTTCACGGCGTCCGGCTGGGACATGCGGTCCTTGGCCATTCCGATGGTGACTTCGTCCGGCACCAGCTGTCCCGCGTCCATGAAGGCGCGGGCCTGCTTGCCAAGGTCGGTGCCCTGGCTGATGTTGGCGCGGAAGAGGTCGCCCGTGGAGATGTGCGGAATCGACAGGTTCTTGGCAAGGTACGCAGCCTGCGTTCCCTTGCCGGCACCGGGCGGCCCGACGAGGACGATTCGCATCAGCGGAGGAACCCTTCGTAATTGCGCTGCTGGAGCTGACTCTCGATCTGCTTCACGGTTTCCAGACCCACACCCACGATGATCAGGATGCTTGTCCCGCCGAACGGGAAGTTCTGGTTGGCACCGCCGAAGCCCGCCAACGCCATCGTCGGCACGAGTGCGATCAGACCCAGATACAGCGAGCCCGGCCAAGTGATCCTGTTGAGCACGTAGCTCAGGTACTCGGCGGTCGGGCGACCAGCCCGGATACCCGGGATGAAGCCACCATACTTCTTCATGTTGTCGGCGACTTCCTCGGGGTTGAACGAGATCGCCACATAGAAGAAGGCGAAGAACACGATCAACAGGAAGTACGTCGCGATGTAGTACGGGTGGTCACCCTTGACGAAGTGGTCCTGGATCCAGGTCGCCCAGCCCGAGGTGGAGTTGGAGAACTGGACGATCAGCGCCGGGATGTAGAGCAGCGAAGAAGCGAAGATGACGGGAATCACACCCGCCTGGTTCACCTTCAACGGGATGTAGGTGGACGTACCGCCGTACGACCGTCGGCCGATCATCCGCTTCGCGTACTGCACCGGAACCCTGCGCTGGGCCTGCTCGACGAAGACGACGAGGCCGACCATCACGAAGCCGATGAGGATGACGGTGATGAACTCGATCCAGCCGTCGGCGAGCTTGCCGCTCTGCTTGATGGCCCACAGGGCGCCGGGGAAGCTGGCGGCGATCGAGATGAACATCAGGATCGACATGCCGTTGCCGATGCCGCGGTCGGTGATGATCTCACCGAGCCACATGACGGCGGCGGTTCCCGCGGTCATGGTGATGACCATGACGACGGTCGTGAAGATCGACTGGTTGGGGACGATCTGGTCGGCGACGGGGCAGCCGCTGAACAACGTGCCGCTGCGGGCCGTTGCCACCAGACCGGTGCCCTGGAGGATGGCCAGCGCCACGGTCAGATAACGCGTGTACTGCGTGATCTTTGCCTGGCCCGACGACCCCTCCTTCTTGAGGGCTTCCAGCCGGGGGATGACGACGGTCAGCAGCTGAAGAATGATGCTGGCCGTGATGTACGGCATGATGCCGAGCGCGAAGATCGTGATCTGCAGCAGTGCACCACCGCTGAACATGTTCACCAGGCCGAAGAGGCTGTTATTGCCCTTACTTGCCTGGTCAACACAAATCTGGACGTTCTCATAGCTCACCCCCGGGACGGGAATGTGCGCCCCGAGACGGTAGAGCACGATGATGCCGAGCGTGAAGAGCAGCTTCTTGCGCAGGTCGGGCGTCTTGAACGCCCGGGCGAACGCGGTGAGCACGGTGCCTCCTGCGACCCCCGCGCAATGCGTAGAGGTGACGGTCTTGAGGATCGACGATTAGGTAACAGTCAATGGTCCCCGGGCGCTTGCCCAGGGCTTACCACAGCAACAGTGGACGCCACCTTACCGGCGGACATGCCCCCCTAGGAACGACCAACCGGGGATGCCCCATATGAGAGGCATCCCCGGTCGGATGTTCAGACCACCGAATTGTCCGTGTTGTCTCAGACGGGTTCGGTGACGGTGCCGCCGGCGGCGGCAATCTTCTCCTTGGCGGAGCCGGAAACGGCGTCAACCGAAACCTGCAGTGCCACGGAGATCTCGCCCTGTCCGAGGACCTTGACGAGGTGGTTGTTGCGCACAGCGCCCTTGGCGACCAGATCGGCCACCGTGACCTCTCCACCCTCGGGGTAGAGCGTCGCGAGCTTGTCCAGGTTCACGACCTGGTACTCCGTGCGGAACGGGTTCTTGAAGCCCTTGAGCTTCGGGAGACGCATGTGGAGGGGCATCTGGCCACCCTCGAAGCGCTCCGGAACCTGGTAACGAGCCTTCGTACCCTTGGTACCACGGCCTGCGGTCTTACCCTTGGACGCCTCGCCACGACCCACACGGGTCTTGGCGGTCTTGGCGCCCGGGGCAGGCCGGAGGTTGTGGGCCTTCAGCGGGCTGTTCTCCGCCATATCAGTCAACCTCCTCAACCGTCACGAGGTGGCGGACGGTGTGAACCATTCCGCGGAACTCGGGGCGGTCCTCCTTGACAACTACGTCGTGCAGGCGCTTGAGCCCGAGCGAACGCAGGGTGTCGCGGTGGTTCTGCTTGCTGCCGATGTACGACTTCGTCTGCGTGATCTTGAGGCGAGCCATTACGCACCCGCTCCCGCACGTGCACGAAGCAGAGCCGCGGGGGCGACGTCCTCGAGGGGCAGACCACGGCGAGCCGCGATCTCCTCGGGACGCTGCAGGCCCTGGAGGGCCGCCACGGTCGCGTGCACGATGTTGATCGGGTTCGAAGAACCGAGCGACTTCGACAGGATGTCGTGAACGCCGGCGCACTCCAGAACGGCGCGCACCGGGCCACCCGCGATCACACCGGTACCGGGGGAAGCAGGCTTGAGCAGGACAACGCCCGCCGCCTTCTCGCCCTGGATCGGGTGAGGGATGGTGCCCTGGATACGCGGAACCTTGAAGAAGCTCTTCTTGGCCTCTTCAACGCCCTTGGCGATGGCCGCGGGAACTTCCTTGGCCTTGCCGTATCCGACACCGACGGTGCCGTCACCATCGCCTACCACGACAAGCGCGGTGAAGCTGAAGCGACGACCACCCTTCACAACCTTGGCGACGCGGTTGATCGCGACGACGCGCTCGACGTACGCGGTCTTCTCGGCGGCGCTGGCGCCACCGTCACGGCCCTTCCGGTCCCGCCGCTCGCCGCCACCGGCACCGCTTCCGCGGCGCTGGGGTCCAGCCATTGGAATTACCTCTCTCTGTTACGTCCGCTGTGCGTAGGAACCGGGGCTTAGAACTTCAGCCCGGCTTCACGGGCGGCGTCAGCCAGAGCGGCAATCCGCCCGGCGTACTGGTTACCACCGCGGTCAAACACGACGGCCTCGACGCCTGCGGCCTTGGCGCGCTCGGCGACCAGGGCCCCGACCTGCTTGGCCAGGGTGCTCTTGTCACCCTCGCCACCACGGATGGAAGCGTCCAGGGTCGATGCCGACGCGAGCGTGTGACCCGCGACGTCGTCGATGACCTGAGCCACCATGTGGCGGTTGGAACGCGTCACAACCAGGCGCGGCCGCTCCGGCGAACCGGAGATGTGCTTGCGGACGCGGATGTGGCGGCGCTTGAGGGCGGCACGCTTGTAGGCGTCACCCTTGGCGATCTTTACACCGTATGCCATGGCTTACTTACCCGCCTTTCCGACCTTGCGGCGGATAACCTCGCCGGCGTACTTGACGCCCTTGGCCTTGTACGGGTCGGGCTTCCGCAGCTTGCGGATCTTCGCGGAGACCTCGCCGACCTTCTGCTTGTCGATGCCCTCGACACTGAACTTCGTGGGCGACTCGACCTTGAAGGTGATGCCATCCGGAGCCTCGATGAGGATCGGGTGGCTGTAGCCCAGGGCGAACTCCAGGTTGGAGCCCTTCGCCTGGACTCGGTAACCGACACCGCTGATCTCGAGCGCCTTGCTGTATCCCGCGGTCACGCCGGTGATCATGTTCGCCACCAGCGTGCGGGACAGGCCGTGAAGGGCCTTGTTCTGACGCTCGTCGTTAGGGCGGACGACGTTGAGCACGCCGTCCTCACCCTTGGTGACCTCGATCGGCGCGGCAACGGTGTGCGAGAGGGTGCCCTTGGGGCCCTTCACTGCGACCGTGCGGCCATCGATGGTGACGTCCACACCGGCGGGAACCTGGATGGGGAGCTTGCCGATTCGCGACATGAGCTATTCCTCCGTTCCCGACTACCAGACGTAGGCGAGGACTTCCCCACCTACGCCCTTCTTGCTGGCCTGCTGGCCGGTCAGGAGACCGTGGGACGTGGAGATGATCGCCACGCCCAGGCCGCCGAGAACCTTCGGCAGATTGGTGGACTTTGCGTATACACGCAGACCCGGCTTCGAAATGCGCTTGATGCCGGCAATCGAACGCTCGCGGTTCGGCCCGAACTTCAGCTCGAGGACGAGGCTCTTACCGACCTCGGCGTCCTCGACCTTCCAGCCGGTGATGAAGCCCTCCTGCTGGAGGATCTCCGCGATGTGCGACTTGATCTTGCTGTGCGGCATTGCGACATCGTCGTGATACGCCGAGTTCGCGTTACGCAGACGCGTGAGCATGTCTGCGATGGGATCAGTCATGGTCATGAGTTGGCCTTCGGCCTCTCTCGCCGGGGTTTCCTGTATGCGCCATCCCTCTCCCCACTCAGTGGCGGGACGGGTGCGGTGCGGGGACCTACGGCGTAGTAAGTCGGTCAGGGCGGCAGGCGCCCAACCCTTCAAGCCTACGGCATGAAGAGCGGGGCTCCTGCCGACCAGATACTTACCGAGAGCTTTCTGGTCCTCCCAAGCCCCTAGGGGCGAAGGAGAATTACCAGGAGCTCTTGGTCACGCCCGGCAGCTCGCCACGGTGAGCCATCTCACGAAGGCACACGCGGCACAGGCCGAACTTGCGGTAGACGGAGTGGGGCCGGCCGCAGCGCTGGCAGCGGGTGTACCCGCGAACGCCGAACTTCGGCTTACGGGCGGCCTTAGCGATCAGAGCCTTCTTCGCCACGGTCAGTTCTCCTTGAACGGGAAGCCGAGGTGACGAAGCAGGGCACGACCCTCGTCGTCGTTGGTCGCCGTGGTGACCACGGTGATGTCCATGCCCCGGACCCGGTCGATCTTGTCCTGGTCGATCTCGTGGAACATGACCTGCTCCGTGAGACCGAAGGTGTAGTTGCCACGGCCGTCGAACTGCTTCGGCGACAGGCCACGGAAGTCACGGATACGCGGAAGCGCGAGCGACAGCGTACGGTCCAGGAACTCCCACATGCGGTCACCACGGAGGGTGACGTGGCAGCCGATCGGCTGCCCCTCGCGCAGCTTGAACTGCGCGATCGACTTGCGGGCCTTGGTGACGGCCGGCTTCTGACCGGTGATCGTGGTGAGGTCCTTGACGGCACCGTCGATCAGCTTGGAGTCGCGGGCGGCGTCGCCCACACCCATGTTGACCACGATCTTGACCAGACCGGGGACCTGCATGACGTTCTCGTACGAGAACTCCTCACGCAGCTTGCCGGCGATTTCCTCGCGGTAGCGCGTCTTGAGACGCGGCGCAGTGGTGGTCGTCATCAGATGTCCTCACCGGTCCGCTTGGCAACGCGGATCTTCTTGCCCTCGTCGTCAAAGCGGTAGCCGACGCGGGTGACGACCTTGTTGCCGTCCTTCTCCACGACCAGCTGAACGTTGCTGACGTGAATCGGGGCCTCGGTGGTGACAATGCCACCCGTCTGCGAGCCGCGAGCCGTCTGACCGGCCTTGGTGTGCTTCTTGACCCGGTTGACACCCTCGACGAGGACGCGGTCCTGAGCGGGGAAGGCAACGATGACCTTGCCCTGCTTGCCCTTGTCCTTACCGGTGATGACCTGAACCAGGTCGCCCTTCTTGATCTTCATGCTTACAGCACCTCCGGCGCGAGCGAGATGATCTTCATGAACTTCTTCTCGCGCAGCTCACGGCCCACCGGGCCGAAGATACGGGTGCCGCGGGGGTCGCCGTCGTTCTTGAGAATGACAGCGGCGTTCTCGTCGAAGCGGATGTACGAGCCATCCTGACGACGACGCTCCTTGACGGTGCGAACGATGACGGCCTTGACGACGTCACCCTTCTTCACGTTGCCACCGGGGATCGCGTCCTTGACGGTGGCGACGATGACGTCACCGATGCCCGCGTAGCGGCGACCCGAGCCACCGAGAACACGGATGGTGAGAATTTCCTTCGCACCCGTGTTGTCGGCGACGCGCAGTCGCGACTCCTGCTGGATCACGTCTATCTCCTGATCGTCTGCCGGTTCCCGGCGGGGGCTCCGGTGAAGGAGCCCCCGCCGAGCCTGGCGGAACTTGCCTGAGGGGGATGCCCTTCAGGAATTACTTGGCCTTCTCGAGGATCTCGACGATGCGCCAGCGCTTCGAAGCGGACAGCGGACGCGTCTCCATGATGATGACGCGGTCGCCGACGCCTGCAGCGTTCTGCTCGTCGTGGGCCTTGAGCTTGTTCGTACGGCGGATGACCTTGCCGTACAGCGCGTGCTTGACGCGGTCCTCGACAGCGACGACGACGGTCTTGTCCATCTTGTCGCTGACGACCAGACCCTCACGGGTCTTGCGGAAACCGCGGTCAGTGTTGGTCTCAGTCACAGTCTTCTCGCTCATCAGACGCTCTCCACCGTCTCGATGCCCAGCTCGCGCTCGCGCATCAGGGTGTAGATCCGGGCGATGTCCTTACGGACGGACTTGAGCCGACCGTGGTTCTCGAGCTGCCCCGTCGCCGCCTGGAAGCGGAGGTTGAACAGCTCTTCCTTGGCCTCGCGGAGCTTGTTGAGGAGCTCCTCGCCGCCCAGCTCGCGCAGCTCGGACGCCTTGGTACCGGCCGACATCACGACTCACCTGCCTCGCGCCGAACGATCCGGCACTTCATCGGAAGCTTGTGAGCAGCGCGGGTGAGCGCCTCACGAGCAATCTTCTCGTTCGGGTAGGACAGCTCGAACATCACCCGACCGGGCTTGACGTTCGCGATCCACCACTCGGGAGAACCCTTACCGGAACCCATGCGGGTCTCGGCAGGCTTCTTCGTCAGGGGGCGGTCCGGGTAGATGTTGATCCAGACCTTGCCGCCACGCTTGATGTGGCGGGTCATCGCGATACGAGCTGCCTCGATCTGGCGGTTCGTCACGTACGCCGGGGTCAGCGCCTGGATGCCGTACTCGCCGAACGCAACCTGCGTGCCACCCTTGGACATACCGCTGCGCTTCGGGTGGTGCTGCTTGCGGTGCTTGACCCTACGGGGGATCAGCATTTCGGTCAGGCCTCCGTTCCGGTGCTCTCAGCCGGAGCAGCGGCGGCGGGAGCGTCGGCCTTGGGGGCCTCTGCTGCCGGCGCGGACTGCTGCGGCTTGCGGCCGCGACCGCCACGCTCGCCACCACGGCCACCACGGCCGGCCGGGCGGTCAGTGCCGCCACGAGCCGGACGGTTGCCGGCGCGAGCCGCTGCGTTCTCGGCGCGGACCTCGGCGATGTTCTTGACATCGCCCTTGTAGATCCAGACCTTCACACCGATGCGGCCGAAGGTCGTCTTGGCCTCGAAGAAGCCGTAGTCGACGTTCGCACGGAGCGTGTGCAGGGGCACGCGGCCCTCGCGGTAGAACTCCGAGCGGGACATCTCGGCGCCGCCGAGGCGGCCACCGCACTGGATCTTGATGCCCTTGGCGCCGGCCTTCATCGTGCTCTGCATGCTCTTACGCATGGCACGACGGAAGGAGACGCGGGAGGAGAGCTGCTCGGCGACGGCCTGGGCCACCAGCTGAGCGTCGACCTCGGGGTTCTTGACCTCGAGGATGTTCAGCTGGACCTGCTTGCCAGTCAGCTTCTCCAGCTCGCCACGGATGCGGTCGGCCTCGGCGCCACGGCGACCGATGACGATGCCCGGGCGGGCGGTGTGGATGTCAACGCGGACGCGGTCGCGGGTGCGCTCGATCTCAACCTTCGAGATACCGGCACGCTCCATGCCCTTCGTCATCATGCGACGAATGGCAACGTCTTCCTTGACGTAGTCCTTGTACAGCTTGTCGGCGTACCAACGGGACTTGAAGTCCGTGGTAATGCCGAGCCGGAACCCATGCGGGTTAACCTTCTGGCCCATTACCGGGTTCCTTCCTTGCTGCTGACGACCACGGTGATGTGGCTGGTCCGCTTACGGATCCGGTAGGCACGGCCCTGAGCACGCGGACGGAACCGCTTCAGGGTCGGGCCCTCGTCCACGTACGCCTCGCTGATGACCAGCGAAGTGGCGTCGGTGTGGTCGTAGTTGTGTGCAGCGTTGGCAATGGCGCTGTCAAGCACCTTGCCAACCGGCACGCTCGCGGCCTGCGGGGCGAAACGCAGGACCGCCTGAGCCTCCGTGGCATCCATGCCACGGATGAGGTCCACCACTCGGCGGGCCTTCATGGGCGTGACGCGGATGTACCGCGCCTGGGCCCTGGCTTCCATGGTTGTCCCTTCGGTGTAAGTCATAGTCGTTTCCACCCCGCGCTAGCGGCGCTTCGACTTCCGGTCGTCCTTGACGTGGCCGCGGAAGGTGCGAGTCGGCGAGAACTCACCGAGCTTGTGGCCGACCATCGACTCGGTGACGAACACCGGGACGTGGATCTTGCCGTTGTGCACCGCGATGGTGTGGCCCAGCATGGCCGGGATGATCATCGAGCGACGGGACCAGGTCTTGATGACGTTCTTGGTGCCTGCCTCGTTCTGTACGTCCACCTTCTTGATGAGGTGGCCGTCGACGAAGGGCCCCTTCTTGAGACTGCGCGGCATCTAAACCCGCTCCTAGCGCTTCTTGTTCGTCTTGCGGCGGCGGACGATGTACTTGCTCGATGCCTTCTTCGGCGAGCGAGTACGACCCTCCTTCTGACCCCACGGCGAGACCGGGTGACGTCCACCGGAGGTCTTGCCTTCACCACCACCGTGCGGGTGGTCAACCGGGTTCATCGCGACACCGCGGACGGTCGGGCGTACGCCCTTCCAGCGCATACGGCCGGCCTTGCCCCAGTTGATGTTCGACTGCTCGGCGTTGCCGACCTCACCGATGGTGGCGCGGCAACGGGCGTCGACCAGCCGGATCTCGCCGGAAGGCATACGAAGGTGGGCCATCGTGCCCTCCTTCGCCAGCAGCTGCACGGAGGCACCCGCGGAACGGGCGAACTTCGCGCCGCCGCCGGGCCGCAGCTCGATGGCGTGGATGGTCGTACCGACCGGGATGTTGCGCAGCGCCAGGTTGTTGCCCGGCTTGATGTCTGCGGTCGGCCCGTTCTCGATGCGGTCACCCTGCGACAGACCACGGGGAGCGACGATGTAACGCTTCTCGCCGTCCGCGTAGTGCAGCAGCGCGATGCGCGCAGTGCGGTTCGGGTCGTACTCGATGTGCGCGACCTTGGCCGGCACGCCGTCCTTGTCGTGACGACGGAAGTCGATCACTCGGTAGGCGCGCTTGTGGCCACCGCCCTGGTGGCGAACGGTCACACGACCGGCGTTGTTACGGCCGCCCTTGCTGTGCAGGGGGCGGACCAGCGACTTCTCCGGCGTGGACCGCGTGATCTCGACAAAGTCGGCGACGCTGGAGCCACGACGGCCCGGGGTCGTCGGCTTGTACTTGCGGATACCCATTTCTCAGTCCTCGTCCGATTCCGGACGACTCGACCTCCGTCAGGAGGTCGGGCCGCCGAAGATGTCGATACGGTCGCCCTCGGCGAGGGTCACGATGGCGCGCTTGGTGTCAGCACGCTTGCCGAAGCCGGTCTTGGTCCGCTTGCGCTTGCCCTGCCGGTTGATCGTGTTGACCCCGGTGACCTTGACCGAGAAGACCGCTTCCACGGCCTGCTTGATCTGGGTCTTGTTGGAGCCCGGCGCGACGATGAACGTGTACTTGTTCTCGTCGAGCAGCGCGTAGCTCTTCTCGGACACGACCGGCTTGACGAGAACGTCGCGCGGGTCCGAGTAGGTCTTGCTCGTGATGGTCGAGCTGGTAACGGTCGCCTCGCTCATCAGGCGTCGCTCCCTTCGGTCTCAGCGGTCTGGGGGCCAGACACGAAGGACTCGAAAGCGGCCTGAGTGAAGACCACGTCGTCAGAGACGATCACGTCGTACGTGTTCAGCTGGCCCGGCTCCAGGATGTGCACCTGGGGCAGGTTGCGTGCGGACAGCCACGCGGCCTCGTCGGCGCGGTCGACGACCAGGAGCAGGTTGCTGCGCTCCGAGATCTTGCCGAACAGCGTCTTGGCGGCCTTCGTGGAAACTCCACCCTCGACCACGCCGGTGACGACGTGGATGCGGGAGTGACGCGCCCGGTCGGAGAGGGCACCGCGCAGGGCGGCGGCCTTCATCTTCTTCGGGGTGCGCTGCGAGTAGTCACGCGGCTTGGGGCCGTGGACGACGCCACCGCCCGCGAACTGCGGCGCGCGGGTCGAGCCCTGGCGGGCACGGCCGGTGCCCTTCTGGCGGTAAGGCTTACGGCCACCACCGCGGACTTCACCGCGGCGCTTGGTCGAGTGCGTGCCCTGACGGGCAGCTGCCAGCTGTGCGACAACGACCTGGTGGATCAGCGGAACGCTGGTCTTCGCGTCGAAGATCTCCGCGGGGAGCTCGACGGTACCGGCCTTGTCGCCTGCCGGCGAAAGGATGTCAATGGTGCTCATTACCTCAAGCCCCCTTGGCCGCGGTACGGACCAGGACGAGGCCGCCGTTCGGACCGGGGACTGCGCCCTTGATGAGCAGCAGACCCTTCTCCGCGTCAACCGCGTGGATGGTCAGGTTCTGGGTGGTGACGCGCTCGTTGCCCATCCGGCCGGCCATGCGCATGCCCTTGAAGACACGCCCAGGGGTGGCGCAGCCACCGATCGAACCGGGGGAACGGTGCTTGCGCTGGACGCCGTGGCCGGCGCCGAGGCCCTTGAAGTTGTGACGCTTCATGACACCGGCGAAGCCCTTGCCCTTGCTCTTGCCCGTGACGTCAACCTTGACGCCGGACTCGAACACCTCGGCAGTGATCTCCTGGCCCAGCGTGTACTCGCTGGAGTCAGGGGTGCGGAGCTCCACCAGGTGGCGGCGCGGGGTCACGTCGGCCTTGGCGAAGTGGCCCTTGAGGGGCTTGTTCACCTTGCGCGGGTCGATCTCGCCGAAGGCGATCTGGACCGACTCGTAGCCGTCGCTGTCGTTCGTACGAACCTGCGTCACGACGCACGGACCGGCCTTGACGACGGTCACCGGGACAACCCGGTTGTTCTCGTCCCAGACCTGGGTCATACCGAGCTTCTCGCCCAGGACGCCCTTGATGTTCTTGCTCATCTCGGCCCGTCCCCTCAGAGCTTGATCTCGATGTCGACGCCAGCCGGCAGGTCGAGGCGCATCAGCGAGTCGACCGTCTTCGGCGTGGGGTCGAGAATGTCGATGAGGCGCTTGTGCGTGCGCATCTCGAAGTGCTCGCGAGAGTCCTTGTACTTGTGCGGCGACTTGATGACGCAGTACACGTTCTTCTCAGTGGGCAGCGGCACCGGGCCTGCGACCGACGCACCAGTGCGGGTCACCGTCTCGACGATCTTCTTCGCCGAGGAGTCGATGACCTCGTGGTCGTAGGCCTTGAGCCGGATGCGGATCTTCTGTCCCGCCATGGCTACTAGTAGTCCTGTCTCTCATAACGCTCTGGAACCCGGGGGTTCTCAGGACTCCACCTCCGACCCACGCGGTCGGGCGTGTCGCATCCCCTCTACGAAAATCTCCCGAAGGAAATCCCAACCAAGGGGGTGCGGGCCTGAGACCTCGCGGACGGGGGCGAAACACCCACCGGGTGCCTGGTCTGCGCCCTGCTGAACTTCCCGAAAGATTCCCGTACGTCCGACCCGCATGGGGTCGACGAGTACTGTGGGACTCGCTTCCGGTCCTCCCGGCGGGAGGCGCGCAGCATTGACACTCAACCGAGCAACCTGACCAGTGTGCCATACGGGTCGCAGGCCTGGCCAATCGGGCGGAGGATCCTACCCCTCGCGGTCGGATGGTCAAACGCGGGCACGCCCTGGGCTGCCACCGGACCCCCGCACCCCTCCTGCGAAACTCTCCCCGTGGATACGAACACGGTCCCCGCCTGGACGCTGCGGCCCGCCGACCTGCGGGACCTCGAGCCGATCGTGGAGCTCCGCGCGGCCGTGATGCGCCCCGATCTGGAGCGTCTGGGCCGCTACGACGAGCATCGCGTACGACAGCGGCTGCGGGACGCCTACGTCCCCGGGCACACCTCGGTCGTGCTGGCCCAAGAAGCCTTCGCCGGATGTGTCGCCCTGCGCCCGCAGGGGGGCGGGTACTGGCTGGAGCACTTCTACCTCTCCCCCGCGCACCAGGGCCGGGGGCTCGGCTCCGCCGTCCTGCTCTCGCTCCTGGCCCGCACGGACGGCGAGGGCACCACCGTCCGGCTGAACGTGCTGCAGGGCAGCGCGGCGAGGCGTCTGTACGAGCGCCACGGCTTCGTCCTGGAGGACGAGGACGCGGTGGACGTGTTCATGGTGCGCGCCCCGTAGATATGGAGCATCCGCCTCCTCCCCCGTGTTCTGGGCCTTTCGGATGGAGCCGAAGAACCTGGGCCTCTCGTGCACCTTTCCGGGAAGCTCAGGTCCAGCGCCGCAGGGGGAACGCCGCCCCTGCCGCACCACCGAGCGGGCGGGCCGGTGCACGGTTCGGCCGCTCCACGGACTCATGGGGGAACACATGCGACAGAAGGTTCTGGCAAGGACACTCGTGAGCCTCACCGCCGCCGTCGGGATCGCCGCCGGGAGCCTGGCCGGCGCGGGCGCCGGCTTCGCGGCACCCGCGCAGAACACGACGGCCACGAGCGCAGAGGCCGGCGTGTTCGCGACGGACAACCTCGGGCTGAGCCCTTCACAGGCCAAGGCCATCCAGCGCGTCCTGAAGGACAGGTGGGGCTACACCGGGGATATCGACGGGGAGCTCGGCACGAACAGCTGGAAGGCGATGCAGCGCTTCCTGAAGGCGCACTGGGGCTACACGGACTCGATCGACGGAGACCCCGGACCCAACACGGTGAGGGCGCTGCAGCGCTACCTCAAGGAGTACTTCGGCTACACCGGCAAGATCGACGGAGACCCCGGACCCGGGACCCAGGCCGCCTTCAAACGGGCGGCCAACGCCTGCCCCGCCTGCTGACCTGACCTGATCCGATCTGACCGACTGCATGCGCGTGCCCGGCCCGCTGAGCAGTACGCGGGCCGGGCACGCGTCTGCGAGGCCCTGATGGGCGCGCGGTCCCCGTCGCGCCCCTTTGCGTCATGCACCTGCCCGGCGCGAGCATGACTGACAGAGGCCTTCCGTGCGGACCGGCAGGCCCGCCGCATCAGGGGGAGATGCCGTGCTCCGTATCCACTTCACCAACGCAGACCTGGTCAGGACCCGTGTGGCCGCCGGGCCGGACCCGCTGTGGGAGATCTGCACGAGCCTGCACCGATTACAGACGCGCCACGGCCGCTGGGCCTACGCCGACTGGTACCGCACCGCACGCGACCGACTGCACGCCGGCCAGTTCACCCGCACCCTGCGCACACTCCTGCTGCCTCTGGTCCCCCGGGCCGCCTACTTCCCGGACTTCCTGACCCCGCCCGAGGCCTCCGAAGGCCTCGACAGCGGGCTGGAGGCCATCCGTGCCACCCCGCCGCGCCGCGTCCTGGACGAGGTGGGCGTCCTCGGGCGCACCAGCGGAGCCCCCGCCTGGGCGCCGCGCCTGGCCGAGCCGGACATGCGGGAGGAACTGGTCCGGGCGATGCGGACCTACTACGACACAATCATCGCCCCGTACAGCGAGCACGCCGAGGCCCGCGTCGAGGCGGAGCGGTCCGCCCGCGCACGCGCCGTCCTCGATCACGGGACGGAGGGGGTCCTGCGGAATCTGGGGCCCTGCCTGCGCTGGCGGCACCCCGTCCTGCACTCCGTCTATCCCGAGGACCGCGATCTGCGTCTCGACGGCCGGGGGCTACGCCTGATCCCGTCGCACTTCTCCTGGGGCAACCCGGTGGCCCTGGCCGAGCCGACGCTCGAGCCGGTCCTGATCTACTCGCTCAGCCACGAGCCCCACCACACCGCGCTCCCCGGAGATCTCGGCTCCGGCGCACCCCTGGCGACGCTGCTCGGACGCACCCGCGCCACCGTCCTGCGCGCCGCCGCCAACGGCGCCACCACCGGCGAGCTGGCCCGCGTCGCGGGGGTCTCCGCGTCGTCCGCCAGTCAGCATGCCACCACGCTCCGGGACAACGGCCTGATCGTCAGCAACCGCCACGCCTCCTCCGTCCTGCACACCCTCACCCCGCTCGGAGCGGCCCTGCTACGACGCAGCACCCGGGCCCTCGCCTGACCTCATCGGCGCACGCCGCACCGGGTCGCGGAGTACCGCGACCCGGTGGACCGTCTTCGTTCTGCCCACCCCTGCAGTTGTCAGGGCAACTCCGTCCGGGGCGTGCGAACACGGACAGGAGAGCATTCCGTGACGCTCACGTGATCGTCCCGGGGGCATCGCGCATCTCGCCGGGCAACCTCGCCACGCGTATCCCCGTCTATCCCCCCGCGGGAAGAGGCGTGCAGCCCTGACCTGCACTGACCGACAGTACGCAGCTCTGGGCACCCGCCCGTCCGCTGCGGGGGAAGCGGACGGAGTGCGCGGCGTGACGGATCGACCTGCCCTGCCCGGAAGTGGGGTGCCCCGACGCACCACCCTGCTGGCGGCCACCGCGACGGCCGCCCTCAGCGCCTGTTCCGTACCGGCCCCCAGGCGGCGCAACCCCACGCCGAACCCCGCCCCGGGCTTCCCGATCAGCAGTTCACGGCCCGCCCGGCTCATGCAGATACTCGCCCACCCGGACGACGACCTGTACTTCATGAACCCGGACACCAGGCAGATGCTCGACGCCGGGACGCCCCTGGTCTGCGTCTATCTCACGGCGGGCGAGGCCGACGGCGTCAACAGGATCCCCGGTGCCGGACGGCCCGCGCCGGACAGGGCCGCGTACTCCTCCGCGCGCCACCAGGGCCTCCGGCAGGCGTACGCGACCCTGCTCGGGCTCGGCAGGTACACCCGCTGGCAGCGGTCCGTCGTCACCCTGCACGACCGCCACCGGGCCGAGATCAACGTCCTCGCGAACGGCGCGCGCCGGGTCGAGCTGATCTTCCTCAACACCGCCATGCACACCTCGCACGGCCGTCTCGGGCTGCCGAGCCTCTGGCGGGACCGCCACCTCGTCCTGCGTACCGTCGTCGCCGCCGACTCCCCGCTGCGCAGGGCCGGTTCGTACACGTACGAGAGCCTCATCGACGTCCTCGCGGGGCTGCTGGAGCAGTACCGGCCGACCGTCGTCCACACCCTGGACCCCGACCCCGACATCCAGCACAGCACCGAGGCGGTCCGCCGACGGGACAGCGAGCAGCACGGCTACTCCGACCACGCCGACCACACGGCGGCCGGCTGCTTCGCCTGGGCGGCGCTGATCCGCTGGGTGGCCCGGTCGACCGGGGGCGGCGGTGCGGTGCCGGGCTTCGCCGTCACCTCGTTCCGCGGGTACTACAACCGGCACTGGCCCAAGAACCTGCCGCCCGGAGTGCTGGCCGAGAAGGCAGGCCACCTCGTCCCGTACGGCGGTTCCCCGGACTGGGAGTGCGGCAATCCGTCCGGCTGCGGGGACTACAACGTGGGCGGCGACCGCCCCCTGACCAACAGGAAGGGCTGGGTCCGCTCCACCCACCACCGCTACCCCGGAGCCCGGCCCGCCGTGACCGCCGAGCCGGACGGCCGGCTCGTCGTGTACGGGGTCCTGGGGCTGCGCGCGGTCCGGTGGCGCGAGAGCGCGCCCGGCAGCGGTGTCTGGGACGGACCGGACGACCTCGGCGGCGGCCCGCTCGCCCCGGCCCTGGGCCCGGCGGTGCTGCCCGACGGCAGACAGCTGCTCCTCGGGCTGCGCTTCGCGTCCCTCGGCGGACACGGCAGCGACAACGAGCGCGAGATCGTGCTGCTCGAACAGCGCTCCCCCGGCGGCGGCTTCCGTGCCTGGCAGGGGCTCGGCAATCCCGCCCGGGGGCAGGACCACGGGCGCCGCATCGGCGTCCCGGTGGCCGTCGCGGCCCCCGACGGACGGGTCCACCTCTTCGTGAGGAACGCCGAGAAGGGGCTCAGCACCCGTATACGGGACGCGGCGGGCCGGTGGAGCGGCTGGCGTGACCTGGGCGGCGGTGCGGTCCAGGACGGGCTGAGCACAGCGGTGGACGGAGCGGGCCGCGTCCATGTCCACGCGGCCGGCCGTCACGCCGTGCACCACTGGACGCAGGACGCGCCCGGCGAACGGCTGACCGCCCGCGCGCAGCTCACCGAGGCACCGGTGCCCGGAGATCCGCCGGCCGCGCTCGTGGGCGCCGACGGGTCCGTGGAGCTGTTCTTCCGGGCCCGGGCCACGCCCCGGCTGACGGCCGTGCGGGCGGGGGCGGCCGTGGACCGCAGCGACTTCGACGGATACGGACCCGTGACCGCCGCCGCCACCCCGCTCGGCCCGATGCTGCTCGGCCGCACCGGGGAGGGCCGGATCCAGCTCCGTACCGGCCGGGGCCTCTCCGTACGGACACGGGGACCCGCGGCCCTCGACGGAACCGCGCTGCACCTCGGCGCCGACGGCCGCCCCACGGTGATCGGCCTGGGACCGGACGTCGTGCCGTGGGCCTGGCGGCCATAAGGGCGGACCGGTGGTTCGCGGGAAGCCCCGGACACACCGAAGGGGCCCCGGTCCACCGCTTGCGCGGCGGGCCGGGGCCCCTTCTTGGTGCTCTGTGCGGAGCTACCAGGTCAGACCGTCAAGAAATTACTTGAGGATCTTGGTGACCTGGCCGGCGCCCACGGTCCGGCCACCCTCACGGATGGCGAACTTCAGGCCCTCTTCCATGGCGACGGGCTGGATCAGCGAGACGTTCATGAGGGTGTTGTCACCCGGCATGACCATCTCGGTGCCCTCGGGAAGGGTCACAACGCCCGTTACGTCCGTGGTACGGAAGTAGAACTGCGGGCGGTAGTTGTTGAAGAACGGGGTGTGACGGCCACCCTCGTCCTTCGACAGGATGTAGGACTGCGCCTCGAACTCGGTGTGCGGCGTGACCGAACCCGGCTTGATGATGACCTGGCCGCGCTCGACGTCCTCGCGCTTGATGCCACGAAGAAGCAGACCGACGTTCTCACCGGCCTGGCCCTCGTCGAGCAGCTTGCGGAACATCTCGATGCCGGTGACCGTGGTGGTGGTCTTCTCGGTCTTGATACCGACGATGTCGACGGTCTCGTTGACCTTCAGGACACCACGCTCGATGCGGCCGGTGACGACCGTACCGCGACCGGTGATCGTGAAGACGTCCTCGATGGGCATGAGGAACGGCTTCTCGACGTCACGCTCGGGCTGCGGGATCGACTCGTCGACGGCGGCCATGAGGTCCAGAACGGTCTGGCCCCACTCCTTGTCGCCCTCGAGCGCCTTGAGCGCCGAGACCTTGACGACCGGAAGGTCGTCGCCCGGGAACTCGTACTCGGAGAGGAGCTCACGGACCTCGAGCTCGACGAGCTCCAGGATCTCCTCGTCGTCCACCATGTCGGCCTTGTTCAGGGCGACGACGATGTAGGGAACGCCGACCTGGCGGGCCAGGAGCACGTGCTCCTTGGTCTGCGGCATCGGGCCGTCGGTGGCGGCAACCACGAGGATCGCGCCGTCCATCTGCGCGGCACCCGTGATCATGTTCTTGATGTAGTCCGCGTGACCGGGGCAGTCGACGTGGGCGTAGTGACGCGACTCGGTCTGGTACTCAACGTGAGCGATCGAGATCGTGATACCACGCTGGCGCTCTTCGGGAGCCTTGTC
Source organism: Streptomyces sp. NPDC005566 (assembly GCF_040605575.1). NCBI lineage: Bacteria > Bacillati > Actinomycetota > Actinomycetes > Kitasatosporales > Streptomycetaceae > Streptomyces > Streptomyces sp. NPDC005566. The sequence continues at coordinate 56,279 of NZ_JBEXDB010000019.1, read as the reverse complement.
GATCTGGTCGAAGGCCGAGGCCTCGTTCAGGTCGGGGTACGCGTCGTGCAGCACCTTGGTAATGGCGGCCGTGAGGGTCGTCTTACCGTGGTCGATGTGACCGATGGTGCCGATGTTGACGTGCGGCTTAGTCCGCTCGAACTTTGCCTTCGCCACTGGGGTCCTCCTGAGTGGTTCTGTACGCCTTGCTTCATCGGCGCCAGGTGATCTTTGCTGGAATGCCGGTGCCGGGGGCATTCGCCGCAGTGCTTGCGCGCTGCGACGAATGCCCGGCCGGGCTCCGGTGACAAGCCTAAAGCGTTGACTCGGAAGAGTTACTCGCCCTTGGCCTTCGCGATGATCTCCTCGGCGACGTTCCGCGGAACCTCGGCGTAGGAGTCGAACTGCATCGAGTAGCTTGCGCGACCCGAGGTCTTGCTGCGGAGGTCTCCGACGTAGCCGAACATCTCCGAGAGGGGCACGAGGCCCTTCACGACGCGAGCGCCGCTGCGCTCCTCCATGGCCTGAATCTGGCCACGGCGGGAGTTGAGGTCGCCGATGACATCGCCCATGTAGTCCTCGGGCGTGGTGACCTCGACGGCCATCATCGGCTCGAGGAGCACGGGGGACGCCTTGCGGGCACCCTCCTTGAACGCCTGCGAACCGGCGATCTTGAAGGCGAGCTCCGAGGAGTCGACCTCGTGGTAACCACCGTCGAGAAGGGTGACGCGGACGCCGACCATCTCGTAACCGGCCAGGATGCCGAACTGCATGGCTTCCTGGGCACCCGCGTCCACCGAGGGAATGTACTCACGGGGGATGCGGCCACCGGTGACCTTGTTGACGAACTCGTAGGAGGCGTCGCCACCCTCGATGGGCTCGAGGGCGATCTGCACCTTCGCGAACTGGCCGGTACCACCAGTCTGCTTCTTGTGCGTGTAGTCGATGCGCTCGACGGTCTTGCGGATCGTCTCGCGGTACGCGACCTGGGGCTTGCCGACGTTCGCCTCGACGCGGAACTCGCGCTTCATGCGGTCGACGAGCACCTCGAGGTGAAGCTCGCCCATACCACCGATGATGGTCTGGCCGGTCTCCTCGTCGGAGTGCACCTGGAAGGAGGGGTCCTCCTCCGAGAGACGCTGGATGGCTACACCCAGCTTCTCCTGGTCACCCTTGGACTTGGGCTCGATGGCGACCTGAATGACCGGCGCCGGGAAGTCCATGGACTCCAGGATGACCGGGTTCTTGTCGTCACACAGCGTCTCACCGGTGGTGGTCTGCTTCAGGCCCATGACGGCGACGATGTCACCGGCGCCCACCGAGGGGATCTCCTCACGCTTGTTCGCGTGCATACGGTAGATCTTCCCGATGCGCTCCTTCTTGCCCTTGACCGAGTTCAGCACCGCGGTGCCGGCCTCGAGGCGACCGGAGTAGATCCGGACGAAGGTGAGCTTGCCCAGGTGCGGGTCGCTCGCGATCTTGAACGCCAGGCCGGAGAACGGCTCGTCGTCCGAAGGCTTCCGCTTGATGACCTGCTCCGGGTCCTTCACGTCGTGGCCTTCGATGGCCTCGACGTCCAGGGGGGAAGGCAGGTAGCGGACGACCGCGTCGAGCAGGGGCTGGACGCCCTTGTTCTTGAACGCGGTGCCACAGAACACCGGGGTCACGGTGACGGAGTCGGCCGTGCCCTTCGACGCGAGGGTGATCCGACGGATCGCCTCGTGCAGCTGCTCCTCGGTGGGCTCGACGCCCTCCAGGTACAGCTCCATCATCGCGTCGTCGTTCTCCGAGACGGCCTCGAGCAGCTTGCCGCGCCACTCCTCGGCTGCCTCGACGTGCGTGTCGGGGATGTCGACGGTGTCGTACATCTCGCCCTTGGCGGCCTCTTCCGACCAGACAAAGGCCTTCATCGACACGAGGTCGACGACGCCCTTGAAGTCGGCTTCGGCGCCGATGGGAAGCTGCATGACCAGCGGGACAGCACCGAGGCGCTCGATGATCATGTCGACGCAGCGGTGGAACTCGGCACCCGTGCGGTCGAGCTTGTTGACGAAGCAGATACGCGGCACGCCGTAGCGGTCCGCCTGACGCCAGACAGTCTCGGACTGGGGCTCGACGCCCGCCACACCGTCGAACACGGTGACGGCACCGTCGAGGACGCGGAGCGAACGCTCCACCTCGACGGTGAAGTCGACGTGACCCGGGGTGTCAATGATGTTGATCGTGTGATCAACCTCATTGAGCGGCCAGTGACAGGTCGTCGCGGCCGACGTGATCGTGATGCCGCGCTCCTGCTCCTGCTCCATCCAGTCCATCGTGGCTGCGCCGTCGTGGACTTCACCGATCTTGTACGAAACGCCGGTGTAGAAGAGGATCCGCTCGGTGGTGGTCGTCTTGCCCGCGTCGATGTGGGCCATGATCCCAATGTTGCGGACCTTGGCCAGGTCAAGCGAAGTGGTGGCCATAAGGCTCAATCTTCTCTCGGTCTCGATGGGGTAAGCGACTACCAGCGGTAGTGCGCGAAGGCCTTGTTCGACTCGGCCATCTTGTGGGTGTCCTCGCGCTTCTTGACAGCTGCGCCAAGACCGTTGGAGGCGTCGAGCAGCTCGTTCATGAGCCGCTCGGTCATCGTCTTCTCGCGACGGGCGCGGGAGTAACCCACGATCCAGCGCAGCGAGAGGGTGGCGGCACGACCGGGCTTGACCTCGATCGGCACCTGGTAGGTGGCGCCACCGACACGGCGGGACTTGACCTCGAGCGAGGGCTTGACGTTCTCAAGCGCGCGCTTCAGCGTGATGACCGGGTCAGCGCCGGTCTTCTCGCGGAGGCCTTCCATGGCGCCGTACACGATCCGCTCGGCGGTGGAACGCTTGCCGTCGAGGAGGATCTTGTTGATCAGCGAGGTGACAAGAGGAGAGCTGTAGACCGGGTCGATGATGACCGGGCGCTTCGGGGCGGGGCCCTTACGAGGCATTCTTACTTCTCCTTCTTGGCGCCGTAGCGGCTTCGGGCCTGCTTGCGGTTCTTGACACCCTGGGTGTCGAGCGAGCCGCGGATGATCTTGTAGCGAACACCCGGCAGGTCCTTCACACGGCCACCACGCACGAGCACGATGGAGTGCTCCTGCAGGTTGTGTCCCTCACCCGGGATGTAGGCCGTGACCTCGATACCGGAGGTCAGACGCACACGCGCGACCTTACGGAGCGCCGAGTTCGGCTTCTTCGGGGTGGTCGTGAACACACGCGTGCAGACGCCGCGACGCTGGGGCGAACCCTCGAGCGCGGGCGTCTTGTTCTTCTCGACCTTGTCCTGCCGGCCCTTCCGGACCAGCTGCTGGATCGTAGGCACTACTTCTCCGGTTTCTGTGTGCCGTTCGTTGAAACTAACCTGGAACACACCGACCCACGCGGTCGGGTGTGTCGAATACTGCAAGCTCCTGCCCTGAGGCAGAAGGAGCGCAGATTGCGGTGGCCACTTACGGACTCGCCATGCGGTTGAGGACACGCACCCGAGCCCAGGCACACCCCAGGCACAAGGCTTGAGCGTACCTACCTCACGGAGCTGGGTCAAAACAAATGCCCTGGAGCACGGCCCGTGCGGGCCCGAGCGACACCACGCCGGGATACCACGGGCCAAAACCGGCTTTCTCCCGGCAGGCGGTGCTCACTGCCAGTAGCTTGACCTGCCCGCTGCGTCGACGAGCGGGCAGGCGGAGCGGCCACCGCGACAGCGGAACGGGCTCTCGCGCCGGGGCGAAACAGTGAGCGCGTGATGCGCAGGGGGGCACGATGACCATGCTCGAACCGCCGGGGGGCCACGGGCTGGACGACCGCGTCCCCTTTCTCGCCAGGCTGGAGCGGGCGGACCGCGCCGCGCTCCTCGCCCTGGGCGGCGCTCTCCGCTTCGGGACGAGGTCGGCGCTCATCCACCAGCAGGAGCCGTCCTCCCACGTCCTGCTGATCACCGAGGGCTGGACCAAGGTCACCGCCTCCGCGGCCAACGGCTACGAGGCACTCCTCGCCCTACGCGGCCCCGGCGACATCGTCGGGGAGTCATCGGCCCTGACCGGCCGCGCGCGATCGGCCACCGTCACCGCGCTGGAGCCGGTGAAGGCCGTGGCCGTGGAGCACGACCTCTTCAGGGAGTACCTCGCCCGGTCCCCCGCCGCGGCCTTCACCCTGCTCGGGCTGACGTCCGACCGCACCAGGGCGGCCGACCGCCGCCGGCTGGAATTCGCCTCGCTGACCGTCCGGGAGCGGTTCGCCGTACTGCTGCTCGACCTGGCCCGCACCCACGGCGTCCGCACCCCGGAGGGCATCATGCTGACCGTGCCGCTGAGCAAGCAGGAGCTGGCCGGGTCCGTCGGGGCTTCCCGGGAGATGGTGCAGCGGCTGCTCAGGGACCTGCGGGCCCGGCAGGTGGTGTCGACCGGCCGGCGGACCCTGCTGATCCTGCGGCCGGACGTACTGCGCCGGATAGCCCGGGCCCAGGACCCGGAGGGGTGACCCGAGGGCTCTGCGCCGCCCAGGACCCCGAGGGCTCACCCGGGCTCTGCGTCCGGCCCCGCTCCTGACCGTATGTACACACGGTCACACTTTTAGTGGGTCATCTGCCCTCACCGGTCCTGGGCCGGCGGGCACAGGCTGCTGCCACTCGCAGATCACCGAGAGGCAGCCATGACCGACCCCGTGAGCCGCACCATCCTGCTGTTCGACATCGAGCGCTTCAGCGATCGTGACGACATCGAGCAGAACTACCTGCGGCGCATGCTGTACGACATCGCCGACCGCACGCTCACCGCGGCCGGGATCGGGGAGGACCGGCGGGTCCGCGCCGACCGGGGCGACGCGGTCATGGAGCTGATCGACGCGAACGCCTCGGTGGCCGCGCTGCTGCGGGCTCTGCTGACCGAGACCCCCGTACAACTGCACGGGGTCAACCGGATGGCGTCGAGCAGCGCCCAGATCCGGCTGCGGGCCGTACTCGCCACGGGATACGTCGCCGTCGACGAGCGGGACGGCTGGGTGGGCTCCGACCTGAACCACGCCTGCCGGCTGCTGGACGCCGACGTGCTGCGGGCCGCGCTGCGGGAGCGAACGGGCGATCTGGCGCTGTGCGTGTCCGAGGACGTGCACCACGGGATCGTCCGGCACGGCCATCCCGGCATCGTGCCGGAAGAGTTCCGTCCCGTCACCGTGAACGGCAAGAACGGCCCGATGAAGGCCTGGCTGCACGACACGGTGCAAGGGGTGGGAAAGGCCGCGACGGCGTACGGGGACGCCGCGGCCGACAGGGCGGAGGCGGCGCACGGGGGCGGCGCCTCCGCCGCGGGGGGAGCGGCGCGCGGGGGCGCCGCCGGCGGGTCGCCGGAGGGGACGGACGGGGGCTCCTCCGGCGACCCGGCGTCCGGGACTGCGGGCGGCGCCGTGTTCCACTTCCACGGCGGAGCGCCCTCCTTCGGCGGTGGTCTGGCCGGGCGGGACCTGCACGGGGTGAGCGGCGGACACGTCACAGGAGACGTCGTGCTCGGCGGTGCCGGCGACGGCCGGCCCGCGGAACCCACCGACGCGGACGGCCCCTCGGACGGCGGTGCCCTCCGATGAGCCAGGATCCGCCCGTGCCGTCCGGCCCTGGGGCCGACGGCGCCGCCGACACCTCCGGGGCAGCGTCCGCCGGCGCTCCCGAGGCTCCCGAGGCACCGAAGGCCGGGGACGACGCGCCCTCCCGTACCGACGCCCCGGAGGAGGAACCGGAACAGCCGCAGGACGCCTGGAGCGCGCGCCGTGACCTCTACGCGCACAGTCCGGGCATCATGGTCGGCGCCTCGGCCCGCTTCGAGGGCGGGCTGAGCGGTCGCGACCAGCACGGCGTCAGCGGCGGGCACGTCGTCGGCGACGTGATCATGGGCAGCAAGACCGAGATCTACCAGCTCGGGGTGTCCAGCGACTCGCACACCTCCGGCCCCGTCCCGCAGGACAGCCTGGACCGGACGGCGTCCCTCTTCGTGCCCGGCGGGGACGGATCGCTGTTCACCGGACTCGTGGAGCGGCTGCGGACGGTACGCGTCCTGGTGCTTTCCGGCCAGCACTTCACCGGCCGTCGCACGGCCGCCCTGATGCTCCTGAACCGGCTGGGCGCCACCCCCGTACGCTCCCTCGACCGCGACACCACCCCCGCCGCGCTGGCCGGTCTGCTCGACGGAGCCCGCGGCCATGTGCTTTGCGACCTCGCGCTCCGGCGTGACCTGCCCCTGCGCGACACGCACCTGCTGGCCCTGCGGGAGAGGCTCGTCGAGCAGGACGCCTACCTGGTGATCACCGTCGATCCGGCCGCGGCACTGGAGGACGTCCCCGTCGCGCACTGGCAGCCGCCGCAGTCGCGTGCCGTCCTGGAGGCCCATCTGGCGGCCCGGCCGGACGGCCCCGCCGGTCCCGGAGCGGATGCCGGGGCACTGCTGGAGCACCGTTCCGTCAAGGAGTTCCTCGACCGCGGCCACCAGTTGCGGGAGGTGGCCGCGTTCGCCCGGCTGCTGGCCCGCGTCGCGAGCGGCCGGGCCGCGGGGCACGAGCTGGAGCACTTCTCGCTCGCGGCTCTGGAGAGCCAGGTCGAGGAGTGGCTCGGCGATCCGTCGGCCTCCCTCCTGGACAAGGCCTTCCTCGTCGCGCTCGCCGCGTTCAACGAGGCGCCGTACGCCCTGACCGCCGAACTGAGCGACGTGCTGTTCGCGCTGCTCCAGAAGACCGAAGACCCCTCGAAGCCGCCCCTCGTACCCGTCTTCGGCAACGCGGCGGGCGGGCGGCTGAACCGGGCGCGCGCCGAGCGGTACGAGGAGAACGAGGTGACCGAGTGGGGTCCGGTCGCCCAGCGCAAGGCCCGGTACCGCGACGATCGCGCCGCCCTCGTCCTGCTGCGCGAGGTGTGGACCGGCCACCCGTCAGCCCGGCCGGCCCTGGTGGCCTGGCTGGACCGGCTCGCCGACGACGGACGCCCCCTCGTGCGCACCCGTGCCGCCTCGACCGCGGCCGTGCTCGCCGCGGCGGACCTGCCGTCGGCGATGGCTCTCGTCATCACCCGCTGGGCCACGTCGCGCCGTTACCGGCAGCGACTCGTCGCGGTCAACGCACTCACTCTGGCCCACTTCCTCGGAGCTCCCAACATCCTGCGGATTCTTGGCAGTTGGTGCACAGGCGACGATCGCCGGGAGCGCTGGACGGCGATCCGCGCCTATGCCCTGATCGGCCCCGCCCACCCGGCGGAAGCTCTGCACGCCCTGCGCTCCGCCGCCCGTACGTACTTCGCGGCGGGCGACGGACGCGGCGGCGACACCGACCGGCTCGCCGAGGAGATCGAAGAACTCTCCGCGTCCGTCGCCCTGTTGCTGCTCTCCCCGGCCGGCGGGCAGGTGCTGGCGGAGATGGGGAGCTGGCTGGGCGACGAACCCGCCCTGCGCGATCTCGCCCTGCGTTCCTTCCTGTACGCCTGCGCGCATCCCCAGGACGACGATCCGACCGGGTCCCCGGCCCCGCTGCTCGAGTGGTACGCCCAGGCAGCCGCCGTGCGCGCCCCGCAGGCCCGGGACCTCACGGATCTGTGGACGGCCGCCCTGCGCGACCGCCACCACACGGACGACGCCCTCGCGGTCCTGCGTACGTGGACATGGTCCGCGGACCACGCCCCCCGCACCGAGGCGGCCCTGGCCGCCCTGCTGTCCGGCCTCGTCGAGACCGACACCGACCGCAGACGACTCGCCCACCTGCTGCGCACGATGCCCGCCGAGGACGGCGGTACGACGCCGCCGGTCGCGGGCCGGCTGCTGGCCGTCGTCGATCACGGCTGAACCAGCCGCACCCGTCAAGGAGAAGAGTTCCGATGGCCGACTTCCGCCGTCCGCCCGAGTGGCAGCAGAACGCCGACCGCCACACACAGCTGACCGATCCGGTGCTGACCGTGCGGCAGCTGACGCGCTTCGAGTACGTGACCCGCAAGCCGGTCACCCAGGTCGATCACGCGCTGGTGTTCGTCACGTCGAGGGGTGAGTACGACACCTTCCTGCCGCCCCACCGCCCCGTACGCGCGGACATGGCGACCCGGCGCTACACAGCCGTCTACGAGGTGGACATGGGGATCCATCCGGTGCGCACCGAACTGGCCCTGCCCAGCGACAACGACGCGTTCGAGTTCGGGGTGGCGGTCGACCTGTCCTGGCAGGTGCTGGAGCCGGACGTGTTCGTCAGGAGCGGGCACCGCAACGTCCCCGAACTCCTGCTGGGCGAGTTGCAGCAGGCCGCGCGGCCGGTCACCCGGGCGTTCCCCGTCCATCGCAGCGCCGACGCCGAACAGGCGGTGCTGCGGGCGGTGGAGGCGCAGGGGCAGCTGGGGGCGGCGGCAGGGCTCCAGGTCACCTGGACCGTGCGGGTACGCCGGGACGACGACAACATCGCGCACGAAAAGCGCAAGCAGGCCATCGAGTACCAGAGCGTGGAGCAGGTACTCGTCGCCCAGCGCGGCATGGACATCGATCTGGAGGTCGACCGCCGCTCCCGGCAGCAGGACCAGCTCCTGGCGGGGAGGGCCTTCGAGCACCAGCGGCAGCAGCACGAACTGGCCATGCAGCAGCAGGCTCTCCAGCACCAGCACGCACTGCTCGCGGGCCGCCAGGACCTGGAACTCCAGGCCCTGCAGGCACAGAAGATCAACTTCTACGCCTACCACCTGCAGCACGGTGGGGTGCACGCCTGGGCGCTCCACCTCTCCGAACACCCGGAGGACTCCCGGCTGGTGATGCAGTCCATGCGCGACGACCAGCTGCGGCTGATCCAGCAGCAGAAGGAGCTGGTCTCGGAGCTGCTCGGGGGCAAGCACGCGGAGGCGTTCGAGCTCGACGGGCCGAAGGAGCTCGCGCTCAGGACGGTCACCGAGATCCTCGCGCAGCGGCTGCCCGGAGTGGCCGACACGGTGCCGAGCCCGGTCCCGCCGGCAGCGCTCGCACCGGCGGACGCCGTACCCGCGGCGCCCGTTCCCCCCGTGCCGCCGTCGCTGCCCGGGATCCTTCCCGGGCAGCCCGTCGCCGCACCACCGGCGGCCGGATTCCACCCCTCGGCCGACGGTGCCGTGAACCACGGGGCACCGCCGTTCGACGGGTACGTGCCGCCTCCGGCCTACGGGCCCTCGGCTTACGGGCCCCCGGTCACCGCCCCGCCCGGGCCTGCCGTGCCACCGCCGTACGGCTTCCCGCCCCCGCAGCCTCCCCTCGCACCCGCCGTGCCGACCGTCGTCCCACCCCCGATGCCCGCCATGCCGACCGTCGTCCCACCCTCGATGCCCGCGATGCCCTTCGCCGGCCCGCAGCAGGACACCGCGCCGCCGCGGAGCGCGGCACCCTCACAGGCCACCGGCCCGTGGCAGGGCTCGGCGCCGTCGCAGGGCGCCGCTGCCGAGCCCCAGGACGAACCCGCCGCCGAGGATCCGGAAGGCGGACCGTCGTGACCGCCAACCCGGCCCCCGCGCCCTCGGAAGTGGCCTCCCTGGAGGCTGCCGGGCGGCTGCTCACCGACGCCCGCGGCGAGATCGCGCGCGCCGACAGCAAGGCCGCGGTGCTCGCCGGGGCGCTCGGCGTCACGGTGGGGGTCCTCAGCGGGTTCCTCTCGGCCCGGCGCTGGCGCCCGTGGGACCTGAGCGGATTCGGCAGCGTGCTGTGGTGGGCCGGGGCCTGCTGCGTGGCGCTGGCCCTGCTGTCCCTCCTCATGGCGATCCTGCCGCGGTACCGGCCGAGCACCTGGGCACCGGGGCAGCCGCTCACCTACTTCGCGGACACCCGGCGGGCCTCCTCGCAGGGCCTGCTCGCACAGGCACTTGCCGACACGGCCCGCTCCCCGGCCGACGCCCTGCTCGTCTCGCTGGCGGAGACCAGCCGCATCGTCGCGGACAAGCACCGCTGGATACGGATCGGTCTGGCCGCCTTCTTCCTCAGCACCTTCTTCTTCCCGGTCGCGGGACTCCTGGGCTGAGCCGCCACAGGACCCGCGCCCGCCCGCACACCCCGAGGAGCCAGACCGATGACCCACCCGCCCGGCCACGACGCCCCACCGCCCGAGTACTCCGGCCCTCCGCCCGCGTACCCCGGCACCATGGCAGACGCCGCACCCGCGTACCCCGGACCAACCGCGGACGCCGCACCCGCGTACCCCAGCCCAACCACAGAGGCACCCGCGTACCCCGGCAGACCCACCGACACCCCACCGGCGTACCCCGGCACGACGGGGGGAGCCGCACCCTCGTACCCCAGCACATCCACCGACGGCGCACCCCCGTACCCCCACAGCCCGCTCCCTCCCCCGGCCTACCCCGAGGCGCTCGGCCCCGCACCGGCCCCGGCCCCGGTGCAGCCGGGGCGCCATCCTCACGAGATGGACTTCGAGCAGCGGCGCGTCCATCTGACCGCCCGCCAGCGGGGCGTGGACGCCACCGCACTGAGCCGGCTCCTCGTCCAGGTGCCCGCGTTCCTCTGCAGCCTCGCCGTGGTGACCGGCTTCGCGTCGGCGTTCTTCGGGTCGGCCGCCTGGCTTCCCGTCACCCTCTGGGTGCTCAGCGGCGCCCTGGTCTTCCACCGGCCCACCGAAGGCTTCCTCGCCCGGAGACTGCTGCGGCTGCGCGTTCCGACCCCTGCCGAACGGGCCCGGCTGGAACCGGTGTGGCGCGAGGTCACGGCACGTGCGGGCGTCGACCATCACCAGTACGAGCTGTGGATCGAGGAGAACGACGGCATCAACGCGTACGCCGCGGCCGGCCACATCGTCGGCGTCACCACCTTCTCCCTGAACCACCTGCCCAACGGCCAGCTGGCCGCCGCGCTCGCGCACGAACTCGGCCACCACACGGGCGGCCACGCCTGGGCCTCCCTGCTGGGCCACTGGTACGCGCAGCCGGCCGAGCTGACCTGGCGGGCGATACGTGCGATGTCACGCCTCGCACTGCGTGTGGCACGCGTCATCTCGCTGCCGGCGACGGGAATCCTGGTCCTGCTGTTCGGCTGCGGGCTGCTGGCCTTCGTCGCGGCGGCCTGGATGGTCGTCCTGCCGATGGCGGTCGCTCCGTACCTGCTGGCCCTGGTCAACAGGAGGTCCGAGCTCCGGGCCGACGCACACGCCGCGGGCCTGGGCTTCGCCCACCCCCTGGCCGGGGTCCTGCACACCATGCGGGCGCACGAGGAGGCTTCCTACCCGGCTGCCGGCCCCCAGGCCCGTACGGGCGGGCTCGCCAAGCTGCTGTCCTCGCACCCCGACTACGCGGACCGGCTGCAACACCTCCAGCCGTACCTGGAGGACCGTCCGTCCAGGTGACACAGGAACCGGACACGCCGAAGGGCGGCCACCCCGTACGAAACGGGGTGACCGCCCTTCGGTCGTATCAAGCGACTCGCTTACTGGTTGTACGGACCGTAGTCGTAGTCCTCCAGCGGAACGGCCTGGCCGGAGCCCGTGCCGAACGGCGAGTAGTCGATGTCGTCGTAGCCGACGGCCGAGTACATCGCGGCCTTGGCTTCCTCGGTCGGCTCGACCCGGATGTTGCGGTAGCGGGACAGACCCGTACCGGCCGGGATGAGCTTACCGATGATGACGTTCTCCTTGAGGCCGATCAGGGAGTCCGACTTGGCGTTGATCGCCGCGTCGGTCAGGACCCTGGTCGTCTCCTGGAAGGACGCCGCCGACAGCCACGACTCGGTGGCGAGCGAGGCCTTGGTGATACCCATCAGCTGCGGACGACCGGAGGCGGGGTGACCGCCCTCGGTGACCACACGACGGTTCTCGACCTCGAACTTCGACCGCTCGACGAGCTCGCCCGGCAGCAGCTCCGCGTCGCCGGACTCGATGATCGTCACTCGGCGCAGCATCTGCCGGATGATGATCTCGATGTGCTTGTCGTGGATCGACACGCCCTGCGAGTTGTAGACCTTCTGGACTTCGCCGACCAGGTGGACCTGGACCGCGCGCTGACCGAGGATCCGCAGCACGTCGTGCGGGTTCGTGGCACCGACGGTGAGCTTCTGGCCCACCTCGACCGCGTCGCCCTCGCCGACCAGCAGACGGGCACGCTTGGAGATCGGGAACGGCGTCTCCTCGCTGCCGTCGTCCGGCGTGACGACGAGCTTCTTGGTCTTCTCGGTCTCCTCGATCCGGACACGGCCCTTGGCCTCCGAGATCGGGGCGACACCCTTGGGTGTACGTGCCTCGAAGAGCTCGACGACTCGGGGCAGACCCTGCGTGATGTCGTCACCGGCCACACCACCGGTGTGGAAGGTACGCATCGTCAGCTGGGTACCGGGCTCACCGATGGACTGGGCGGCGATGATGCCGACCGCCTCACCGATGTCGACCAGCTTGCCGGTGGCGAGCGAGCGTCCGTAGCAGAAGGCACAGGTGCCGACCGCGGACTCACAGGTCAGGACCGAGCGGGTCTTGACCTCCTCGACTCCGGCGCCCACCAGGGCGTCGATCAGGACGTCACCGAGGTCGACGTTGGCAGGCGCGATGACCTTGCCGTCGACGACGACGTCCTCGGCCAGCATGCGGGCGTAGACCGAGGTCTCGACGTCCTCCGTCTTGCGGAGCACACCGTCCGCACCCTTGACGGCGATCTTCAGCTTGAGGCCGCGGTCGGTGCCGCAGTCCTCCTCGCGGATGATCACGTCCTGCGAGACGTCCACCAGACGACGGGTCAGGTAACCCGAGTCGGCGGTACGCAGGGCGGTGTCCGCCAGACCCTTACGGGCACCGTGCGTGGAGATGAAGTACTCCAGAACGGTGAGGCCCTCACGGAAGGAGGCCTTGATCGGACGCGGGATGGTCTCGTTCTTCGCGTTCGACACCAGACCACGCATACCCGCGATCTGACGCATCTGCATCATGTTTCCTCGGGCACCCGAGTCGACCATCATGAAGATGGGGTTCGTCTTCGGGAAGTTCGCGTTCATCGCCTCGGCAACCTCGTTGGTCGCCTTGGTCCAGATCGCGATGAGCTCCTGCGTGCGCTCGTCCTTGGTGATCAGACCGCGCTCGTACTGCTTCTGGACCTTCTCGTCCTGCTCCTCGTAGCCCTTGACGATGGCCTTCTTGGCCTCGGGGACGACGATGTCGGCAACAGAGACGGTGACCCCGGAACGGGTCGCCCAGTGGAAGCCGGCGGCCTTCAGGTTGTCGAGCGTCGCCGCCACGATGACCTTGGGGTAACGCTCGGCCAGGTCGTTGACGATCTCGGAGAGCTGCTTCTTGCCCACCGAGTAGTCGACGAACGGGTAGTCCTCGGGCAGCAGCTCGTTGAAGAGCGCGCGGCCCAGGCTCGTACGCAGCCGGAAGGTGTCACCCGGCTGGTACTCGGGCTCGCCCTCCTCGGCGACCGGCGGCACCCAGCCGCGCGGAGGCATGGTGCCCACCGGGAAGCGGATGTCCACCTGTGCCTGGAGCGAGAGCTCGCGGGCGTCGAAGGCCATGATCGCTTCAGCCGTCGAGCCGAACGCCCGGCCCTGACCGATGACCTTGCGCTCCTCCTCGTCCGTGGTGAGGAAGAAGAGGCCGAGCACCATGTCCTGGGTGGGCATGGTGACGGGACGGCCGTCGGCCGGCTTCAGGATGTTGTTCGAGGACAGCATCAGGATGCGGGCCTCGGCCTGCGCCTCCGCGGAGAGCGGAAGGTGCACGGCCATCTGGTCACCGTCGAAGTCCGCGTTGAACGCGGTGCAGACGAGCGGGTGGATCTGGATGGCCTTGCCCTCGACCAGCTGGGGCTCGAAGGCCTGGATGCCGAGGCGGTGCAGGGTGGGTGCACGGTTCAGCAGCACCGGGTGCTCGGCGATGACCTCTTCGAGGACGTCGTACACGACCGTGCGGCCACGCTCGACCATGCGCTTGGCCGACTTGATGTTCTGCGCGTGGTTCAGGTCCACCAGGCGCTTCATCACGAACGGCTTGAAGAGCTCCAGCGCCATCGCCTTCGGCAGACCGCACTGGTGCAGCTTGAGCTGCGGACCGACGACGATCACGGAACGCGCGGAGTAGTCCACACGCTTGCCGAGGAGGTTCTGACGGAAACGGCCCTGCTTGCCCTTCAGCATGTCGCTGAGGGACTTCAGGGGACGGTTACCGGGACCGGTGACCGGGCGACCGCGGCGGCCGTTGTCGAACAGTGCGTCGACGGCCTCCTGCAGCATCCGCTTCTCGTTGTTCACGATGATCTCGGGGGCACCGAGGTCAAGGAGACGCTTGAGGCGGTTGTTGCGGTTGATCACACGGCGGTACAGGTCGTTCAGGTCGGAGGTCGCGAAGCGGCCACCGTCCAGCTGCACCATCGGACGCAGGTCCGGCGGGATGACCGGCACGCAGTCGAGCACCATGCCCTTGGGCTTGTTGCTGGTCTGCAGGAACGCGGAGACGACCTTGAGGCGCTTGAGCGCACGGGTCTTCTTCTGGCCCTTGCCGGTACGGATGATCTCGCGGAGGCGCTCGGCCTCCTCGTCGAGGTCGAAGGACTCCAGGCGCTTCTGCAGGGCAGCAGCACCCATGCAGCCGTCGAAGTACGTGCCGAAACGGTCACGCAGCTCGCGGTAGAGCAGCTCGTCACCCTCGAGGTCCTGGACCTTGAGGTTCTTGAAGCGGCTCCACACCTCGTCGAGACGGTCGATCTCGCGCTGCGCACGGTCGCGCAGCTGCTTCATCTCACGCTCGGCACCTTCGCGCACCTTGCGGCGCACGTCGGCCTTGGCACCCTCGGCCTCGAGCTCGGCCAGGTCGGTCTCGAGCTTCTTGGCACGGTTCTCGAGGTCCGAGTCGCGACGGTTCTCGACCTGCTGGCGCTCGACGGAGACATGCGCCTCCAGCGACGGGAGGTCGCGCGTGCGGCGCTCCTCGTCGACGAACGTGATCATGTACGCGGCGAAGTAGATGACCTTCTCGAGGTCCTTCGGCGCGAGGTCCAGCAGGTAGCCCAGGCGCGACGGGACGCCCTTGAAGTACCAGATGTGGGTGACGGGAGCGGCAAGCTCGATGTGGCCCATGCGCTCACGGCGCACCTTGGCGCGCGTGACCTCGACGCCACAACGCTCACAGATGATGCCCTTGAAGCGGACACGCTTGTACTTGCCGCAGTAGCACTCCCAGTCCCGGGTCGGACCGAAGATCTTCTCGCAGAAGAGTCCGTCCTTTTCGGGCTTGAGCGTGCGGTAGTTGATGGTCTCCGGCTTCTTCACTTCGCCGTGGGACCAGGTCCGGATGTCGTCCGCGGTGGCAAGGCCGATCCGCAGCTCGTCGAAGAAGTTGACGTCGAGCACTTGTCGTCAATCCCTCTTTCGGGGGTTCGAGCCCCCTCGCCTGAGCGAGAAATCGGGGCACTTCAGCAATGGTCTGAACGGGTCCGGGGAGAGCCGGCCGGATCACTGGGATCCGGCCGGCCAACCCGTCAGACCTCTTCGACGCTGCTCGGCTCGCGCCGGGACAGGTCGATACCGAGCTCCTCCGCCGCGCGGAAGACGTCCTCGTCCGTGTCACGCATCTCGATGGACATACCGTCCGAGGACAGCACCTCCACGTTGAGGCAGAGCGACTGCATTTCCTTGATGAGCACCTTGAAGGACTCGGGAATGCCGGGCTCGGGGATGTTCTCGCCCTTGACGATCGCCTCGTAGACCTTCACGCGGCCGGTCACGTCGTCGGACTTGATCGTCAGCAGTTCCTGGAGGGCGTATGCGGCGCCGTAAGCCTCAAGGGCCCACACCTCCATCTCACCGAATCGCTGCCCACCGAACTGTGCCTTACCACCCAGCGGCTGCTGCGTGATCATGGAGTACGGTCCGGTCGAACGGGCGTGGAGCTTGTCGTCGACCAGGTGGTGCAGCTTGAGGATGTACATGTAGCCGACCGAGACCGGCTCGGGGAACGGCTCACCGGAGCGGCCGTCGAACAGGTTGGCCTTGCCCGAGGGCTGAACCAGCCGGTTGCCGTCGCGGTTCGGGATCGTGGCCTCGAAGAGGCCGGTGATCTCGTCCTCGCGGGCGCCGTCGAAGACCGGGGTCGCGACGTTGGTGCCGGGGGCGACCTGGTCGGCGCCGATGGACTGCAGGCGCTTGGCCCACTCGTCACCGAGGCCGGAGACGTCCCAGCCGCGGCTGGCGAGCCAGCCGAGGTGGATCTCCAGTACCTGTCCCGGGTTCATTCGGGACGGGACACCCAGCGGGTTGAGGATGATGTCGACCGGGGTGCCGTCCTCCAGGAACGGCATGTCCTCGATCGGCAGGATCTTCGAGATGACGCCCTTGTTGCCGTGACGGCCGGCGAGCTTGTCACCATCAGTGATCTTGCGCTTCTGCGCGACGTAGACGCGGACCAGCTGGTTCACGCCCGGCGGCAGCTCGTCGCCCTCTTCGCGGTCGAAGACGCGGACGCCGATGATCTTGCCGATCTCGCCGTGCGGGACCTTCAGCGAGGTGTCGCGCACCTCGCGCGCCTTCTCACCGAAGATCGCGCGGAGCAGACGCTCCTCCGGCGTCAGCTCGGTCTCGCCCTTGGGCGTGACCTTGCCGACGAGGATGTCACCGGCCGTGACCTCGGCACCGATACGGATGATGCCGCGCTCGTCGAGGTCCGCGAGGACCTCTTCGGAGACGTTCGGGATGTCCCGGGTGATCTCCTCCGGGCCGAGCTTGGTGTCACGGGCGTCGACCTCGTGCTCCTCGATGTGGATCGAGGAGAGGACGTCGTCCTGCACCAGACGCTGCGACAGGATGATCGCGTCTTCGTAGTTGTGACCCTCCCACGGCATGAACGCCACGAGGAGGTTCTTGCCGAGCGCCATCTCGCCCATCTCGGTGGCGGGACCGTCGGCCAGGACCTGGCCTTCGACCACGCGGGCGCCCTCTTCGACGACAACCTTCTGGTTGACCGAGGTGCCCTGGTTCGAGCGGGAGAACTTGGCGATGCGGTACGTGGTGTACGTGCCGTCGTCGTTGGTGACGGTGACGTAGTCCGCGGAAACCTCCTGGACCACACCGTCCTTCTCCGCCTTGATGACGTCACCGGCGTCGACCGCGCAGCGGTACTCCATGCCGGTGCCGACGAGCGGAGCCTCGGACGTGATCAGCGGCACGGCCTGACGCATCATGTTCGCGCCCATGAGGGCACGGTTGGCGTCGTCGTGCTCGAGGAACGGGATCATGGCGGTCGCGACCGACACCATCTGGCGCGGCGAGACATCCATGTAGTCGACGTCGTCGCCGGGGATGTAGTCGACCTCTCCGCCACGACGGCGGACCAGGACGCGCGGCTCGGTGAACCGCATGTCCTCGGACAGCGTCGCGTTCGCCTGGGCGATCACGAAGCGGTCTTCCTCGTCGGCGGTCAGGTAGTCGACGTCGTCGGTGACGACACCCTCGACGACCTTGCGGTACGGCGTCTCGACGAAACCGAACGCGTTGACGCGTCCGTACGAGGCGAGCGAACCGATCAGACCGATGTTCGGGCCTTCAGGGGTCTCGATCGGGCACATGCGTCCGTAGTGGGACGGGTGCACGTCTCGGACCTCGAAGCCGGCCCGCTCACGGGACAGACCACCCGGGCCAAGAGCCGACAGGCGGCGCTTGTGGGTGAGACCCGACAGCGGGTTGTTCTGGTCCATGAACTGCGACAGCTGGCTGGTGCCGAAGAACTCCTTGATGGAGGCGACGACCGGCCGGATGTTGATAAGGGTCTGCGGCGTGATCGCTTCGACGTCCTGGGTCGTCATGCGCTCACGCACGACGCGCTCCATACGAGCCAGACCCGTACGGACCTGGTTCTGGATGAGCTCGCCGACGTTGCGCAGACGACGGTTGCCGAAGTGGTCGATGTCGTCGGTCTCGACGACGATCTGGGTACCGCTCTCGCCGACCGTCTCGGTCTCCCCGGCGTGCAGCTTCACCAGGTACTTGATGGTCGCGATGATGTCGTCGCTGGTGAGGACACCGGCGTCGAGCGGCTCGTCGGCGCCGAGCTTCTTGTTCACCTTGTAGCGGCCGACCTTCGCGAGGTCGTAGCGCTTCGGGTTGAAGTAGAGGTTCTCGAGCAGCGTCTGAGCGGCCTCACGCGTGGGCGGCTCGCCCGGGCGCAGCTTGCGGTAGATGTCGAGCAGCGCGTCGTCCTGGCCCTGGGTGTGGTCCTTCTCCAGGGTGGCGCGCATCGACTCGTACTC
Organism: Streptomyces sp. NPDC005566; assembly: GCF_040605575.1. Lineage (NCBI taxonomy): Bacteria > Bacillati > Actinomycetota > Actinomycetes > Kitasatosporales > Streptomycetaceae > Streptomyces > Streptomyces sp. NPDC005566. The sequence continues at coordinate 38,090 of NZ_JBEXDB010000019.1, read as the reverse complement.
GCCGAACTCCTCGAGGATCTGCTCGGTGGTCCAGCCGAGAGCCTTCAGAAGGACGGTGACGGACTGCTTGCGCTTGCGGTCGATGCGGACACCGACCATGTCGCGCTTGTCGATCTCCATCTCCAGCCAGGCACCCCGGGAAGGGATGATCTTGGCGGAGAAGATGTCCTTGTCGGACGTCTTGTCGATGGAGGAGTCGAAGTAGACACCCGGCGAGCGGACCAGCTGCGACACGACGACACGCTCGGTGCCGTTGATGACGAAGGTGCCCTTGTTGGTCATGAGCGGGAAGTCGCCCATGAAGACCGTCTGGGACTTGATCTCGCCGGTCTCGTTGTTGGTGAACTCGGCCGTGACGAAGAGCGGCGCGGCGAACGTGAAGTCGCGCTCCTTGCACTCGTCGATGGAGTTCTTCGGGGGCTCGAAGCGGTGGTCGCGGAACGTGAGCGACATCGACCCGGAGAAGTCCTCGATCGGCGAAATCTCCTCGAAGATCTCCTCCAGGCCGGACTTGGTGGGGACGTCTTGTCCGCTGTCCAGAGCAGCCTCGACGCGAGCCTTCCAGGCGGCGTTGCCGAGGAGCCAGTCAAAGCTCTCGGTCTGCAGCGCGAGGAGGTTCGGAACCTCGAGGGGCTCCCTGATCTTTGCAAAAGAGATGCGCAGCGGGGCGGTGCTGGCACCGTTGTTCGTATTCGAGGTCGAGGCGTTGCGCGAGGCGGCCAAGAGGGGGTCCTTCCGAGGGCTCGGACTCACTACGCGCGTACCGGCCCCAAGCCGCACACAGAGACAGAAATCCCAAGATCAGGGAAGAGTCGGTCATCGGTGCTAGGCGTGGGCATGCCCCTGGTGACGGGCAGGAGGCAGCTAACAGGCAGCGCAAAGGGTCAGTGTAGCCAAGCGGCACACTGATGTCCAGTCGGGGTTCTCAGAGACCCACGTTGCTCTCAACAGCTGTTCTCAACACCTATGAATAGCCCTCGCGCGGTGTGCGCTCTTCTTTACTGCCCTCTTCGTTCTCGATCCATGCCTCGGATGAGGATCGAGATGACGACGCGTCCTGAGAATTGCGCGCCGCGTGCGGTTCGTCAAGGCCCCCGAGCACCGGACGGACATTCTGCGATCTTCACCTGGGGCCCCAGGACGCCCGTTGACGCCCCCTGGGAGACGCACGGCGAAGATCACCCTACTCGCCGCCGACGGAAGATCAAGGCAGCGTCAGGGGGTACGCCAAAGGGCGACCACCCGATTGGGTGATCGCCCTTTGCGATGTGACATCCCTGCCTCGCGGCAGAGACGGTCCTGAGGAGTCAGATGACTCGCAGGGTCACTTGACCTCGACGGAGGCGCCGGCGCCCTTGAGGGACTCGGCAGCCTTCTCGGCGGCCTCCTTGGCGACCTTCTCGAGGACGGGCTTCGGGGCGCCGTCCACGAGGTCCTTGGCCTCCTTGAGGCCCAGGGAGGTCAGCTCACGCACGACCTTGATGACCTGGATCTTCTTCTCGCCGGCACCGGTGAGGATGACGTCGAACTCGTCCTGCTCCTCGACGGCCTCGGCAGCGCCGCCACCCTGGGCGGGGCCGGCAACGGCGACGGCCGCGGCGGCGGTGACGTCGAACTTCTCCTCGAACGCCTTAACGAACTCGGAGAGCTCGATGAGGGTGAGCTCCTCGAACTGAGCGAGCAGGTCTTCCTGGCTGAGCTTCGCCATGATGGCGTCCTTCCACTAATTCGGCAGGTGCCGGATGTATATGTAGGCGGGCGTACGGGCCCGCTTCGAGCCGTGGACGCGGAGTGTTACTCCGCCACCTCGGCGTCGGCGGGAGCCGGCGTACCGGCACCGCCCTGCTCGGCCCTCTTGGCGCGAAGCGCTTCCGCGGTGCGGACGAACTTCGACGGCAGTGCCTGGAAGAGCTGCGCAGCCTGAGTCTGCTTGCCCTTCATGGCGCCGGCCAGCTTGGCGAGCAGAACCTCGCGGGACTCGAGGTCCGCGAGCTTCTTGATCTCATCGGCGGACAGCGCCTTACCGTCAAGGACACCGCCCTTGATGATGAGGTTGGGGTTGTCCTTGGCGAAGTCACGAAGACCCTTCGCCGACTCCACCGGGTCACCGGTGATGAAGGCAACCGCCGTCGGACCTGCGAACAGGTCGTCCAGCGTGTCGATCCCGGCCTCGTTGGCCGCAATCTTGGTCAGCGTGTTCTTCACCACGGCGTACTGGGCGTTCTCACCGAGAGAACGACGCAGCTCCTTGAGCTGCGCCACGGTGAGACCCCGGTACTCGGTCAGCACAGCGGCGTTCGAGCTGCGGAACTGGTCCGTCAGCTCGGCTACCGCGGCAGCCTTGTCGGGCCTTGCCATGAGCGTCGGCCTCCTTCCGGGTGATGAGGACCGCTCAGAAGGGGCCGGGAAAGACGAAACGCCCCGGCGCAGGCGCCAGGGCGTAGCTCGACCGAATGAATCCGGGAGCTTTCCACAGTCACCTGCGCAGGTCGTCCGTTCTCGACGGATCCTTCGGTCACCGTCCCTCTTGCGAGAGCGCGGCAACGACCAGCGGTCTTTGGCTTCCTGAGGAGCGTACGCGACCGGATCGCGATCAGGCAAATCGGGTCAACGAGGTGAACCCCACGGGCACGGGCGGGTCAGGTGGTCGCGCCCTGTCCGAGCTCCTCCAGCATCTCCATCAGGTCGAAAGTCGCGCTCGCAGGCGGTGCGGTGACGGCGACGTCGGTGCCGTAGTCCGCATACTCGGCCACGATCGTGATCTCCCCCTGAGGGGTGTCCATACCGACGTCCATGCGCATCGGGTAGCCGTCCTCGTTGACCCAGACCTCGGTGTCGTAACCCTTGATCCCGGACTTCTCCACATTGGCCAGCAGAGATTTCCGGTCTTCGTCCGTGAGGACGTCGAGCGACTCGTTCGCGGCCAGCATCTCCTTGACCGAGAGCGAGCCCTTGTAGTGCTGCGTCTCGACGGCGCCGATCTTCTCGGCACCGACGTGCTTGAGGTTCGGGGACTCCAGGAGAAGGGCCAGCTGCTGGGCAGGGTCCTGGTTCATGCCCTCCATGCCGCGGGTCAACTGCTTCTGCGCGGCAGCATCACCGGACGCCTCCGCGATGGCGGCGAAGTCCATCTTCATCCAGCGCTTGCCGTCCATCCCGGCAGCGGCCTCTGAACCCATGTCCATGTACATGACGTCGTCCAGCATGACCATACGTATCTGCTCGGGTGCGTCCGGAGAGATCTGGAACGCCTCACCCTTCATGGTCATGTCCATCACCGCGGGGCCCCACCCCATCGTGCCGGACATCTCCATGGAGCCGCCGTCGGTGGCGACGGGCATCTCCATCGTCATGTGGACCTTGGCCGACTTGGCGGCCGCGGTCTTCTTGTACGCGGCCGTCAGCATCTGGGTCACCGCCGCCCCCGACCGGACCTCGGTCTCCGCCTTCGGCGCGTCCGCCGCCGGCTTCTTCTCCTCGCCCTGACACCCGGCGACACCTGCGATCACAGCCGCGACCGTCACCGCGACGCCCGCGCGCCTCCATGCCGACATACCCATGCCCCACCCCTTGCGTGTTGACGAATCCTTGGACCGTAACTCACACCACCGACAGTCGGCGCATGAAAAAAACCGTCCCTCGCCGCTCCGGAGAGCGGTGAGGGACGGTTTTCAGTCACGCGGTCCGCGACCAGCCGTCAGCTTCAGACGGCGGCCGGGTCCTCCTCGACGAGGAGGTTGCGCACGCGGTTGGAGTCCAGCGGGATGCCGGGGCCCATCGTCGTGCTCAGGGTCGCCTTCTTGATGAAGCGGCCCTTGGCGGCGGACGGCTTCAGGCGGAGGATCTCCTCGAGAGCCGCACCGTAGTTCTCGACCAGCTTCGTGTCATCGAAAGAGGTCTTTCCGATGATGAAGTGCAGGTTCGAGTGCTTGTCGACGCGGAACTCGATCTTGCCGCCCTTGATGTCGTTGACAGCCTTGACGACATCGGGGGTGACGGTGCCGGTCTTCGGGTTCGGCATCAGACCACGCGGACCGAGCACGCGGCCCAGGCGGCCGACCTTGCCCATGAGGTCCGGGGTCGCGACGACTGCGTCGAAGTCCAGACGGCCCTTCGCTACCTCGTCGATGAGCTCGTCGGCGCCGACGATGTCGGCGCCCGCGGCTTCCGCGGCCGCAGCACGGTCACCGGTCGCGAAGACCAGGACCCGGGCGGTCTTGCCGGTGCCGTGCGGGAGGTTCACGGTGCCACGGACCATCTGGTCGGCCTTGCGCGGGTCTACACCCAGGGCAAAGGCGACCTCGACGGTGCTGTCGAACTTCGTGGAGGCGGTGTCCTTGGCGATACGGACGGCCTCGAGCGGGGCGTACTGGCGCTCCCGGTCGATCTTCGCGTCCGCAGCGCGGAGGTTCTTGCTGCGCTTCACTTCTACTCCTGTGGTTATCAGAGTGTGGAGTCGTGGTGCGGACCAGCGCTTGGTCCTACCACTGAGGGCTTACGGGGCTGAATCAGCCTTCGACCGTGATGCCCATGGAACGGGCGGTGCCAGCGATGATCTTCGACGCGGCGTCGAGGTCGTTGGCGTTCAGGTCGGGGAGCTTCGTCGTGGCGATCTCGCGGACCTGGGCAGCCGTCAGCTTGGCAACCTTGGTCTTGTGCGGCTCGCCGGAGCCCTTCTCCACGCCCGCAGCCTTGAGGATCAGCTTGGCGGCCGGCGGAGTCTTCGTGATGAAGGTGAAGGAGCGGTCGTCGTAGACCGTGATCTCCACCGGCACGACCATGCCACGCTGCGACTCGGTCGCGGCGTTGTAGGCCTTGCAGAACTCCATGATGTTGACGCCGTGCTGGCCCAGTGCGGGGCCGACCGGCGGGGCCGGGTTGGCCGCACCGGCGTTGATCTGGAGCTTGATAAGCCCCGTGACCTTCTTCTTCTTGGGAGGCATTGCTCTCTCCGGGTCCTAGTGAGAGTGTTTCGCCGCCATTCCGGTCATCCGGATGGAGGCATACCGCACAACGATAACGGGTATAGCTGCGCGACCAAAAACCGAGCAGGTCAGACCGGCTGCGAAGCCGGTCTGACCTGCTCGGTAGGCATGTGTCCGGAAGCTGCGGAAACCGCTAGTTCTTCTGGATCTGGTCGAAGCTGAGCTCGACCGGGGTTTCGCGACCGAAGATCTCGACGAGGCCCTTGACCTTCTTCGAGTCGGCGTTGATCTCGTTGATCGTCGCCTGCAGCGTCGCGAACGGGCCGTCGGTGACGGTGACCGAGTCGCCGACCTCGAAGTCCAGCACCTGGACCTCGACCTTGCGGGCCGGAACCGGCTTGCCCTCGGCCTCTGCGGCCTCGCGGGCGGCCTTCTCCTCGGCCTCCGGGGCGAGCATCTTGACGATCTCGTCCAGGGTCAGCGGGTACGGGTCGTAGGCGTTGCCGACGAATCCGGTCACGCCGGGCGTGTTGCGGACGACGCCCCAGGACTCGTTCGTCAGGTCCATGCGCACCAGGACGTATCCCGGGAGCTTGTTCTGACGGACGTTCTTGCGCTCACCGTTCTTGATCTGGACGATCTCTTCCTCGGGCACTTCGGCCGAGTAGATGAAGTCCTCGACGTTGAGCGAGACGGCGCGCTGCTCCAGGTTGGCCTTCACGCGCTTCTCGTAGCCGGCGTACGTGTGGATGACGTACCACTCGCCGGGGAGAGCGCGCAGCTCTTCGCGCAGGGCGGCGACGGGGTCGACGGGGGCGGCCGGCTCGGCCTCTTCCTCCGCGTCCTCGTCGGACTCGGCGGCGTCCTCGTCAGCGGCGGCGTCCGTGTCGTCAGCGGCCTCGTCGGACTCGGCGGCCTCCTCGGCCTCCGCGTCCTCGTCGGACTCGACGTGCACGGCGTCCTGCTCGGCGGGCTCGCCCGCGGCGTCGTCAGCAGCTTCGACCTGGTCCGGGGCCACGGCGTCCGCCGCCTCGACGATGTCGAGCTCGTCCTCGGCGGACTCGACGGCGCTCGCCGTGGGCTCGGCGTCGTCGTTCAGGTTCGGGTCAGACACGATGGCTGCTTCTTCCTGGATACAAATGGGTGGAACATGCGAAAGGGGCGCCTGTGAGGCGCCCTCCGCGGGATCAGCCGAAGACGTACTTGATGACCCGCGCGAAACCGAAGTCAATCACGGTAACGAGGCCGATCATGACGACCACGAACACGATCACCACGGCCGTGTAGGTCGTCAGCTGGCTGCGAGTGGGCCAGACGACCTTGCGCAGCTCGGCAACGATCTGGCGGTAGAACAGCGCGAGCCGGCCCAGAGGGCCCTTCTTGCCGCGCTTGCCGCCCTTCCGGGTCTTCTTCTTCGACTCGGGGGCCTCATCATCGGCATCAGGCATGTCGATGGAGCCCACGGCGTCCGTCACGCTACTCACCTGATTCCGGGTCGTGGCCGTGCCGCGCCCGGTGGAGCCGCACGGCGATGCATTGAAGTACGTACATGCGCACACATCCTGGCGAAGGAGTGTGTAGCAGGGCCGGAGGGACTTGAACCCCCAACCGCTGGTTTTGGAGACCAGTGCTCTACCAATTGAGCTACGACCCTTTGTGGTTTCCACCAACCTACCGCATCCTCCCCGGTGGGCCGGGTGCAAAAACGGTGCGGCTGATGAAGGCCAACGACAGGTGAGTGTACGTGCTCAGGGGCGTCGCGTCGAACAGACAACTACCGACCGGTCCTGTCCGGATGCTGTCCGACTCCTGTCCGGTCCCTGAAACCCCTGTGCCGACGGCATTTCCGGTCTGCGAGCATGGGGGCATGAGCGCTGCAACTTCTCCGTCCGAGCGCCGGGTTTCGGCCCGCATCGGTGCGATCTCCGAGTCCGCCACCCTCGCCGTCGACGCCAAGGCCAAGGCCCTCAAGGCCGCTGGGCGTCCGGTGATCGGCTTCGGCGCCGGTGAGCCCGACTTCCCGACCCCCGGCTACATCGTCGACGCCGCGATCGAGGCCTGCTCCAACCCGAAGTACCACCGCTACACCCCGGCGGGCGGGCTCCCCGAGCTCAAGGCCGCCATCGCAGAGAAGACGCTGCGCGACTCCGGCTACGAGGTCGAGCCGTCCCAGGTCCTGGTGACCAACGGTGGCAAGCAGGCCATCTACGAGGCCTTCGCCGCGATCCTGGACCCGGGCGACGAGGTCATCGTGCCCGCCCCGTACTGGACGACCTACCCCGAGTCCATCCGTCTGGCGGGAGGCGTCCCCGTCGAGGTCGTGGCCGACGAGACCACCGGCTACCGGGTCTCCGTGGAGCAGCTCGAAGCGGCCCGCACCGAGCGCACGAAGGTCGTCCTGTTCGTCTCGCCGTCCAACCCGACGGGCGCCGTATACGACAGGGCCGACACCGAGGCGATCGGCCGCTGGGCCGTCGAGCACGGCCTGTGGGTGCTGACCGACGAGATCTACGAGCACCTGGTCTACGGCGACGCGGAGTTCACCTCGCTCCCCGCGCTCGTGCCCGAACTGCGCGACAAGTGCATCGTGGTCAACGGAGTCGCCAAGACCTACGCGATGACCGGCTGGCGGGTGGGCTGGATCGTCGGCCCGAAGGACGTCGTCAAGGCCGCGACCAACCTTCAGTCGCACGCCACGTCCAACGTCAGCAACGTCGCCCAGGTCGCCGCGCTGGCCGCGGTCTCCGGCCCGCTGGACGCGGTCGCCGAGATGCGGACCGCCTTCGACCGGCGCCGCCGGACGATCGTGCGCATGCTCAACGAGATCGACGGTGTGCTCTGCCCCGAGCCCGAGGGCGCGTTCTACGCGTACCCGTCGGTGAAGGGGCTGATCGGCAAGGAGATCCGGGGCAGGCGTCCGGCCGACTCGGCCGAGCTCGCCGCCCTCATCCTGGACGAGGCCGAGGTCGCCGTCGTACCGGGTGAGGCCTTCGGTACCCCGGGCTACCTGCGCCTGTCGTACGCGCTGGGCGACGACGACCTCGTCGAGGGCGTCTCGCGGCTCCAGAAGCTGCTGGGCGAGGCCCGCGACTGACCCGTGCACCCCTGAACGAAGACGTGGCCCCCGGTTCCGACCGGGGGCCACTTCTTTGTTCGAGCGGTAACTCAGGAGGGAATCCGGCTACCGCGACACCCCCCATGTGCGGCAAGATCCTTCAATGGAGCGTGACGTAAGGCTGTTGCCCAAGGCCCATCTGCACCTGCACTTCACCGGGTCGATGCGGCCGACGACCCTGCTCGAACTCGCGGACAAGTACGGGGTGCACCTCCCCGAGGCGCTCACCAGCGGCGAACCGCCCCGGCTGCGGGCGACCGACGAGCGCGGCTGGTTCCGCTTCCAGCGCCTGTACGACATCGCCCGGTCCTGCCTGCGCTCCCCCGAGGACATCCAGCGCCTCGTGCGCGAGGCAGCCATGGAGGACGTGGCGGACGGCTGCGGGTGGCTGGAGATCCAGGTCGACCCCACCTCGTACGCCCCACTGCTCGGCGGGCTCATCCCGGCCATCGAGATCATCCTGGACGCCGTGGACAGGGCGGCCCGCGATACCGGGCTCGGGATCCGGGTCGTGATCGCGGCGAACCGGATGAAGCACCCGCTGGACGCCCGGACGCTGGCCCGCCTCGCCGTGCGGTACGCGGACCGGGGCGTCGTCGGCTTCGGGCTCTCCAACGACGAGCGCCGCGGCATGGCTCGCGACTTCGACCGCGCGTTCGCCATCGCCCGTGAGGGCGGCCTCCTCGCTGCCCCGCACGGCGGCGAGCTCTCCGGGCCCTCCAGCGTCCGGGACTGCCTGGACGACCTCGACGCGTCCCGGATCGGGCACGGCGTGCGGGCGGCCGAGGATCCCCGGCTGCTGCGCAAGCTCGCGGAGCGCGGGGTGACCTGCGAGGTCTGCCCGGCCTCCAACGTGGCGCTGGGTGTCTACGAGAAGCCCGCGGACGTTCCCCTGCGCACTCTGTTCGACGCGGGGGTCCCGATGGCGCTCGGCGCGGACGACCCGCTGCTGTTCGGTTCGCGGCTGGCTGCCCAGTACGACCTCGTACGGCGCCACCACGCCTTCACCGACGAGGAGCTGGCCGAGCTGGCGCGGCAGTCCGTACGCGGGTCGGCGGCACCGGTCGACGTCCGGGAGAAGCTGCTGGCCGGAGTCGACGCGTGGCTCGTCAGCTGATTCCGGCGAGCAGGGTGCGGGCGATCGAGGCGGCGAACTCGTCCAGTGGCTGCGGGGGCCTGCCCTCGGGTGCCATCTCGTAGGCGAAGGCGCGCTGGGCGCAGGCGCCCAGCAGCAGGGACGCGGCGGCGTACGTGTCGGCGTCCGTCCGGATGCGGCCGGCCCGCTGTTCGGCGCGCAGGTAGGCGTCGAGTCCCTGGATCGGCTTGTGCGGTCCGGTGCCCATCTCGCGCATCGCCGCCCGGTGGCGGCGCTGGAGCTGCGGCTCCGCGTAGAGCGACGCGGCCATCGGGAAGGTCTGCTGGTAGAAGAGCGCGGCCCGGCGGGCGATCTCGGTGAGGTTCTGCTCGATGTCACCCTCCCCCGGCGCCAGATGACTCAGGAGCGCCCCGAGCCCGGGCAGCCGTTCGCTGAGCACGGTCACGAAGAGCTCTTCCTTGCTGGCGAAGTACTTGTACAGCGCCGCTTCGGAGCAGTCGGCCGCCTTCGCGATCTCCTTCGTCGTCGTCCGCGCGAGACCCAGGTCGAGCATGAGCTCATGGGCCGCGTCGACGATTCGGACGCGGGCCGGTTTCTGCTCCATGCGTGCTCCCGACAGCCTTGACGAGTGGGTGAGTGTCCACTCACTCTAGAGGTGAGTGAACACTCACCCACTCGGAGAGGGCGTGCACGATGAGGCTCACAGTGTTCGGTGCGACAGGAGCCGTCGGCCAGGAGATCGTGCAGCAGGCGCTCGGAGCGGGGCACGAGGTGACGGCGGTGGTCCGCGATCCCGCCCGGCTCCCGGAGGGGACCGCCCGGCCCGGTCTGCACGCGGTGGTGCGGCTCGGCGACGAGGAGGCCGTGCGCGCGGCGGTGGCGGGGCGGGACGCGGTGCTGTCCGGGCTCGGGTCGCGGGGGCGGAAGTCGGGCGACGTCGCGGAGCGGCTCACCGGGCAGGTCCTGCGCGCGATGGAGGCCACGGAGGTGCGCCGGCTCCTGGTGGTGAGCGCGGCCCCGGTCGGGCCGGAGGCGACGGACGAACCCCTGGCGGACCGTCTGATGCGCAAGGCGATCGGCGCGGTCCTCAAGGAGCTGTACGCGGATCTGACGCGGATGGAGGCCGCGCTGGCCCGCAGCGCCACGGACTGGACGTCCGTGCGGCCTCCGAAGCTGACGAACGGCGTCCGGACGGGTGTGTACCGGACGGTCGTCGGCGGCACTCCGCGCAGCGGCCGGTCCATCTCACGGGCCGATGTGGCGCATGCGATGCTCACCCTGATCAACGACCCGACGGCCGTGAAGCAGGGTGTGGGCGTCGCCTACTGAGGGCCCGGTCACGGGCTCCCCGGACTCCTGCCGCAAGCCGGCCCGGCCGGGCGGCCCCGGCTACAGGCTGACGCCGACCGTCACCGGTTCGTTGACGAGCGTGACGCCGAAGGCCTCGTGGACCCCGGCGACGACCTCGCGGGCCAGGGCCAGCAGGTCCTCGGTCGTCGCGCCGCCGCGGTTGGTGAGGGCGAGCGTGTGCTTGGTGGAGATACGGGCCGGGCCCGTGCCGTAGCCCTTGGCGAAGCCCGCCTTGTCGATGAGCCAGGCGGCGGAGGTCTTCACGCGGCCCTCGCCCGCGGGGAAGGCCGGAGGCGTGACGTCCGCACCCAGTCGCTCCTCGGCGCGGGCGAGGAAGGCGGCGTATTGCGCCTCGTCGAGGATCGGGTTGGTGAAGAATGACCCTGCCGACCAGGTGTCGTGGTCCTCCGGGTCGAGGACCATGCCCTTGCCCGCCCTCAGCTTCAGGACCGTTTCGCGGGCGGCCGCGGCGGGAACGCGATCACCCTGTTCGACGCCCATGGCACGGGCTGTCTCGGGGTAGCGCAGGGGCGCGGACTGTCCGCCCGCCTCCTCCAGCTCGAACCGGACACGGAGCACGACGAAGCGGTCGGGCTCGGCCTTGAAGCGGCTGTGCCGGTACGAGAAGGCGCATGCGGCGTTCGGGACGGTGACCGTCTCCTGGGTGGACCGGTCGTAGGCGACGACCTCGGTGATGACCGAGGACACCTCCTGCCCGTAGGCGCCGACGTTCTGGATCGGCGTCGCCCCGGCGGACCCGGGGATCCCGGCGAGGCACTCGATGCCTGCCAGGCCGGCCTCGACCGTGCGGGCCACGGCGTCGGTCCAGACCTCGCCGGCCGCCAGTTCCAGCTTCGTACCCGAAAGCTCGAAGCCCTTGGTCGCGATGCGCAGGGCGGTTCCGTCGAATCCCTTGTCGCCGATGACCAGGTTGGAGCCGCCGCCGATGACCAGGAGCGGGGTGCCGCTCCCGTCGGCCTCGCGCACGGCGGCGACCACCTCGGCGTCGGTGGTGGCCGTCAGAAGGCGGCTGGCGGGGCCGCCGAGCCGGAAGGTGGTCAGGGGGGCGAGGGGGGCATCGTGGAGTTCCTGCACGGGGACAAGAGTACGGTCCGCGGTCCCACCGCTCGGGCGGGGCCACGGACCGTACGCACAGGGCCGCAGGTCGGGCTGCGACGGGAGTCCGGCGCGCGCCGGACCCGTACCTCAGGCCAGCCGGACCACGGCGCGGGACATGCCCAGCACCTTCTTGCCGTCGCTCATCGCGGTGAGGTCCACCCGCACCAGGTTGTCGTCCAGCTTCGCGCCGACCTTGCCGCTGACCTCGACGGACGCACCCGTGTCGTCGTTCGGTACGACGACCGGCTTGGTGAACCGCACCCCGTACTCGACGACCGCGCCCGGGTCACCGGTCCAGTCCGTGACCACCCGGACCGCTTCGGCCATGGTGAACATGCCGTGCGCGATCACATCCGGGAGCCCGACCTCGCGCGCGAACTTCTCGTTCCAGTGGATCGGGTTGAAGTCACCCGACGCGCCCGCGTACTGCACGAGCATCGCCCGGGTCACCGGAAACGACTGCGCCGGCAGCTCCGTACCGACCTCGACCGCCTCGTACGCAATCCTCGCCGTCATCACGCCTCCTCGGCGGCACGCGCCACCAGCTTCGTCCACGCGGTCACGACGTGCTCACCGCTCTCGTCGTGCACCTCGCCGCGGATGTCCACGATGTCGTTGCCCGCCATCGACTTGACCGCCTCGATCGTCGAGGTGACCGTCAGCCGGTCCCCCGCCCGCACTGGGCGCACGTACGCGAACTTCTGGTCGCCGTGCACCACACGGCTGTAGTCCAGGCCGAGCTGCGGATCCTGGACCACCTGCCCGGCGGCCTTGAACGTGATCGAGAAGACGAACGTGGGCGGAGCGATCACATCCGAATGACCGAGGGCCTTTGCGGCCTCGGGATCCACGTACGCAGGATTGGTGTCACCCACCGCCTCTGCGAACTCCCGGATCTTCTCCCGGCCGACCTCGTACGCCGGGGTGGGCGGATAGGTCCGCCCCACGAAGGACTGGTCGAGCGCCATGAGCTCGCTACCTCCTGATGAAAGTCGAATTGGGCGAAGTGCAACCCATACAACGACACGAGGCCGCCCCCAATGGGGACGGCCTCGTGTACGAGCCTGTTTTCAGCGCGTTTCGCGGTGCGCAGTGTGCGAGTTGCAGCGCGGGCAGTGCTTCTTCATCTCAAGACGGTCCGGGTTGTTACGCCGGTTCTTCTTGGTGATGTAGTTCCGCTCCTTGCACTCCACGCAGGCCAGCGTGATCTTCGGGCGGACGTCGGTGGCAGCCACGTGAGTGCTCCTTGGACGGACGATGGACGGATGAACGCAAAAAAGAGTAGCCGATCGAAGGACCGACCCCACAATCGGCTACCGTTAGTAGCGGTGACCGGACTTGAACCGGTGACACAGCGATTATGAGCCGCTTGCTCTACCGACTGAGCTACACCGCTTTGATGACGAGTCCCCCCGCCGAAGCGGGGTTACCCGATCACCAGAGCCCCAATGCGGAATCGAACCGCAGACCTTCTCCTTACCATGGAGACGCTCTACCGACTGAGCTATTGGGGCGAGCGAGGAAGACATTACACGGTCCCTCGCCGATCGCCCAAATCCGTTTCGTCCGCCCTCCGCCGGACCGTGATCGGCCCCCTGGCCACCCCTTTGCCGGACCCCCTGATCAGGCCCTTGATCAGGGCCTGATCAGGGCCTGACGAGGGTTGACCGGCAACGGTCCGGGGGCTGCGTCACCGCCTCGCACCGGCCTGCGGCCCGCGTGAACCCACCCGCCCCGCGCGCGCCGCCGAGCCACAGCGGTACGACTATTCGGCTCCTCCTCGAAGCGCACCGCGCACCCCCATAGGCTCGGCCCACTCTGCGTGATCTTGTCTCCCCCTGGAGTGCGATGCCCCACAGTGAGCCGCACCGGCCGGACAGCGACGCGGCGGGCCCCGGAGCCACCCCCGGCGCAGCCGCGCTGCTCCTCAGCGGCGCCCGGCTCACCGACGGGCGCACAGTGGACGTGAGGATCCGTGGGCGCCACATCGAAGCCGTGTCCGCGGCAGGCACCCTCACCGCCCACGGAACGCGCCTGGACCTGCGCGGCTACCTCCTGCTCCCCGCCCCGGCCGAACCCCACGCACACAGCGACACGGCACTCACCGCCGACAGCCCCGGCCACCCACCGCACCCCGTCGAGGACATCCGGCGCCGCACCACCGAAGCCGCCCTGATCCAGCTCAGCCAGGGCGCCACCGCCCTGCGCAGCCACGTACGCATCGGGGACGGACACGGTCTCGCGCCCCTCGAAGCCGTCCTCCGAGCCCGCCGCTCCCTGCGGGGACTCACCGAGATCGTCGCCGTCGCCGTACCCGGGCTCCTCACGGGCACCGCGGGCGCCGACAACCTCGCCGTGCTCCGCGACGCCATGGACATGGGCGCAGGCGTCATCGGTGGCCGCCCAGGCCTGGACCCCGACCCGGACGGCTACACCGAAACGGTCCTGGACCTCGCCTCCGCACACGACCGACCCGTCGACCTCCACACCGACGCCGACGACCCCGACCGGCTGGCCCGCCTCGCCGCCATGGCCCAGGGACTGCGCCCGGGCGTCACCATCGGCCCCTGCGCGGCCCTCTCCCGGCTCCCCGTCGAAGCCGCGGCCCGCACCGCCGACCGGCTCGCCGCGACCGGCGTGACGGTGGTCTGCCTCCCCCAGGGCACCTGCTCGGGCGCCGCACACCGTGGAACCCCTCCTGTACCCCTGCTGCGCTCCGCCGGGGTACGTGTCGCCGCGGGCAGCGGGGCCCTGCGGGACGCCACGAACCCCGTCGGCCGCGGTGACCCCCTGGAGGCCGCCTATCTCCTCGCCTCGCAGAACGGCCTGAGCGCCGAGCACGCGTACGACGCCGTCTCCACCGCCGCCCGGGCGGCCATGGGCCTGCCGGGCGTGCGGATCGAAGCCGGCTACCCGGCCGAACTGCTCGCCGTACGCGGAGAACGGCTCTCCGGGGTGCTCTCCCTCGCGTACAGCCGGATCGTGGTGCACCGAGGGCGCGTTGTCGCGCGGACCAGCGCGGTCCGCGAGTACTGCGACTCCGAGACCACCCCCCTCGGCCTCCCTCGCCAGGGGCGCATCGATTCCGGCCCCGGCGGCGGACCTTGAGCGCGAACGCGCGCTCCGGCGTACGGTCGTGAGCATGCGCATTGTCATTGCAGGCGGACACGGTCAGATCGCGCTGCGGCTGGAGCGGCTGCTCGCTGCGCGCGGGGACGAAGCGGTGGGCGTCATCCGCAATCCGAAACAGATCGACGACCTCCGGGCCGCAGGGGCCGAACCCGTGGTCCTCGACCTCGAATCGGCCTCCGTCGAAGAGACCGCGGAGGTCCTGCGCGGGGCGGACGCGGTGGTCTTCGCCGCCGGTGCCGGCCCGAACAGCGGCAGCGAACGCAAGGACTCGGTGGACCGCGGTGCGGCGGTGCTCTTCGCGGACGCCGCGGAACGGGCGGGAGTACGCCGCTACGTCGTCGTCTCCTCCATGGGCGCCGACCCCGACCACCCCGGCAACGAGGTGTTCGACGTCTACCTGCGCGCCAAGGGCGCCGCGGACGCCGACGTACGTTCCAGGGCCGCACTCGACTGGACGATCCTGCGCCCCGGCATGCTGACGAACGACGCGGGTACCGGACAGGTGCTGCTCACCGCCTCGACGGGCCGCGGCCCGGTCCCGCGTGACGATGTGGCAGCGGCTCTGCTGGAGCTGCTGGACACGCCCGCGACCGCGGGGCTGACCCTGGAACTGATCTCCGGGGGCGTGCCGTTGACGGTCGCGGTGAAGGACATCGCCGGGAACTGATCGCCGGTCCCGTCCCGCATCGTCCGGCCGCGTCACGGCACGTGCACCCGTGTCGGCCGGGGCATCACCGGTCGCGGCCGCGTCCTGCGACGTAGCGCCCGGGTGGAACACCCAGGTGACGTCCGAAGTGCCGGTTCAGGTGTGCCTGGTCATGGAATCCGACGGCCGCGGAGACGTCCGCGAGCCGTTGTCCGGCAAGCAGCAGCCGCCGCGCCCGCTCCACCCGCCGCCCGGTGAGGTAGGTGTGCGGCGGCAGCCCGTACGCCTGCCGGAAGCAGCGGATCAGGTGGGTGGGGTGGGCGTGCAGGAGCACGGCCGCCTCATCGAGGGTCACCCCCGTACGGAGGCGGGAGTCCAGGAGTTCGCGCAGGGCGGCGGCGAGCCGCCCCGCCTCACGGCCGGGCGTCCCTGCCCGTGGTGATGCCCCGAGGTGGGACAGAAGGCGTTCGCGGACGAAGGCCAGCCGGGACTCGGCCTCGAACACGTCACCTGCGGCATCAAGTGCATTGTGCAAGCGGTGGAGGCGCCGGTGCAGCGCCGCGTCCGCATGGACCGGGACATCCACCGCGGCCCCGGCGAGACCGATGGGCAGCACCTGGGCATCGAGGTACAGCACCCGCTTGCGAAACCCCGAGGCGTTGACCGTCCTGCCGTCGTGGGGCACTCCGGGCGGCAGCAGGATGACGGAACCGGACCCGGCGGCGCCGTGCCGCCTGCGATCGACGGCGAAGTCCACGCAGCCTTCGTCGAGGATCATCAGGTCCCACGTGTCGTGGGTGTGCACCGGGTAGGCGTGGTCGGTGAAGCTGGCGTGGAAGACCTCGGTGATCCCGGCGACCGCAGGACGCCAGGCACTGATCCGGGTCTCGGCCCGCCGGCTCGCCGTGGCGCTGCTCATGCCAGGAACGTACAAGACCGGCCGCATCCCGCAGGGCACGCTCGTGGCATGACCGACACGAACCGGCCGACCGGGGCCATCAACCTGGCGCACAAACTCTCACTGTTCAGCGACCTGTGGACACAGAAGAAGATCGCTGACCTGAACGACTACGAGGTCAAACTCGCCAAACTGAAAGGGGAGTTCGTCTGGCACAGCCACGAGGAGACCGACGAGATGTTCCTCGTCGTCGGCGGGCGCCTCACCATCCGGCTCAGGGAGACCGACGACGTCGTGCTGGGGCCGGGCGATCTGTTCGTGGTGCCGCGCGGGGTCGAGCACTGCCCGGTGGCCGAGGAGGAGACAGCCATCCTGTTGATCGAACCGGCAGGGGTTCTGAACACCGGTGACGCGGGCGGGCCGCTGACCAAGCCGGCCGAAACCCTGGATTGACGTCCTCTCCCCTCGCGAACGAGGCCGCCCTGCTCGTGAACGAGGCCGCCCTGTCGCCTCATCACTCCATCAGTTCCCGGATCGCGCGCTCGGACCAGTGGCCTGCTGCCCCTCGCGACGAGGCGACGTAGGCAGCCACCGTTGCCGTGTCCCAGGCGCCCGCTTCCAGCAGACCGGAGACGAGGAAGCGCACATAGTCGCGGGACGGTGGCACCGGGGCCACGTCGTCGGCGCTCCACGGGGCCGTGAAGGTCAGTACCGGAAGGCCCTCCAGCCGGCCCGCGCAGATCAACGTCTCGTACCTCCCGCTCCCGATCCTGGCCACGCCTGCGGTGAGCACCTCGCTGAGGTCCAGGTCCTCCCCCGGTTCCCTGTACATCTCCTGGGCGGCGATGTCCGCGAACTGCGACGCGGAGACGAGGTGGGCGCGGGCGTGGAGTCGCCCTTCGCCTTCCGGGTCGTAGAAGGCCCGTCCGCCACCCCAGACCTGCGACTCGGTAGCGAAGTAGAGGGCTCCCGCCAGCTCCACGGGAACGGATCGACTGGGCAGCCGGCGGTCTCGACACCCCGGATACGCCCTGCCGGCCCCGGGAGGCCGACCGCCCTCGATGTAGCAGGCGAGCCGGTCCAGATGCATGTTGGAGCCGTAGGAGGCGTACCAGACGCGTTGCGGCGCGGACTCCCCCACGGCCGCCGGCTCGATCCGATGCGCGCCGACCACAGTGCCTCCCTCCGGCACACCCCGTTGTCACATTGGCACACGTGCAGAAGCCCCGCCCGACCTGTGGTCGAGCAGATCGGACGGGCGCGCGAACAGCGACCGTCGCGAGTCTGTACCGATGACCGGGACGTGAGACCGGAATAGAGTGGTAAAGACCGTAGAAGCGACATTCGGGAGGCCGTTGTGAAGGCTCTCCGCTTTGTAGTCCAACCGGACGAGGGCAAGTCGATCCGGCTCGGGGGCATCGGGGTCGACTTCAGGATTTCGGCCGAGGAGACCGGCAACCAGTTCTCGATCATCGAGCATCCGATCGATCCGGGCCGTCTCGTACCGCCGCATCTGCACAGCCGTGAGGACGAGTTCTCCTACGTCCTGCAGGGGCGGGTCGGTGCACGGGTGGGCGGCCAGGAGGCCACGGCAGGTCCGGGCTCGTACATCCTCAAGCCGCGCGGGATCCTGCACACCTTCTGGAACGCCGGACCGGAACCGGCCAGGATCCTGGAAATCCTCTCACCCGCAGGCTTTGAGCAGTTCTTCGCCGAGATGGGCACGATCGCCGATACCGCGGCCGGTCCCGCAGAGTTCCTCCAACTACGCGCCGAGCTGGGCAAACGGTACGGGCTCGAGTTCTCGGACGAGTGGGTCGCCGAACTGACCGACAGGTACCGGCTCAAACTGGTCGGCGAGTAACCGCTGCGTGCTCGGTCGGCCAGGAGCCGGAAATGCGTCGCCCGCCTCATGCCGACGGAAGACAATGCCGGGCATGGGGACAGACATTCACGGCTTCATCGAGTGCCGCTGGGATCGCTGGCTGGACGAGGACGATCGCGCGTGGAACCAGGTCATCGACCTCTCGCACCTCTACAACGGGCGCGACTATGTTGCCTTCGGGTCGCTGTTCGGTGTCCGCGACACCACCTCGTTCCGCCCACTTGCCGATGACCGAGGCCTCCCTCATGACGTATCGAAAGAGGTCCTCGCCGACTTCGAGCCCTGGAGTGATGAGCTGCACAGCGAGTCCTGGATCTCCTGGGCGGAGCTGACAGCCGCCGACTGGGACGAGGTCGCGCACGAGGTCGACGGCTGCGTTCACGAGTACCGCCGGAACCCTGACGGGAGCTGGAAGATGCACGGACGCAACTCCGGCCTCACCCGCTTCGCCGAACTCTCCGGCCTCACCGAGGCCCGGCAGCTGTACTCCGCGGGCAGCGTCTACCCCGAGAACACCGAGTGGCCGGACGGCGACCGGCTCTTCCGCATCGGCCGCCTACGGCGGAAGGACGCCGTGCCCGACAGCGAATGGGGTGCCGTCTGGTCGGTCATGCGGACGCTGGCGAGTCTGCACGGCGACGAGGGGGTCCGCCTGGTCGTCTGGTTCGACAACTGACTGCATCCTGTGTCGGCTCCGGACAGGTGCACGTCAGCGAACCGTCGACGTCAGCGAGGGCGGTATCTGACCCCTCCCACCTGCCGTTGCTCCTCACCCGGGCCCCTGGAGGGCTGACACAGGAAACGTCCGGCGGATTCAGCCTCACTCCGGTCGAGTACCAGGTGCGCAGAAGACGCAACGGCGGGCAGACGGCCGGTCGACGCGGCCCACTTGCCTTGCCCACATGCAGAAACCCCGCCCGACCTGGTGTTTAAGCAGGTCGGACGGGGTTTCCCGTCCTGTGGCGGCGCCAGGGTTCGAACCTGGGTAGGCTGAGCCGGCAGATTTACAGTCTGCTCCCTTTGGCCACTCGGGCACACCGCCTGGAACGACGCGTCGGAGCCCGTCTCGGGGCTCCTTGGCGACGACGTAAACGATACCCGATGACCAGGGGTGCTCCGCCACCTGATTGATCAGTGCTCGCGGCGTGCGGGGGTGGCTAGGCTTTGTGCCGTACCCACCGCATACGACGCAAGGAGCCACACGTCATGGCCGACTCCAGTTTCGACATCGTCTCGAAGGTCGAGCGGCAGGAGGTCGACAACGCCCTCAATCAGGCCGCCAAGGAGATCTCCCAGCGTTACGACTTCAAGGGCACGGGTGCCTCGATCTCGTGGTCCGGCGAGAAGATCCTGATGGAGGCGAACGGCGAGGAGCGGGTCAAGGCGATCCTCGACATCTTCCAGTCCAAGCTGATCAAGCGCGGAATCTCGCTGAAGTCGCTGGACGCGGGAGAGCCTCAGCTCTCCGGCAAGGAGTACAAGATCTTCGCCACCATCGAGGAAGGCATCTCCCAGGAGAACGCCAAGAAGGTGGCGAAGATCATCCGCGATGAGGGTCCGAAGGGCGTCAAGGCGCTCGTCCAGGGCGACGAGCTGCGGGTCAGCTCGAAGAGCCGGGACGACCTGCAGACCGTGCAGGCGCTGATCAAGGGCAAGGACCTCGACTTCGCGGTGCAGTTCGCCAACTACCGGTAGGCGGTTCGCGGCTGTGTGCCGCGGTTCACGTGCGGGGCGGGTCGTGCCGGTCGGTGCGGGTCGCCCCGCCGTCGTATGTGATGTCCGAATACCGCCGGTCGTGGAGCGGCGCGGGTCGCAGACTCGTGGGTACGGGATGTGATCGGGCCGCTTCCGCGGTCCGCCGGGCAGGGAGTGTGACGAGACATGGCAACGGTGTACGCGAGGGTCGGCAGCCCGTTGGGTGAGCTGCTGCTGGTCGGCGAGGAGCGGGCCGGTACGGCGGACGGTGTGGCGCTGGTGTCGCTGTCCCTGCCCGGCCAGAAAGGTGCCGCGGTCGTGGAGGACGGATGGCGGCATGCGCCGGAGCTGTTCGGTGGTGCCGCCGGGCAGTTGGCGGCCTACTTCGAGGGGCGGCTGACCCGGTTCGACATTCCGTACGCGGACGGTGCCGGTACGGAGTTCCAGCGGCGGGTGTGGAAGGCCCTGGATGCCATTCCGTACGGGGTGACGGTGTCGTACGGGCAGATCGCGGAGCAGGTGGGGTCCGCGGGGGCCGGGGTGCGGGCCGTCGGGACGGCCATCGGGCGCAATCCGCTGCTGGTCGTGCGGCCGTGTCACCGGGTGATCGGTGCGGACGGGGCCTTGCGGGGCTATGCGGGCGGTGTGGAGCGCAAGGAACAGCTGCTGGGGCTGGAGGGTGCCCTGGCGGTGGGGCGCTGAGGGCGGCGGGCCGGGTGGTGCCGGACGGTGTTCCGCCGTCGCAGGACGGACTGTTCCCGAGGCCGCGCAGGGAGGTAGCTCCGGGGGCGGTGCATGTTCCGGGGTGGTTGTCGCCCGAGCGGCAGCGGGAGTTGGTGGCGGCGTGCCGGGAGTGGGCGCGGGGGCCCGTGCCGTTGCGGCGCACGGTGCTGCCTGGTGGTGGCGTGATGTCGGTGCGGACGGTGTGCCTGGGGTGGCACTGGCAGCCGTACCGGTACGCGCGTACGGCGGACGACGTGAACGGGGCGCGGGTCGCGGCGTTCCCGCGGTGGCTGGTGGAGTTGGGGCGGGCGGCCGTGGCGGAGGCGTACGGGGATGCGGGGCGGGCCCTGGCGTACGCGCCGGATGCGGCGTTGGTCAATTTCTATGACGGCGCGGCAAGCATGGGGATGCATCAGGACAGGGAGGAGCGGTCCGACGCTCCTGTGGTGTCGCTGAGTCTCGGCGATTCGTGTGTGTTCCGCTTCGGGAACACGGAGGACCGGGGGCGTCCCTATACGGATGTGGAGCTGGTCTCGGGTGACCTGTTCGTGTTCGGTGGCCCGTCGCGCTACGCGTTCCACGGGGTGCCGCGGGTGTTCGAGCGGTCGGCCGGTCCCGCGTCGGGGATGCGGGCCGGCCGGCTCAATCTGACGTTGCGCGAGACCGGGTTGGGCGAGCGGCAGGCGACGTAGCTCAGCGGCGGTCGCGCGAGTTGCCGAACAGCAGCCGGTAGGCGATGAGCAGCACGAGGGACCCGGCGACGGCGGCGATCCATGTCGCGGTGTCGTAGAAGTCCGTGCTGATGGGGCGGTCCAGGAAGCGGGAGGAGAGCCAGCCGCCGAGGAACGCACCCACGATCCCTATGAGGGTGGTGCCGATGATGCCGCCGGGGTCCCGGCCGGGGAGCAGGAGCTTGGCTATGGCGCCGGCCAGGAGCCCGAGGATGATCCAACTGATGATGCTCATGTTCGCGAACCTACCCGTCACATCGTCGTACAAGCCAGGACGGATGTGGGGTGGGTGCGGTTGCGGCTCGGGGCGTCGGGCTACCTCGAGGCGAAGGGCTGGTCGGTACGGACGATCTCCTTGCCGAAGGGCATCAGGGACACCGGGATGAGCTTGAAGTTCGCGATGCCCAGGGGAATGCCGATGAGCGTGATGCACAGGGCGATGCCGGTGAAGATGTGGCCGAGCGCGAGCCACCAGCCGGCCAGAACGACCCAGAGGACGTTCCCGATCATCGAGCCGCCTCCGGCGTCGTGGCGGTCGACGACGGTGTAGCCGAAGGGCCAGAGGGCGTAGATGCCGATGCGGAACGCGGCCAGGCCGAAGGGGATGCCGATGATCGTGATGCAGAGCAGGAGTCCTGCGGCGATGTAGCCGAGGAACATCCAGAAGCCGCACAGGACCAGCCATATGACGTTCAGGATTGTGTTCACGGTCGATAACCTGCCATCTGCTCGAGTCGGGCGATGCGTTCCGCCATGGGCGGGTGGGTGGAGAACATCTTGGACGTGCCCTGGCCGGGTCGGAACGGGTTCGCGATCATCATGTGACTCGCCGTTTCGATCCTGGGTTCGGGCGGCAGCGGAAGCTGTTTGGTGCCGGCGTCGAGCTTGCGCAGGGCGCTGGCGAGGGCCAGTGGGTCGCCGGTGAGCTGGGCTCCGGAGGCGTCCGCCTCGTATTCACGGGAGCGGCTCACGGCGAGCTGGATGACGGTGGCGGCGAGCGGGCCGAGGATCATGATCAGGAGCATGCCGACGATGCCGGGGCCTTCGTCGTCGTTGGACCGGCCCACGGGGATCAGCCACGCGAAGTTGACCAGGAACATGACGACGGAGGCCAGGGCGCCCGCGACCGACGAGATGAGGATGTCGCGGTTGTAGACGTGGCTGAGTTCGTGGCCGAGGACGCCGCGCAGCTCGCGTTCGTCGAGGATCTGGAGGATGCCCTCGGTGCAGCAGACCGCGGCGTTGCGCGGGTTGCGGCCGGTGGCGAAGGCGTTGGGTGCCTGGGTCGGGGAGATGTAGAGCCGGGGCATGGGCTGCCGGGCGGCGGTCGAGAGCTCACGGACCGTGCGGTACAGCTGCGGTGCTTCGAACTCGCTGACGGGCCGGGCACGCATCGCCCGCAGCGCCAGCTTGTCGCTGTTCCAGTACGCGTAGGCGTTGGTGGCGAGCGCGACGAGGAGCGCCACGATCAGACCGATGCGTCCGAAGAGGCTGCCGATGACGATGATGAGTGCGGACAGGCCCCCGAGGAGTACGGCGGTCTTCAGCCCGTTGTGCCGGCGGTGCACGGTACGCCCTCCAAGTGGTGCAGCAGGGGAACCCTTGCTCGGTGGTGCTCCACTCCCCAGTGGAGCCTCCCGTACTGGTCAACGCGAGGCGAGGAAAGCTAGTTCCCTTGTGCGTGGGGCCACAGGCACAGGCCGAAGGGGCGGATCCTGGTGGATCCGCCCCTGGGCCGTACGGGTGGTGGCGGCCCGGCGGGTTGCCGAAGTGCTGCCACTGTGCTTCCGCTGCTGCCCTGCCTTGCGGAGGGCTCGGCGCGGGTCAGCGCTGTGCGGGGAGGCCGGCGAGTGCGCGTGCCTCGGAGTCCGGCTCGACGTCGCTCGTGCAGTGGGCGCAGCGGCTCGCGACGGCGGGGATCTCGGTGAAGCAGCGGGGACAGTCGCGGAGGGCGGCCTTGATGTCGGCTTTCGCTTCCACCGCCTTGGCCGTGAAGCGGTTCTGGACCTTGGCCATGGGGACGACGACGAGGAAGTAGAGGACTGCGGCGGTGATGAGGAAGGCGATGGCGGCGCTGATGAAGAGGCCGTAGGGGAACTCCGTGCCTTCGACGGTGAACACCGCCTTGCTGAAGTCACCGGTTCCGCGGGTGAAGAGCCCGATGAGCGGCAAGATGAAAGCGTTGCTGAAGCCCGTGACCACGGCGGTGAACGCGGCTCCGACGGCGAGGCCGATGGCCATGGAGATGACGTTCCCGCGCAGGATGAAGTCCTTGAACCCGTTCAGCACCGCTTTGGCTCCTCTTTGCTCTTTTCGTGGCGTTTGCAGCCAAGACCATGCCCTGTCCGGGGCTCCCCGGGCAAACCGATCTTGCGTGGGTCAGAAGAGGCTGACCGCGGCAAAGCGGAGGACGAGCTGGGGTGCCCCCGAGAGGGCGATGCCGGTCACTGCGGTGAGGGCGATCGCGAGCGTGAGGGGGGTGGGGACGGGATGGGCGCGGGGGGTGGCGGCCTGCTCGTCACCGGGTGCTGTCTCCGGTGCGCGGAAGAGTGCCGCGGTCCACTGGAGGTAGTAGTAGAGCGCGATCACGACGTTGACGGCCATGACGACGGCGAGCCAGCCCAGCCCGGCGTCCACGGCCGAGGAGAAGACGGTGACCTTGGCGAAGAGGCCGATGATCCCCGGGGGCAGGCCGGCCAGGCAGAGGAGGAAGAACCCCATGGCGAGCGCGGCGAGGGGCCGGGTGGCGTAGAGGCCGCGGTAGTCGCTGAGGCGGTTGCCGGGATGGGTGCGGGCGACGAGAGCGGCGACGGCGAATGCGCCGAGGTTCACGACGGCGTACATGAGGGCGTACGCGACGGTGGAGCCGATCTGTTCGTCGCTGGAGTACGCGGCGGCGGCGATCGGGACGAGCAGGTAGCCCGCCTGTCCGACGGACGACCAGGCGAGGAGGCGCACGGCGCTGCGGGCCCGGGTCGCGGTCTGCCGGAGTGCGGCGACGTTGCCGACGGTCATCGTGAGGGCGGCGAGCACGGCGAGGGCGGGTCCCCACACGTCGGCGTAGGACGGGAAGCCGATCACGGTGACGAGGATGAGGCCGGAGAAGCCGACCGCCTTGCCGACGACCGAGAGGTACGCGGCGATCGGGAGGGGGGCTCCGACGTAGGTGTCGGGTACCCAGAAGTGGAAGGGTGCGGCAGCCGTCTTGAAGGCGAAGCCCACGAGGGTGAGGACGACGCCCGCTTTGGCGAGGGTGTCGAACTGGCCGGGTACGTCGTCGAGGCGGTCGGCGATCTCCGTGAGGTGCAGGCTGCCGGTGGTCGCGTAGACGAAGCTGACGCCGAGAAGCATCACGGCGGTGGCGACGACGGAGGACAGGAAGAACTTCAGCGCGGCTTCGGAGGAGCGCCGGTCGCCGTGCTTGATGCCGACGAGGGCGAAAGCGGGGAGCGAGGCGACTTCGAGGGCGACGACGAGGGTGGCGAGGTCGCGCGCCGCGGGCAGGAGCGCGGCGCCCGCCGCGGAGGACAGCAGCAGGAACCAGAACTCGCCTGCCGGCAGCTTGCGGGTGTCGCCGATCGAGAGCAGCGCGGTGAGCAGGGCGCCGCCGAGTACGAGGGCCTGGATGACGAGGGCGAAGTGGTCGGCGGTGTAGCTGCAGGCCTGGGTTCCGCCGGTGAGGCAGAAGGTGGAGCGATCTCCGGCGCGGAGCGGGATGAGGAGGGCGAGCGCGGCCACGAGTCCGGCGACGGCGCCGTAGCCGAGGAGCGGCTTGCGTCGCTCGCTGACGAAGAGGTCGGCGACGAGGACGGCGAGGGCCACCGCGGCGGCGATGACGGGCGGTGCGATCGCGAGCCAGTCGACGGACTGGACGAGGCTTGCCGCCCCGGTTGCGCTGTCGGCTGCCACGGTCACGACTTGCCTCCTGCGAGGAGCTTCTGCACGGCCGGGTCGGTGAGGCCGAGGAGGACGGCGGGCCAGAGTCCGGCAAGGACGGTGAGGGCGGCGAGCGGGGTCCAGGCGGCGAATTCGTAGCTCTGGATGTCGGCCACCGGGCGCTGCTCCTCGCGGTCCTCACCCGTTTCGGGCGTCCCGCCCATGCAGACGCGGCGTACGACGATGAGCATGTACGCGGCCGTCAGCAGGGTGCCGAAGGCGCCGATGGACATGAAGGTGAGGAAGGCGGGGCGGCTGAGGCCCTCGGCGGGGTCGAAGGCGCCGAAGAGGGTGAGCATCTCGCCCCAGAATCCGGCGAGGCCGGGGAGGCCGAGCGAGGCGATCGCCGCGAAGGCGAGAAGGCCGCCGAGACGGGGGGCCCGGCCGTAGAGAGCGGCTCCGGTGGCTCCCGCGAGCGTGTCGAGGTCCGCTGTGCCGTACCGGTCCTTGACGGCACCGACGAGGAAGAACAGCAGGCCGGTGATCAGGCCGTGGGCGATGTTCGCGAAGAGCGCGCCGTTGACGCCGGTGGGGGTCATGGTCGCGATGCCGAGGAGTACGAAGCCCATGTGGCCCACGGAGGAGTAGGCGATGAGCCGCTTGAGGTCGCCCTTGGCGCCGGGGCGGGCGAGGGCGAGGCAGGCGAGGGATCCGTAAATGATTCCGACGACGGCGAACGCGGCGAGGTAGGGCGCGAAGGTCTGCATCCCGTCGGGCGTGATGGGGAGCAGGATCCGGACGAAGCCGTACGTTCCCATCTTCAGCATGACGCCGGCGAGGAGTACGGATCCGACGGTCGGCGCCGCGGTGTGGGCGTCGGGGAGCCAGCTGTGCAGCGGCCACATCGGGGTCTTCACCGCGAGGCCGACACCGATCGCGAGTACGGCGATGACCTGCACGGACGCGGTGAGGCCGCGGCCGTTGTCAGAGGCGAGTGCCACCATGTCGAAGGTGCCGCTCTTCAGTCCGATGAGGAGCAGCCCCAGCAGCATGAGTACGGAGCCGAGCAGCGTGTAGAGGATGAACTTCCAGGCGGCGGGCTGCTTCCGGTCGCCGCCCCAGCGGGCGATGAGGAAGTACATCGGGATGAGGACCATCTCGAAGGCCAGGAAGAACAGCAGCAGGTCGAGGACGGCGAAGGTCGCGAGGGTGCCGGACTCGAGGACGAGGACGAGAGCGACGAAAGCCTTCGGGGAGGGGCCCGCGGGGAGCTTGAAGTAGCTGTAGAGCGCGCAGAGGAAGGTCAGCAGCGCGGTCAGTACGAGGAGGGGGAGCGAGATGCCGTCGGTGCCGAGGTGGATCCGGACGTCGAGTGCCGGGATCCAGCTGATGTCCGTGGTGGCCTGCATCTTCGACGGATGGTCATGGTCGAAGCCCGCGGCCAGGACGAGTGCGGCGACGAGGACGGCGCCGGTCACCGTCACGCCGTGGCGGAGCACGGCCTGGTCGGGGTTCCTGCCCTTGAGCCCGGGCGGGGCGGGCAGGAGCGCGGCGACGGCGCCGACGAGCGGGCCGACGACGATGAACGCCAGAAGGAACTGCATCACGGATGCGCTGATATCGATCACGGTTCACGCCCCGGCGTTGACGTTGGCAAAGACGACGGCGGCGATCGCCAGGACAAGGGATCCGGCGAGCAGCGCGCCGAGGTAGGTCTGCACGTTGCCGGTCTGGGCGCGGCGGACCACGGTGCCGAGCCCGCGGGCGAGGCTGCCCGAAGCGCGCACGTACGTGTCGACGACCTCGCGGTCCAGGAAGCGGACGAGGCGGGCGGCTTCCTGGACGGGGCGGACAAAGAGCCTCGAGTACAGGGCGTCGAGGTGGAAGCCGGTGACAGCGTGCCGGTGGAGTGGGCCGAGCAGGAGGCGGCCGGGGTCCGAGGGGTCGGGGGCGTCCGCGATGGTGCCGTAGGCGGCGGTGTGCGAGGTCATCGCCTCGACCTCCACCAGGGCGGGTTCCGCGTCGGGGTGGGCGGCGACCGCGCCGACCGGGGGACGGTCGGCCATCGCCGTGGTGTGGCGCCAGGCCCCGTAGGTGACGAGGCCGCCGACGAGGCCGACCCCGGTGGAGAGCACGGCGGTCACGAGGGACGGGGTGAGGCTGTGTCCGTCGAACCAGTCGGCGATGACGCCCACGGTGAGGCCGAAGGCGATCGTGGGGACGGCGAGGACCCAGAGCACGGAGGTCATCGCGACGGGCTGCTTGCCGTGGTCGGGGACCTCGGTGCCGCGTCCGCGGAAGGCGAGGAGCCACAGGCGGGTGGCGTAGGCGGCGGTAAGGACGGCGGCGAGGAGCCCGGCGACGAGGATCGTCCAGCCTGCGGCAGCGGGCGCCACGTCACGGTCGCCGAGGGCGGTGTGCTCGGCGGCGACGAGTACGGCTTCCTTGGAGAAGAAGCCGGCGAACGGGGGGATGGCGGCGAGCGCGAGGAGGGCGACGGTCATCGTCCAGTAGGCGTCGGGGATGCGCTTGGTCAGGCCCCCCATGCGGGACATGGCCGCCAGTGAGTTGGTTCCCGCGGCGTGGATGACGACGCCTGCGGCGAGGAAGAGGACCGCTTTGAACGCACCGTGCGAAATGAGGTGGAAGACGGCGGCACCCCGGTCGCCGACGGCCAGGGCCCCGGACATGTAGCCGAGCTGCCCGATGGTCGAGTAGGCGAGAACGCGTTTGATGTCGTCCTGGGCCAGAGCGGCGAGCCCGGAGCCGATCATCGTGACGGCGGCCATCACGGCGAGGACGACGAGGGCGGCGCCGGATTCGGCGAAGACGGGGAGGAGCCGGGCCACGAAGTAGATACCGGCGGCGACCATCGTCGCGGCGTGGATGAGCGCGGAGACCGGAGTGGGGCCGGCCATCGCGTCGGGCAGCCAGGTGTGCAGGGGGAACTGCGCGGACTTGCCCGCGACGCCCGCGAGGAGC
The DNA here is from genome assembly GCF_040605575.1 of Streptomyces sp. NPDC005566. Classification (NCBI taxonomy): domain Bacteria; kingdom Bacillati; phylum Actinomycetota; class Actinomycetes; order Kitasatosporales; family Streptomycetaceae; genus Streptomyces; species Streptomyces sp. NPDC005566. Next base: position 9,917 of record NZ_JBEXDB010000019.1, on the reverse strand, counting down.
AGCAGGGCGATGAGGGTGGGGTGGTCGAGTCCGCCGTTGGCGACGGCGCCGAGGATGCCGGTGATGCGGAAGGTGCCGGTGTCCGCGGCGAGTGCGAACAGGCCGATGAGGAAGGGGACGTCGCCGAGCTTGGTGACGAGGAAGGCCTTGAGGGAGGCGGCGCGGGCTTCGGGCGTCTCCCAGTAGTGGCCGACCAGGAAGTACGAGCAGATGCCCATGATCTCCCAGCCGACCAGGAGCACCATCAGGTCGCCGGAGTAGACGACGAGCAGCATCGCGGAGGTGAAGAGGGAGACGAGGGCCGCGTAGGAGGGGTAGCGGGCATCGTCGCGCAGATAGGCCGTCGAGTAGATCTGCACACAGGTGGCGACGAGGGCGACGAGGACGGCCACGAGGACGGCGAAGCCGTCGAGGTACAGGGCGAGGTCGATGGGGACCGAGCCCGTGGGGGTGAGTTCGGTCGCGGCGGTGATGGCCGGGCCGCCGCCCTGGCGTACGGCGACGGCGACGGCGATGACGCCTGCGGCGAGCGTCGGCAGTACGGCGAGGGGCCGTGCGAAGCCGGTCCTGCCGAGGAGGAGCCCGGCGGCAGCACCCAGGAACGGGAGGAGGGGGACGAGGACGGCGAGGGTCGTGGTGGTCACGCGGTGGCCTCTGCCTTCTTTGCCTTCCCTGCCGGAGCAGTGGCCGGGGTTGCGGTGCCGTGGGCGGCGTCGTCGGTGTCCTCGTCGCCCGGGAGTGTCTCGGCCTCGTCGGTCTCCGCGGTGTCGCGGAGGCGGTCGACGTCCGAGCTGCCCCGGTTGCGGTAGACGGCCAGCACGATCGCCAGGCCGATACCGATCTCGGCTGCGGCGATGGCGATGGTGAAGAGGGTGAGGGCCTGGCCGGAGTGGAGCGCGTCCCGGAGCCAGACGTCGAAGGCGACCAGGTTGAGGTTGACGGCGTTGAGCATCAGCTCGACGGACATCAGTACGAGGATCGCGTTGCGGCGGGCGAGGACTCCGTAGAGCCCGGTGCAGAAGAGGAGGACGGCGAGCACGGCGGGATAGGCGAGGTGCATCAGCTCTTGTCCTCTCGGTCCTTGCGGGACAGGACGATCGCGCCGACGAGGGCGGCGAGCAGGAGGACGGAGAGCGCTTCGAAGGGCAGCACCCAGTGCCGGAAGAGGAACTCGCCGGACGCCTTCGTGGAGCCCTGGGCCGGTCCGTCCAGGTCGATCCACGTCGTACGGAAGGCGTCCACGACGACCCAGACGAGGGCTGCTGCCGAGGCCACGGCCACACCGAGGGCGACCCATCGGTTGCCCGAGTCGGCATCCGGGGAGTGGCCGATGGGGGCCCGGGTGAGCATCAGCCCGAACAGGAGGAGGACGACGATGGAGCCGACGTAGATCAGAACCTGCACCCAGGCGATGAACTCGGCCGTGAGCAGGAGGTACTCGACGGCCAGACCGCCGAGCGCCACGACGAGCCAGAGGGCGGCGTGCACGAGCTGCTTGGTGGTGACGGTGATGAGCGCCGCGCCGAAGGTGGCGAGTCCTACGAGGAGGAACGCGATCTCGACGCCGGTCGGGGAGAGGAAGCCGGGGTGACCGGCGGCCGCTGCGAGGGTCACGCCTGTCCCCCCTGCTCGACGTCCGGTGCCGCGTTCTGTTCCGCGTCCGGCTGCGCGTCCTGTCCCGTGGCCCGGTCGGCGACGGCCTGTTCCGCTTCCTGGGCTGCCTGGAGCTTCTCCGCCGTCTTGCGGGCGGCCGCGATCTCCTTCGGCTCCTCTGCTCCCGGGTCGAGCGCGGGCGGCTCGGGCACGGTCCACATCCATTCGCGGAGCTTGTCGCGCTCGTGGGTGAGTTCGTGGATGTCCGTCTCGGCGTACTCGAACTCCGGAGACCAGAAGAGTGCGTCGAAAGGACACACCTCGATGCAGATACCGCAGTACATGCAGAGGGCGAAGTCGATCGCGAACCGGTCGAGGACGTTACGGCTGCGCTCGCGGCCACCGGGGGCGGCAGCGGGCACGGTCTCCTTGTGGGAGTCGATGTAGATGCACCAGTCGGGGCACTCGCGTGCGCAGAGCATGCAGACGGTGCAGTTCTCCTCGAACAGCCCGATCACGCCGCGGGTACGGGGCGGCAGTTCCGGCTGGACGTCCGGGTACTGGGCGGTGACCGTGCGCTTCGTCATGGTCCGCAGGGTGACGGCGAGACCCTTGGCCAGGCCTGAGCCGGGGATCGGAGGCACTAGTTGATCGCCACCTTCACGATGCCGGTGAGCGCGATCTGCGCGAGAGCGAGGGGGATGAGCGTGGTCCAGGCGAGCTTCTGCAGCTGGTCCTCGCGCAGACGGGGATAGGTGACGCGGAGCCAGATGACGACGAAGGCGAGGACTGCCACCTTGAGCAGGGTCCAGAGCCAGCCGAGCCCGTCGGCACCGAGCGGACCGTGCCAGCCGCCGAGGAAGAGGACGGTCGTCAGACCGCACAGGACGACGATTCCGGCGTACTCGGCGAGCAGGAACAGGGCGAAGCGCAGGCCCGTGTACTCGGTGTAGGCACCGAAGATGATCTCGGAGTCGGCGACCGGCATGTCGAACGGCGGACGCTGGAGTTCGGCGAGTCCGGCCACGAAGAAGACCAGGGCCCCGACGATCTGCCAGGGCAGCCACCACCACTCGAAGGCGTTCAGGATGCCGGGGAGCGAGACGGTGCCGGCAGCCATGGCCACCGAGGCGGCGGCGAGCAGCATCGGCAGTTCGTACGCGAGGAGCTGCGCGGCGGTGCGGAGGCCGCCGAGGAGCGAGAACTTGTTGGCCGAGGCCCAGCCCGCCATGAGTGAGCCGAGTACGCCGATGCCCATGACGGCGAGCACGAAGAAGATGCCCGCGTCGACGACCTGGCCGACCGCGCCCTCGCTGGGCCCGATCGGGATGGCGACGAGCACGAGGAGGTACGGGAGGAGGGCTACGGCGGGGGCGAGCTGGAAGACGCGGCGGTCGGCCTCGGCCGGGACCACGTCCTCCTTCTGCGCGAACTTCACGCCGTCCGCGACGAGCTGGGCCCAGCCGTGGAACCCGCCCGCGTACATCGGGCCGAGCCGGCCCTGCATATGGGCCATCACCTTGTGCTCGGCCTGTCCCACGACGAGCGGGACGACCATGAACACGGCGAAGACGATGACGAGCCGGAGGGCGACGTCGAGTACGTCGTTCACGCGGTATCGCCTCCGGCGGGACGGTCTGTTCTGGGGTCTGACTGGGGGTCGGGGCCTCGCTCGGCCTCGGGACCCGGCTCGGGCTCAGGGCTCGACCCAGCCTCGGGGCTCGATCCAGGCTCGGGGCTCGACTCGGGCTCGGAGCCAGCGCCGGATTCGCCCTGCGGCGCGGGAGCGGGTGCCGAAGGCGGCTCGGGCCGCTCACCGGATTCCCCCTCCGCCTCGAGCGCTGAGGCTCCGGGCTCGGGCTGGGGCTCGGGCTCGGTGACTCCGGCCTCGGGCTCGGCCGCCTCGGGCTCGGCCGCCTCGGCCCCGGTGGTCCCGGCCCCCGCGGCCTGGTCCGGCGCAGCCTCCGGAGCGGGGCCGGCGTCCGGCGCAGTAGCGCCGGGTTCGGGTGAGTCCGTCGCGCCGCCGGAGGGGACGTCGTCGAAGGCGGGGCGTGCGTGGTGCCAGGGTGCGTCCGTGCTGCGGACAGCACGGGGCGCACGGGTACTCGTCGGCTCGGTGCCCGCGGGGCCGGCGTCAGCCGGTGCGGGTGCCGCGCCCGCCTCGGTGGCCTGCGGCGGTGCCGGGGCCTGCGCGGCATCGGAAGGCGGTGCGGCCTCCCCACCCGCGGCCGCCGGAGGCGAGGGCTCGGTGGTCGGCGCGGCAGGCTCCGCGGACTGGCTCGCCGAGCCCTGGGAGACGCTGCGGCTCCGACGCGACGCCGCAGCCTGCGGGGTCGCCGTGGCATCCGGCGCTGTGGCACCCGCCGTGGCGTCCGGCGCCGTGGCATCCGGCGCCGCAGGGCGCTGCGCCGCCGAGCCTTCGCTCGCGGTGCGGGCCCGGCGTACAGGACGGTCGCCCGCCGCCCGGGCGCCCCTGGCCGGACGGGCCGGGGCAGGCGGGAGTTGGCCCTTGAGCGGGCCCCACTCGTTGGGGTCGGGGACGCCCGGCGGCAGCATCGTGCGCCGCTTGGGTCCGCCGTGTTCGGACTCGCCCGGCTCCTTCGCGCCCGGCCAGGCCTTGGCGACCCGGGCGGCCAGGACGAAGTCCTTCCGCAGCGGGTGGCCTTCGAAGCCCTCGGGCAGCAGCAGCGGAACCAGATGCGGGTGGTCCTCGAAGCGGACGCCGAACATCTCGTACGTCTCGCGCTCGTGCCAGGCCGCGCCCGCGTACACGTCGATCGCGCTGGGCAGCGCGGGGGCCTCGTGCGGGACGGTCGTACGGACCAGCAGGCGCCGGACCCGACCGCTGCTCGGAGCGGCGACGTGGGCGCAGACGAGGAAGCCGGTGCCCGGCTCGTCGACCGCGCTCAGCCAGTCGAAGTAGCCGCAGCCCAGTTCGTCGCGGGCCGTTTCGAGGGCGGCGATCCAGGAGGAGGCGGGAACGTCGACGGTCAGCAGGTCGTACGCGTACGCAGCCGTGGCGTCCTCGCCGAAGATGTCGGTGACGGCGTCCGGCAGCCGGTCGTACGTGTCCGCGGCGGTCACTTCTGCTCCTCCCCCGGTGTCTTCGGGGCGGCGACGAGACCGCTGCGCAGCGCGGCGGTCGAGGGGCGGGCGGTGTCCTCGGTGGCGTACCGCTCGGCGAGCGACTCGCGGGCGATCTTCTCCTGGAGCTTGAGAATGCCCTGGAGGAGGGCTTCGGGCCGGGGCGGGCAGCCGGGTACGTACACGTCGACGGGGATGATCTGGTCGACGCCCTTCGTCACGGAGTACGAATCCCAGTAGGGGCCGCCGCAGTTGGAGCAGGCGCCGAAGGAGATGACGTACTTCGGTTCGGGCATCTGCTCGTAGAGCCGCTTCACCGCCGGGGCCATCTTGTCCGTCACGGTGCCGGACACGATCATGAGGTCGGCCTGCCGCGGGCCGGGGGCGAACGGGATCACGCCGAGCCTGATGAAGTCGTGGCGTGCCATGGAGGCGGCGATGAACTCGATGGCGCAGCAGGCGAGTCCGAAGTTGAAGACCCAGAGGCTGTAGCGGCGGCCCCAGTTGAGGACCACCTTCATCGGTTCGGGCGCGAGCCGGGACAGCACACCGAGCCTCTTCGGCTCGGGCAGCAGCGTCGGATCGGGCAACGGAACGGGAGGTTCTGGGTTCGGCCGGCTCGTCACGCCCATTCGAGGACGCCCTTCTTCCATGCGTAGAGCAGTCCTACGGCCAGGAAACCGAGGAAGATGAACATTTCCACCAGCGTCGTCGCACCGTATCCGGGTGCCGCGAACACCGTTGCCCACGGGAACAGGAAGATGGAGTCGACGGCGAAGATCACGTACAGGAAGGCGTAGACGTAGTAGCGGACCTGGGTGTGGGCCCAGCCCTCCCCCACGGGGTCCACGCCGCACTCGTAGGTGAGAAGTTTCTCCGGCGTCGGGACCACGGGCCTCAGCAGTCGGCCGGCCCCGAAGGCGACGGCGACGAACAGCACGCCGACCAGGGCGAGCAGTCCGACCACTGAGTAGCTCTGGAAGTAGTCCGACGCGAGAACGGTCGGTCCCGGCACGTCCGCCACGTCCGCCCCTCGCTCCCTCAGCTGTCCGACGTCTGTACGCACGGGAGTCTAGGCCCTGTTAAAGAGAGGGTAAGCAGCCGCGTCGGACAAGTGGTGGGGTTATCCCTACTTCGTCCCACCCACGAACCCCATGGCGTGCGCGGGTTCCGCCCGGCAGGCTGGGCGTATGACCATGAGCCCCTCCCTGCCGGACAACGACCGGCCGCCGCCCGCGCGCTTCGCCTTCGACCGGCAGACGTGGAAGGAGATCGCGTATCTCCTGGCCAACCTTCCGATGGCCGTTGCCGGATTCGTCTACACCGTGTTCCTGATCGGTGTGGGCGTGGGGCTTTCCGTCACCGTGGTCGGTCTGCCGTTGCTCGCCCTCGGGCTGCAGGGGGCGCGCGGGCTCGGCCGGGCGGAGCGGGGCCGTGCGCGGGGGATGCTCGGGGTGCGGATCGACGAGCCGAGTCCGATGGCGCGCAGTCGCGGCGAGCAGGGTTTCTTCTCCTGGCTGTGGTCGGGGCTGAAGGACCCGGTGGGCTGGCGGGCGTTGCTGTTCTCGTTCATGCGGCTGCCGTGGGGTGTGGCGACGTTCGCCGTGGCGCTGGTGAGTCTGTTCGTGCTCTGGCCGGTGCTTCCCTTCATCGCACGGGGGCTGACGAACGCGGACCGGGCGATGGTGCGGGGGCTCCTCTCCCCCTCCGACGAGCTGGAGGCCCGGATCGCCGAGCTGGAGTCGGACCGCGGGGTGGTCGTGGACACGGCCGCCGCGGACCTGCGCCGCATCGAACGCGACCTCCACGACGGCGCCCAGGCCCGCCTCGTCGCCCTCGCCATGGACCTCGGCCTCGCCAAGGAGAAACTGACCGCCGACCCCGAAGCAGCCGCCCGCATGGTCGACGAGGCCCACGGCGAGGTGAAGGTCGCCCTCCAGGAACTCCGCGACCTCGCCCGCGGCATCCACCCCGCCGTCCTCACCGACCGCGGCCTGGACGCGGCCCTCTCCGCCATCGCCTCCCGCTGCACCGTCCCCGTGAACGTCTCGGTGGAGCTGCCCGGCCGGCCTGCGGAGGCCATCGAGGGCATCGCGTACTTCACGGTGTCCGAGCTCCTCCAGAACGTCAGCAAGCACAGCCGCGCCCGGTCGGCGTCCGTCGAGGTGTGGCGCTCGCAGGAGCGGCTGCTGATCCAGGTGACGGACGACGGGGTCGGCGGTGCGCGGCTGGACGGCGGCACCGGCATGGCCGGGCTCGCGGAGCGGCTGGGCGCGGTCGACGGGCTGTTCGTGCTGGACTCTCCGGAGGGCGGGCCCACGACGGTCACTGCGGAGCTGCCCTGGCGCGACCGTGCTGACGCCGCGCCGAAGACCGTCTGACGGTGTTCCGCGAGTGTGAGGGGTGGGGAAAACCCCCGGCCGGATACGGAGACCGTCCTCATGGTGCGGATCCCCTCGGCGCAGCAGTCTTGAGATGACAGCCGTTGTACCGGCACGCGGGAAGCTCCCGCCCAGAAGAAACGGACGGACGCCACTGATGGCCACGGCATACGGACCGGCCACACGGGACCACGACCGGCCCGGTGCCGGATCGGGCGGCCACCCCCCGGAGAAGCACTTCTTCCCGGCGGCGCTGCGCGCGCCCTTCGAGGCGCGGACGTGGCGCGAGCTGGCCTATCTGGTACTGAGCCTGCCGATCAGCGTGGTGCTGTTCAGTTTCGCGATCACGATGACGTCGCTCGGCCTGGGCATGCTGATCACGTTCCTCGGCATTCCGATTCTCGCCGCGGCCCTGGTCATGTGCCGCGGCTTCGGCGCGATGGAGCGTGTCCGGGCCCGCCGGTTGCTGAAGCTGGAGGTGGCCGATCCCGCGCCGGTACGGGGGAGGACGGGCGGCCTGATGTCCTGGGTCGGCGCGGTACTGAAGAGCGGGGTGTCCTGGCGGCATCTGCTCTACGCGCTGCTGCACTTCCCGTGGGCCCTGTTCGCCTTCATCGTCTCGGTGACGTTCTGGACGTACGGGTGGGCCATGTTCACCTATCCGCTGTGGCGCTGGGTCTTCCCGGCGTACGCGGGCGTCGACGGCATCCAGCTGTACGGCGACAGCACCCATCGGGTCTACCTCGACTCCGCCTTCGAGATGGCGGTCACCAGCGGTCTCGGTCTGGTCCTCGTCCTCGTCACGCCGTGGATCATCCGTGGGCTGGCGTCCGTGGACCGGGTGATGGTCGGCGGTCTGCTCGGCCCTTCGCGGCTGGCGTCCCGGGTCTCGGAGCTGGAGTCGGACCGCGGGGTGGTCGTGGACACGGCCGCCGCGGACCTGCGCCGCATCGAACGCGACCTCCACGACGGCGCCCAGGCCCGCCTCGTCGCCCTCGCCATGGACCTCGGCCTCGCCAAGGAGAAACTGACCGCCGACCCCGAAGCAGCCGCCCGCATGGTCGACGAGGCCCACGGCGAGGTGAAGGTCGCCCTCCAGGAACTCCGCGACCTCGCCCGCGGCATCCACCCCGCCGTCCTCACCGACCGCGGCCTGGACGCGGCCCTCTCCGCCATCGCCTCCCGCTGCACCGTCCCCGTGAACGTCTCGGTGGACCTGGAGTCGCGGCCCGCCCAGGCCATCGAGGGCATCGCGTACTTCACGGTGTCCGAGCTCCTCCAGAACGTCAGCAAGCATGCGCGGGCCACCCGTGCGGGGGTCGATGTGTGGCGCGCCGCGGACCGGCTGATGCTCCAGGTGACGGACAACGGGCGCGGCGGGGCCGATCTCACGTCGGGGAGCGGTCTGGCGGGTCTGACCGAGCGGCTGGACGCGGTCGACGGCATCCTCGTCGTGGACTCCCCCGCCGGCGGCCCGACGACGGTCACGGCCGAGCTGCCCTGGCGGGGCTGAGAGTTTCCCGCGACGCACCGAGCCCCTCCACGCAGCGCCCCGGCCGCCTCGAAGGCGACCCGGGGCGCTGTGCTGGGCGTGCGGCGGACGAAAGCTGCTTGTACGGCCCGTCGGGGCGCCGATCCTGGGATGCTTGCGGTCGCGGGCACGGCGCGTACGGCGGCGTACACACGGATCACCATCAAACGTTGGACATGGACAGTGGGGGACACAGCGTCGTGGAGGAACGAGTGCGGGTTGTCATCGCCGAGGACTCGGTACTGCTTCGGGAGGGACTCACCCGGCTTCTGACCGATCTCGGGCACGACGTCGTCGCGGGGGTGGGGGATGCCGAGGCGCTGATCAAGACCGTGAGCGATCTCGCCGCGCTGGATGCGCTGCCCGATGTGGTGGTCGCCGATGTGCGGATGCCGCCGACCCACACCGACGAGGGGGTGCGGGCCGCGGTGCGGCTGCGCAAGGAGTACCCGGACATCGGGGTGCTGGTCCTCTCGCAGTACGTCGAGGAGCAGTACGCCACCGAGCTGCTGGCCGGCAGCAGCCGGGGGGTGGGTTACCTGCTGAAGGACCGGGTCGCCGAGGTCAGGGAGTTCGTGGACGCCGTGGTGCGGGTGGCCCAGGGCGGGACCGCGCTGGACCCCGAGGTGGTGGCGCAGCTGCTGGGCCGGAGCCGTAAGCAGGACGTGCTGGCGGGGCTCACTCCGCGCGAGCGGGAGGTCCTCGGCCTGATGGCGGAGGGGCGGACGAATTCGGCGGTGGCCAAACAGCTGGTGGTCAGCGACGGTGCCGTGGAGAAGCACGTCAGCAACATCTTCCAGAAACTGGGGCTGTCACCCAGTGATGGAGATCACCGGCGCGTTCTGGCTGTTCTCACCTATCTCAAGTCGTAGTGATCCGACGATGTAGTGGCAGTGGAGCGAAATCCCAGGCCTGGAACGAAAGGATGAGTGCCGAGAGCGTTCATCCGATGGCTGGGGGGTCCGAGAAATATGGCAAAGCGTGACGAATCCGTTTCCCGAAAACGCGTCCACCATATGATCGGTCCAAGGAAGGCGACCCTTACAGAAGTAGGGTGGGGCCTGGACCGCCGGCGGGCCGGCCGGTCCCGAGCCGCCGCCCCGAGGGAGGTCCAGTTCAGTGACCAGCCAGGTCAGTAGCCCAGCCGGAAAGACCGATGAGGCCAATGAGGCTGTCGTCGGGGAGCAACGCGCCCCCCAGTCAGATCGACCGGGCGCCGCTGAGAAGGAAATTCGCCGTCTGGACCGGGTGATCATTCGCTTCGCGGGTGACTCGGGTGATGGTATGCAGTTGACGGGTGACCGGTTCACGTCGGAGACGGCGTCGTT